>NZ_JBUPWE010000046.1:0-531 GCF_055502615.1 Pseudoduganella sp. jia 9 | reverse complement strand
AAGAAACAGTGGCACCGCTAGGTAACAATGCGGGTCTGTAGCTCAGCTGGTTAGAGCACCGTGTTGATAACGCGGGGGTCGTTGGTTCGAGCCCAACCAGACCCACCACGTATCAAGCACAAGTAATTCCCAGGGGGATTAGCTCAGCTGGGAGAGCACCTGCTTTGCAAGCAGGGGGTCGTCGGTTCGATCCCGTCATCCTCCACCAACGCATCTACTCAAGATATTAAACGTAAGCGTGACGAGTTCACTTTTATGTTTAGTCTTTTAGAGACTACTGCTGTTTCGTTCTTTAACAATCTGGAAGAAGTAAAGTTTTATTAAGCGTATTCAGCAATGAATACACTTAGGGTAGTGTTCCGAAAGGAACGCATACAAAAACTCATCAAACATAGTAGTAAATGCTTGAAGGTATAGCCGTCAAGGTTATAGGGACAAGTGAATAAGTGCACATGGTGGATGCCTTGGCGATTACAGGCGATGAAGGACGTAGAAGTCTGCGATAAGCTTCGGGGAGCTGACAAACGAGCA
>NZ_JBUPWE010000045.1:0-747 GCF_055502615.1 Pseudoduganella sp. jia 9 | reverse complement strand
CACCCCTATCCACAGCTCATCCCCTAATTTTTCAACATTAGTGGGTTCGGTCCTCCAGTGCGTGTTACCGCACCTTCAACCTGGCCATGGATAGATCACTTGGTTTCGGGTCTACACCCAGCAACTAACGCCCTGTTCGGACTCGATTTCTCTGCGGCTCCCCTATTCGGTTAACCTCGCTACTGAATGTAAGTCGCTGACCCATTATACAAAAGGTACGCCGTCACGGAACAAGTCCGCTCCGACTGTTTGTATGCACACGGTTTCAGGATCTATTTCACTCCCCTCCCGGGGTTCTTTTCGCCTTTCCCTCACGGTACTGGTTCACTATCGGTCGATTACGAGTATTTAGCCTTGGAGGATGGTCCCCCCATATTCAGACAGGATTTCTCGTGTCCCGCCCTACTTGTCGCATACTTAGTACCACCGGTCTGATTTCGCGTACGGGGCTATCACCCACTATGGCGCCTATTTCCAGAGGCTTCCACTACCAGTCCGACTATCATATGCAGGCTCATCCCATTTCGCTCGCCACTACTTTGGGAATCTCGGTTGATTTCTTTTCCTGCAGCTACTTAGATGTTTCAGTTCGCCGCGTTCGCTTCACACACCTATGTATTCAGTGAGTGATGACCTATAAGGCCGGGTTTCCCCATTCGGAAATCTTCGGATCAATGCTCGTTTGTCAGCTCCCCGAAGCTTATCGCAGACTTCTACGTCCTTCATCGCCTGTAATCGCCAAGGCAT
>NZ_JBUPWE010000044.1:0-1003 GCF_055502615.1 Pseudoduganella sp. jia 9 | reverse complement strand
GAGTTCCTTCTCCCGAGTTCTCTCAAGCGCCTTAGAATACTCATCTCGCCCACCTGTGTCGGTTTGCGGTACGGTCTCGTATGACTGAAGCTTAGAGGCTTTTCTTGGAACCACTTCCGATTGCTTCACGCCACATGGGCGCTCGTCCCAGTCCCTTGAATTATGTGCCCGGATTTGCCTAAGCACCTTCTATGAACCAGAAACTGACTATTCCAACAGTCAGACAACCTTCCGCGATCCGTCCCCCCATCGCATCATACGACGGTGCAGGAATATTAACCTGCTTCCCATCAGCTACGCATCTCTGCCTCGCCTTAGGGGCCGACTCACCCTGCTCCGATGAACGTTGAACAGGAAACCTTGGGCTTACGGCGTGCGGGCTTTTCACCCGCATTATCGCTACTCATGTCAGCATTCGCACTTCTGATACCTCCAGCATCCTTTACAAGACACCTTCGCAGGCTTACAGAACGCTCTCCTACCATATCCTTATATCCGCAGCTTCGGTGACTGGCTTAGCCCCGTTACATCTTCCGCGCAGGACGACTCGATCAGTGAGCTATTACGCTTTCTTTAAATGATGGCTGCTTCTAAGCCAACATCCTGACTGTTTTAGCCTTCCCACTTCGTTTTCCACTTAGCCAATCTTTGGGACCTTAGCTGGCGGTCTGGGTTGTTTCCCTCTTGACACCGGACGTTAGCACCCGATGTCTGTCTCCCAAGCTCGCACTTACCGGTATTCGGAGTTTGCAATGGTTTGGTAAGTCGCGATGACCCCCTAGCCATAACAGTGCTCTACCCCCGGTGGTGATACTTGAGGCACTACCTAAATAGTTTTCGGAGAGAACCAGCTATTTCCAAGTTTGTTTAGCCTTTCACCCCTATCCACAGCTCATCCCCTAATTTTTCAACATTAGTGGGTTCGGTCCTCCAGTGCGTGTTACCGCACCTTCAACCTGGCCATGGATAGATCACTTGGTTTCGGGTCTACACCCAGCAACTA
>NZ_JBUPWE010000043.1:0-1389 GCF_055502615.1 Pseudoduganella sp. jia 9 | reverse complement strand
TTGCCATGACCAACACGCAAAACAGCAAGTCGCTGCTGCAGACTGCCGATGGCGCATTCGACGAAGTGACGAACATGCTGGTACGCATGAAGGATCTGGCGACCCAGGCCGCCGATGCCTCGTCGAGCGCCGATGACAAGACCGCCATGCAGTCCGAGTTCGATGCACTGGGCAAGGAACTGAACAACGTCCTGAACAACACCAAGTTCGGCGGCACGTCGCTGCTGGTGGGCGGCACGCTGGCATCGTCGATGACGTTCCAGATCGGCGCCAGCGCCAGCGAGCAGATGACGTTCGACGCGAGCGCCGCAATGACCGCGCTGACTGGCGCCGTCAGCAGCGCCACCGCAAAGTTCACTGCGCCAACCGTCACCACGGCCGGCACGGAACTGACGAGCGCTGCAAGCACCGCCATCACGAACCTGACGACCGCCATCGACAAGGTCAGCGCCGTGCGCTCGTCGATCGGTGCAGCTGCCAACCGCCTGGACCACATCAACACCAACCTGGGCAACATCAGCTCGAACACCAAGGCCGCTACCGGCCGCATCATGGACGTCGACTTCGCCAAGGAAAGCGCGAACATGACGTCGAACCAGATGCTGATGCAAGCCGGCACCGCCATGCTGAAGCAGTCCAACAGCATGTCGTCGATGGTCATGTCCCTGCTGCAGTAATCCCCGTGATCACCGGTTAGTTACAGCCGGCGTCATCGAAAAGCCAACCTCCGGGTTGGCTTTTTCCGTTGAGCCATGGCGAACGCGGCGCGCATCACGCCAGCAATGCTCGGTCACTGAAAAATTTTTCCGTAGGGCATTTAATTTCAATTCGGAGCGTGTCGCCTTGTATTGATGAGGGCGTGAAACGCATGCCCCTGAAACCAATCACGAGGATGTAATCATGCTGAGCCTTCACACCAACAACGCCGCCCTGTCCGCTCAAAACGCCCTGTCGCGTACCCAGAACAGCCTGTCGACCTCGATGACGCGCCTGAGCACCGGCTATCGCATCAATTCCGCAATGGACGACGCTGCCGGCCTGCAGATCGCGACCCGCCTGAAATCGCAGACGAGCGGGATGACGGTTGCCATGACCAACACGCAAAACAGCAAGTCGCTGCTGCAGACTGCCGATGGCGCATTCGACGAAGTGACGAACATGCTGGTACGCATGAAGGATCTGGCGACCCAGGCCGCCGATGCCTCGTCGAGTGCCGATGACAAGACCGCCATGCAGTCCGAGTTCGATGCATTGGGCAAGGAACTGAACAACGTCCTGCAAAACACCAAGTTCGGCGGCACGTCGCTGCTGGTGGGCGGCACGCTGGCATCGTCGATGACGTTCCAGATCGGCGCCAGCGCCAGCGAGCAGATGACGTTCGACGCGAGC
>NZ_JBUPWE010000042.1:0-1580 GCF_055502615.1 Pseudoduganella sp. jia 9 | reverse complement strand
GAAGCAATCGGAAGTGGTTCCAAGAAAAGCCTCTAAGCTTCAGTCATACGAGACCGTACCGCAAACCGACACAGGTGGGCGAGATGAGTATTCTAAGGCGCTTGAGAGAACTCGGGAGAAGGAACTCGGCAAATTGGTACCGTAACTTCGGGAAAAGGTACGCCCCAGTAGCTTGACCACTTTACTGTGGAAGGGTGACAGGGTTGCAATAAAATGGTGGCTGCGACTGTTTAATAAAAACACAGCACTCTGCAAACACGAAAGTGGACGTATAGGGTGTGACGCCTGCCCGGTGCTGGAAGATTAAATGATGGGGTGCAAGCTCTTGATTGAAGTCCCAGTAAACGGCGGCCGTAACTATAACGGTCCTAAGGTAGCGAAATTCCTTGTCGGGTAAGTTCCGACCTGCACGAATGGCGTAACGATGGCCACACTGTCTCCTCCCGAGACTCAGCGAAGTTGAAGTGTTTGTGATGATGCAATCTACCCGCGGCTAGACGGAAAGACCCCATGAACCTTTACTGTAGCTTTGCATTGGACTTTGAACCAATCTGTGTAGGATAGGTGGGAGGCTTTGAAGCGGGGACGCCAGTTCTCGTGGAGCCAACCTTGAAATACCACCCTGGTTTGTTTGAGGTTCTAACCTTGGTCCGTTATCCGGATCGGGGACAGTGCATGGTAGGCAGTTTGACTGGGGCGGTCTCCTCCTAAAGTGTAACGGAGGAGTTCGAAGGTACGCTAGGTACGGTCGGACATCGTGCTAATAGTGCAATGGCATAAGCGTGCTTAACTGCGAGACCGACAAGTCGAGCAGGTACGAAAGTAGGACATAGTGATCCGGTGGTTCTGTATGGAAGGGCCATCGCTCAACGGATAAAAGGTACTCTGGGGATAACAGGCTGATTCCTCCCAAGAGTTCATATCGACGGGGGAGTTTGGCACCTCGATGTCGGCTCATCACATCCTGGGGCTGTAGCCGGTCCCAAGGGTATGGCTGTTCGCCATTTAAAGTGGTACGTGAGCTGGGTTTAAAACGTCGTGAGACAGTTTGGTCCCTATCTGCCGTGGGCGTTGGAAATTTGAAGGGGGCTGCTCCTAGTACGAGAGGACCGGAGTGGACGAACCTCTGGTGTACCGGTTGTCACGCCAGTGGCATTGCCGGGTAGCTAAGTTCGGAAGAGATAACCGCTGAAAGCATCTAAGCGGGAAACTTGCCTTGAGATGAGATTTCCCGGAGCCTTGAGCTCCTTGAAGGGTCGTTCGAGACCAGGACGTTGATAGGTCAGGTGTGGAAGTGCAGTAATGCATTAAGCTAACTGATACTAATTGCCCGTACGGCTTGTCCCTATAACCTTGACGGTTACAGTGCATTTACTCTTTGATGAGAGTTACCCTCGCTTTACTTCTTCCGGATTGAGATCGATTGCTGCTCCATCGAGAGCAATCGATCGTACAAGTCATGCCTGATGACCATAGCAAGTCGGTCCCACCCCTTCCCATCCCGAACAGGACCGTGAAACGACTTTGCGCCGATGATAGTGCTGCAACCAGTGTGAAAGTAGGTTATCGTCAGGCTGTTA
>NZ_JBUPWE010000041.1:0-5066 GCF_055502615.1 Pseudoduganella sp. jia 9 | reverse complement strand
TTTTTTCCGGCATGTCGATACAACAGGCAATGCGTCAGATGCCCGCGTCAGCGGGGCGGGAGGCCGTAGGTCAGGGTGAAGCCTTGGCTGCAACTTCCAGCGACGAAGCCTGTGGTCCGCGACATGTGTCAGGAAACGCAGGATCGGCGCTGCTGCAAGCAGCGCTGAGAAGGGAAAATCTGCTGCAGGCGTTCAAGCGTGTGCGTGCCAACAAGGGCGCAGCCGGGGTGGATGGTCGGGACATTGACGAAACCTCGCGCTATCTGGCCGTCGCCTGGCCGGAAATACGCGAACAACTGCTGGCAGGGACGTACCGGCCCCGCCCGGTACGAAGGGTGACGATCCCGAAGCCCGACGGTGGCGAGCGTGAGCTCGGCATCCCGACGGTGACGGATCGGCTGATCCAGCAAGCACTGCTCCAGGTGCTGCAACCGATTCTTGACCCCACTTTCAGCGAGCACAGCTACGGTTTTCGTCCCGGTCGGCGTGCGCAGGATGCGGTACTTGCCGCTCGGGCGTATGTCCAGTCGGGACGACGGATCGTAGTGGACGTGGACCTGTCGAAGTTCTTCGACCGGGTCAACCACGACATCCTGATCGACCGCCTACGGAAACGCATCAATGACGCTGGAGTAATCTGGCTGGTCCGCGCTTATCTGAACAGCGGCATCATGGACCATGGCGTGGTGCAGTCGCGGAACGAGGGGACGCCGCAAGGCGGGCCGCTGTCGCCGCTACTGGCCAACGTCCTGCTCGATGAAGTGGACAAGGAACTGGAACGTCGCGGCCATTGCTTTGCGCGCTATGCCGATGATGCGAACGTCTACGTGCGCAGCAAGCATGCTGGCGAGCGGGTGATGGCGTTGCTGCGCCGTCTCTATGACAAGTTGCACCTCGTGGTCAACGAAGGCAAGAGTGCGGTGGGTAGCGCCTTTGGTCGTAAATTCCTCGGTTACAGCCTCTGGGCTGATCGCAGTGGCGTCAAACTCAAGGTCGCGGATAAGCCGCTGGCAACATTCAAGCAGCGTATTCGGGAATTGACGTGGCGCTCTGGCGGCAAAAGCATGGCACAAGTCGTCGACAACCTGCGCCGCTACATGCTTGGCTGGAAAGGGTACTTCAAGCTGGCTCAAACGCCGAAGGTTTGGCGGAAACTCGATGAGTGGCTGCGCCACAGGCTGAGAGCGATCCAGCTCAAGCACTGGAAGCGTGGAAAAACCATGTATCGGGAATTGCGCAATCTAGGGGCGTCGGAAACGGTTGCGAAGCGGGTAGCCGCTAGCAGCCGATGCTGGTGGCGAAACGCTGATCGGTTGCTGAAAACAGTCCTCACGATCGCTTATTTCGACCGGCTTGGCGTACCACGCCTGTCCTGACCTCAACTACTCGAACCGCCCGGTGCGGACCCGCATGCCGGGTGGTGTGGCAGGGGCGCAGCTTACATTAGCTGCCCCCTATGCCGATCGCCGTCGCCAGGCCGCGGCTCTTGATGGCGCCGGTCATGTTGGAAGGCAGCTCAGGTAGAACGTTTCAGCTCCGGCAGTTTGCCGATGTCGATGGCATCGCCCGGTAACGGCAGGCGTATCTCGATTCGCGTGCCGCGGTGACTGCCGGCGATGGAGATATCGCCACGGATCGCCCACACACGCTCGCGCATCCCGAGCAGGCCGAACGATGAGGGCTTTTCCATGTCGGCCTGGGCAATGCCGCGGCCATCGTCCTCGATCGTCAGGTACAGCGTCAGGTTATGCCGGCGCAGTGCGATGCGCACCCGCCGGGCGTGCGCGTGCCGTGCAATGTTCGTGAGCGATTCCTGCACGATGCGGAAGATCGCCGTGCTGTAGCGGTCGTTCAATACCAGTTCGTCTTCACGGCCGAGGAGTTCGCAGGCGACCCCATGCCGTTCCTCGAATTCGTGCCGCAGCGATTGCAGTGCGAAATACAAGCCACCTTCATCGAGCGCATGCGGGCGCAGATTGCTGGCGATGCGCCGCAGCGACGTGATCGCCGACAGCAGCCGCCCGTCCATGCCGGCAAGCAGATCGCGCGTGGCCTGGTCGGCAACCGGTTGCTGCATCAGCAGGCTCATGTCCACGCGCAACGTGGCCAGCAACTGGCCCAGGTCGTCGTGCAGCTCGCGCGCAATGTGGGTGCGTTCTTCTTCGCGGATGTTCTCCAGTGCATAGTCGGTAGCGCGACGCCCGGCCATGCTCGCACGGGCATCGGCCTCGCGCTGCTCGGCGAACGTGGCCGGCCGTGCTGCAACCGGCCAGGCAAGCCGTGCGGCAATGAGCAGAGCAGCCACCAGTAATGGTCGTGGAATGGACATCGGTTCTCGCTTCGGCTGATAGCGGACAGCCGTCCGAAAACCCTAATACAGCCGGGCTCGGAAGGATTGATGTGGCGCAACTGCGCCGGCAGCTTTACATTTGCTTGAACAGGTGCAGGAAGCTGCGGCTGACTTCCAGCTTCTCCGGCCGGCCCTTGACCATCACCAGGTGGCGGCCCCGGATATCGCGCGTTACGCCTTCGATCGCGTTCACGTTCACCAGTGTGGCGCGGTGGATCTGCCAGAACAGCGATGGATCGAGCTCGTCGGCCAGGTCGCGCACCGGCTTGCGGATCAGTGCTTCGAACTTGTCGGTTTGCACGCAGGTATATTTCTCGTCCGAACGGAAGAACAGGATTTCCTCGACGGGAATCATGCGCAGATCCTGGCCGATGCTGGCCTGGATCCATTGCAGGAACTTCGGCTTCGGCGCGGCGATCTTTTCCGCAAGTTGCGACAGCATGGCGGTCACGCTGGCATTGACGTCGCCGGCCGGCTTGTTCAGCCTGTCCTTCAGGCGCTCCGCGGTGATCTTCAGCCGCTCCTGCTCCGGCGGTTTGAGCACGTAATCGACGGCTCCGCGCTCGAAGGCCTCCACCGCGTACGCGTCGTAGGCCGTCACGAACACGACATGGCTCTTGTTGCCGATGACCGCCGCGGCTTCCATGCCGGTCTTGCCGGGCATGCGGATGTCGAGAAAGGTGAAGTCCGGCTTCAGCTCGTCGACGAGCTCGATGGCTTCGTCGCCGTTCTTTGCTTCGCCTACAATCTCGAGCTCCGGCCATACCTGGCCCAGGCGCATGCGCAGCTGGTCGCGCATCAAACGTTCATCGTCGGCTAAAATCGCGGTAGGCATGGTTCGCAGGAATAAGAGGCAGAGGGTGCCAATTATTCAATGAATCGGTGCCCCGCGCAATGCCTCCGCAGTGCGGCGGGATTTTGCCTTATTTGCGTGCCGCGTCGGAAAGCTGGTAGGGCACTTCGATCGTGGCGATCACGCCGCTCGGCTGGTTCGGCTCGATGCGCAGCTGGCCAGCATCGCCATGCAGCAGTTTCAGGCGCTCGCGAATCGTCATCAAGCCCAGGCCGGTGCCGTCGCTGGGCTTGGCGCCGAAGCCGAGGCCGTTATCGGCAACGATCACACGCAGCTTGCTGTGCGCCACATCCGCGCGCACCTTCAGGGTGCCGCCTTCGGATTTGCCCTCCAGTCCGTGCTTGATGGCGTTCTCCACCATCGATTGCAGCATCATCGGCGGAAATGCCGCACTACGCAGGCCGTCGGGGATGTCGAAGTCGATCGTCAGCCGTTCTTCCATCCGCATTTTCAGCAATGCCAGGTAGGCAAGGACCATGTCCGCTTCACGGCCGAGGTTGGTGATCAGCGTGTTGTCCCGCATCTGGGGCAGCACCGCGCGCAAGTACTTGATCAGGCTGCGCTGCATCGCCGAGGCGCGCGGCGGATCGGTTTCGATCAGGTGCTCGACCGAAGCAAGCGTGTTGAACAGGAAGTGCGGCTCGACCTGGGCCTGCATCATCTGCATCTTCGCCTCGGACAGCTGGCGCTGCATGGCGGCGCGCTCGGCGGCGGCGTTGGCGGTCTGTGTTTCCGCTTCGGCTCTTTTCTTCCCGCCCATCAGCGCCTTCATCCCGAACAGGGTCAGCACGAGCAGGAATATAAAGCTCTGGAACCACGTCGACGCCTGCTGGTGATAACGCGATACTTTTTCTTCCGCCGCATTATCGACCGCTTCTTCAAGCGCGTTGGACAGTTCTTCGCCGATCTGCGGCGGCAGCTCGATGTGTACCTCTTCGCCAGGAAGCGCGGTGATGACCGGGGCTGTCCGGGCTTTTGCCGGCGGAGCGGCGGGTTTTGCGGGAGCGGCGGGTGCAGCATTGCCGGCTTCCGGGGCTTCCGGGGCCTCGGGAGCAGCTGGCGGTTCGGCGGCCTCCGGGGCTTCAGCAGCTTCGGGGGCGTCAGGAACGTCTGGCGGTGCCGGATTGCGCAGCTTGCCCCCACGGGGATTGAAATGAATGCCGCTGTCATCGATGACGATGCTGGTATCGCTGCCGGCACTCGGGCGATTGTGCGATCGAATGACGACATCTTCGTCCATATTCGGCGAGAACAGTTCGTCCTGCAGGATCGACGCCGCGATCAGCGCCAGTGCGGCAAACAGGAAGAACTTCCACCACGACAATTGGGTCACCCAAGTGGCGGTCCGATCGAATCCCGTGTGCAGCGAGGCCAGGACAGTCTTCAGGATCTCTTGTATTTTCGGCGTGGGGAACATCGAGGGCTTCCGTTCTCTATATAGGGCAGCAAGTGTAGATAACGTTACGCAAAACTGTCCACCGGCGCGAGGGCCGTGCGACAGTCTGCGCAATCGCAGGGCTGGAACGGGCACGGGAAGGATGGCCGGATGGTGCAAAAAAGCACTTGCGCGACAGCAGATGCGTTGTTATAGTTCTGTCCCTCGCAGCAACGCAGCTGTCACGAAAGTGAAACAAGCAAGTTGATGTGAGTAGATGAGAAGCTTGACGAATCGCACGAAACACCCGATAATCTCGCTTCTCTGCTGCTGACAAACACAACGATTTGTCGCCGGGTCCAAGGGATCCGCAGCAAGCCTTCAAGGGCAGAATTCTTTAACAATCAACAGTCGATAAGTGTGGGCGTTTGATGTGATGTGCCCCGGACTTCGGTCCGGAAGCTCAAAATATATAGCATCAAACGCTT
>NZ_JBUPWE010000040.1:0-7511 GCF_055502615.1 Pseudoduganella sp. jia 9 | reverse complement strand
TGCATTTACTCTTTGATGAGAGTTACCCTCGCTTTACTTCTTCCGGATTGAGATCGATTGCTGCTCCATCGAGAGCAATCGATCGTACAAGTCATGCCTGATGACCATAGCAAGTCGGTCCCACCCCTTCCCATCCCGAACAGGACCGTGAAACGACTTTGCGCCGATGATAGTGCTGCAACCAGTGTGAAAGTAGGTTATCGTCAGGCTGTTATATAGAGAAACCCCCGTCCAGTGAGCTGGCGGGGGTTTTTCGCATTTGAACGCATGCTTTCCTGTGTGCCGCGGACTGGGCTGCAGGCCTCGGTTTTAGTGCTCCGCCGGGCATTGCCCGACGTCACTCTGGTGGGCTTTTTTCATTTGTGCTTCATATTTTGCATTACGCCTCGGACTTAGAGCTCGGTCCCGGGTTTTAGTGCTCCGCCGTGCACTGCCCGACGTCGCTCTGGCGGGGACTCAAGCCTTGGTGCTCAGGTTTTGAAAAAGCTTCCTGTCATCGCCAGGTCATGCCGGTCTCATAGACTGCGCCTTTTCATTCGAAGAGGCCCGCATGAAGCTCCCCCATCTTTCGCTGTTATCCCTTGCCGTTTTACTTGCTGCATGTGGCGGCGACAACGATCCGCCAGCTGTTACTGCTCCTGCGAAACCGCAGGTCAGCGGTGTGTTTCTCGACGGTGCGGTCGAGGGCGCGGAGTATGTGGCGGGGACAGCGGCGCGAGCGATAACGGGTAGCAAGGGCGAGTTCACGTGTACCGAGGGCGATACGGTCAATTTCACGCTCGGCGGTATTTCACTGGGCAGTACCGCGTGTGCTGCGACAGTCACCCCACTGCAACTGGCCGGCGTCACCGGCGTCAATGACATCAAGGTCATCAATCGCCTGCTCGCGCTGCAGTTGCTGGACGACGACGGCGATCCCTCGAACGGCATCCGGATTTCAGGCGATGCACGTGCCGCGCTGGCTGGCAAAAGCCTCGACTTCACCCAACCTGCCGCCACTTTCGACAAGACGCTCGCTACGCTGCTGGCATCCGCGGGTGCAAAATACGCCGTCCGTACGATCGATGACAGCCGCCGCATGCTGGTTCGCGAACACTTCGAAGATACGCTGGCATCGAAGCTCAACGCGCCGGCTGTCGAGAAATTCGTTCAAGGCGCGGTCGAGGTCAGCGTCACGCGTTACCAGATCCAGGCCGAAGGCAAGTTCCACATTCCTTACGAAGGCAGCAGCAAGGCAAAGGAAGACTTCCCGCTTGGCTTCCTGCCATCGTATGGCTCGGCGCTGGCATTCAAGGGTACCAACGCCAGCGGCGACCTGGAATTCTACGGCCTGACCGACCGCGGACCCAATGGCGACGGCCCGAATGTGCCATCGCTCAGCGGTTCCGCAACGACCGGCAGCAAGATTTTCCCGTCGCCGTCGTTCGCGCCATCGATCGGCTTGATCACCGTCGGCAAATCGGGAGCGGTGCTGAACTCGGCCATGCCGATCAAGGCTTCCGCTACGGTCAACGCCAGCGGGTTGCCGATTCCGGAAGGTTCGCTCGGCAATTCCGCCGAGATCCCGGTCATGGATGCGATGAAGTTCGATGCAGCCGGCAAGGCGAGGTTCGACGCGAACGGCATCGACAGCGAAGCAGTGGCGTTCGACAAGGCACGCAACGCACTGTGGATTTCGGACGAATACGGCCCATTCATCGTCAAGGTCGATGCCGCCACCGGCATCATCCTGAACAAATATGCGCCGGGTACCGGGCTGCCGAAGATCTTCGCCAAGCGCCGCGCCAATCGGGGGATGGAAGGCCTGACGCTGGACAGCAGCACCGACAAACTGCATGGTTTCCTGCAAAGCCCGCTGTCCGACGGTAGTGCCGCCTATGCCGTCACCGGAAAGAATGAACAGGTCGAACGCTTCGCGCGTTTCACCCGCTGGGTGGAATTCGATCCGAAAACCGGCGCGGCAACGAAGATGTACGCCTACCCGATCGCGGCCGCCGACTACCAGGACGGCCGTACCGGCAACGCGAAACTGGGCGACGTGGTCGCGCTGGGGAATGGCAAGTTCATCGTCATCGAACAGGGCGCTGATCCGGCAGGCAAAGTGTTCAACAAGCTGATGCTGGTTGAAACCGGCGGTGCGACCGATATAGCCGCTGCCCCGTTCAATGCCGACACATCCGATCTCGAAAAGAGCTCGATGTCCGGCGCGGCCGTCAATGGCGCGGACTGGTCGAAGGTGGTACCGCTGAAGAAGACACAGTTGCTCGACCTGAATGCCATCGGCTGGCTGGCCGAGAAGGCCGAAGGCCTTACCGTCGTCGATGCGAGCACCCTGGCGATCGCCAACGACAACGACTTCGGCCTGAAAACAAAAGTCTTTGCACCATCCGGCGAGACAGTGGCCGATGCCGACGTTACCAAGTGCAGTGTCGATGCCGCCGGCACGATCGTTACCGGTGCTGCGCCAGGCTGCAATGCCGCTAACACGATCCGCGTGGCGCGGGGTACCGATGCCGAACGGCCGAGCCGCCTGTGGCTCCTCAAGTTCGGCAAGGCGCTCAGCAGTTACTGATCGTGTGCGCCGCTCCTGCCGGATCGCACATAATGCCGGCAGGAGACTAGCATGAGCACAGATTACGACACCATGGAAGTGAAGGGCGGCCGGCCAGTCAAGATGTGGACGCATGGCGTGCCCGTTGAGCCGGAGGCGAAAGAGCAACTGGTGAACACGGCGAAGATGCCCTTCATTTACAGGCACATCGCGGTGATGCCCGATGTCCACCTGGGCAAGGGTTCGACAATCGGCAGTGTCATCCCCACGCTGGGTGCCGTCATACCGGCCGCGGTCGGTGTCGACATCGGCTGCGGCATGATGGCGGCAAAGACCACGCTGACGGCCAACGACCTGCCCGACAATCTGGGCCCGCTGCGCAGTGCGATCGAAAAGGCGATTCCTCACGGCCTGTCGCCTAAAACCCGCGGCTTCAAGGGGCGCGATGCGGGTTCCTGGCAGGACCCGCCTTCCGCCGTCGACGCCGCCTGGTCCCAACTGAAGGACGAGTTCGACGTCATTTGCGCCAAGACGCCGAAACTGCGGCATACCAACAACTACAAGCACCTGGGTACGCTAGGCACCGGCAATCACTTCATCGAAGTCTGCCTCGACGAGCAAGGCGCCGTGTGGCTGATGCTGCACTCCGGTTCGCGCGGCGTCGGCAACGCGATCGGCACCCACTTCATCGAACTGGCACAGCAGGATATGCGCACCCACCTGGCCAACCTGCCTGACCGCGATCTCGCCTATCTGAAGGAGGGCACGCAGCATTACGACGACTACGTGGAAGCAGTGGGCTGGGCGCAGAAATTCGCCCGCATGAATCGCGAGGTCATGATGCAGAACCTGGTCAAGGCCGTTCGCAGCGTCATCCGGAAACCGTTCGAGACGCATGTGGAAGCCGTCAATTGCCATCACAACTATGTGCAGAAAGAGCGTCACTTCGGCCAGGACGTGCTGGTGACGCGCAAGGGCGCCGTGTCGGCCAGGGCCGGCGAGCTGGGCATCATTCCTGGATCGATGGGCGCGCGCAGCTACATCGTGCGCGGCAAGGGTAACGAGGACAGCTTCACCAGTTGCAGCCACGGGGCGGGGCGCACGATGAGCCGCAGCGAGGCAAAGCGCCGCTTCACGCGCGAAGACCAGGCGCGCGCGACCGAGGGCGTCGAATGCCGCAAGGACGAAGGCGTGGTGGACGAGATCCCGATGGCCTACAAGGATATCGACGCCGTGATGCATGCCCAGCGCGATCTGGTCGAAGTGGTGCATACGTTGAAGCAGGTGGTCTGCGTGAAAGGATGATGCAATGATCGAGCTGGACGGCTCAACGGGCGAAGGCGGCGGGCAGATTCTGCGCTCGTCGCTGACGCTGTCGATGATCACCGGGCAGCCGTTCCGGATCCGGAACATCCGCGCCAACCGGCCGAAGCCGGGCCTGATGCGGCAGCACCTGATGGCGGTGCGGGCTGCCGCAGCAATATGCAACGCGGACGTCAGCCATGCGGAAGTGGGCTCCACCGAGCTGGCCTTCACGCCGCGCTGCATCAAGGGCGGCGTTCATGAATTCGCCATCGGCACCGCCGGCAGCGCGACGCTGGTTCTCCAGACACTGATCCCCGCACTGCTGCATGCGGATGTGCCATCGGTAGTGAAGGTCAGCGGCGGTACCCACAATCCGAAAGCGCCACCGGCACACTTCATTGAGCATGCCTACGTGCGGATGCTGCAGGCAATGGGGGCCCAGGTCGACTTCGAGTTGAAGCGCTTCGGTTTTTATCCAAACGGCGGTGGCGAAGTATGTGCCGCCATCTGGCCATGCGCGCAGTTGCGCCAGTTGCATTTGCCGGAGCGCGGCACGCTGAGGGCAGGGCGGGCCGACGCCTACGTGGCAGCGATCCCGCTATCGGTTGCGCAGCGCGAGCTCGAATGCATCGGCAAGGCGCTGCACTGGCGGAACGACCAGCTGTTCTCGCATCCGCTATCGAACGACCAGGGGCCGGGTAACGCGCTGCTGATCGTGCTGGAAAGCGAGCATGTGACGGAGGTGTTTTCGTCGGTCGGCGAGAAGCGCCGCCGTGCCGAAGACGTGGCCGGTGATGCGGCCCTGGAAGCAAAGCGCTACCTGGCATCCGGCGCCGCGGTAGGCGAACACCTGGGCGACCAGCTGATGCTGCCGCTCGCGCTGGCCGGCGGCGGCAGCTATACACTCGATCATGTGTCGCAGCACGCGATCACCAATGCGGAAGTGATCGCCCAGTTCCTTCCCGTCCACGTGACGTTCGAGGCAGGGGAACGGTACAGCACCTGTACCGTCAACAGCATCAGAACAGATACTGCGCGCTGAACCCCGCCTGCCAGTTGCGGCCCGGCGCCGCTTCGTAATAGCGTTTATTCGCTTCGCCCACGATGACCGAACCGACGTAGCCCTTGTCGAGCAGGTTGTTCAGGCGGACAAACTCCTTCAGCCGCCAGCCGCCAACCGGCTGCATGGCCGTGAAGCGCAGGTTGAGCAGGCCATATCCCGGCGCGGCTTTTTCCCGGTTCGTATCTTCCGCATAGACCTTGCCGTTGGCAAGCGCCTCGATCGCCGCGCCATAGCGGCCGTCAGCGTCCTTCCACGCCAGTTCTCCATAGGCGTTGGTACGCGCGACACCAGGCATGCGGCTGCCCTCGGCCACGTTGCCGAACGCCTGGTCGTAGACGGCACGCAAGCCAGTCAGCGCGGCGCGGGCCGAGAATCCGCCGGCCCAGGATGAGTCGACCGATACTTCGATCCCCTGGCGCAGCGTCTTGCTGGCGTTGCGGTAGCTCGTGCGGCCGCCACTGGAGGTATCCACCACCACTTCGTCGCGCGTCCGGACTTCGAACAGCGCTGCGTCCACGCGGGTGTTCCCGCCCAGGCGGATCTTGGTGCCGGCTTCCACGTGCATGCTGCGCGCCGGACGCAGCCTGTAGTTGAAGCCATCGCCCGAACCCGAATAGAACATCTCGTTCAGCGTCGGCGTTTCAAAGCCGCGCGCGGCGCTGACATAGACGTTGAGGTCGGGCGTCACTTTGTACAGGGCGCCCAGCACCGGCGTAGTGCGGGTGAACGTGAGATCGCCGCTGTCGTTGCCGTTGCCGAGGAAGCGGTCGTCGACCTCGACCTTCACCCGGCTGTGCCGCACGCCGGCAGTAAGGCGCCATGGCCCGCTCTGCCATTCCGTCTGCACATAAGGATCCACGTTCGAGACGACATCTTTCTCGTCGCGACGCAATGCGCCTTTGACACCGAGCTGAGTTCCGGCAAAATTCTCGAAGCCCTGGCGGTCGTCCGTCGAGCGGTCGTAATCGAGGCCGGCGGTGGTGCGCAGTACGCCCTGGTCGAATCGGCGGACATCCGTCCAGTTGATGGCCGCGCCATAGAAGTTGCGATCGAAGTCGATCACGCCGCCGGAATGCGTCGCCGGCGCCTGGAAGCCGCGCGAGAAGGACTGGTACTGCACCACTTCGCGATTGCCGCCGTACGCCATCAGATGCAGGCGATTTTCGCCGAAATAAATATCGTAGCTGGCACCAGCCTGCTGGTGATCGATGCTCTTGCGGGTGTTATAGCGATCCGCATAGGTGCGTTTCGTCGTTTCGGTATCGGTGGGATCGATCTCGCCGGCGCGCGGGTCGCGCTCATAGGTCGCCCACTGTACGCCGAGCGGGTCTTCCGTATCTTTCTGCCGCAGGCTGCTGGCCACCAGCGTCAGCTTGCTGCGGGAGTCGGGCGCCACGGTCAGCTTGGCGAACTGCTGGTCGCGGCGCGCCGCGCTGTGGTCGCGGTAACCGTCGGTCTCGAAGCGGGAGACGTCGACGACGTAGCCGATCTTGCCCTCGCGCCCCTGTGTACTCAGGTCGACCTTGCGCTGGCCATCGCTGCCGGCCATGACAGACATTTCAGCCGATGCCGGCTCCCTGCCGTCTTCCGTGAACAGCTGCACGACGCCGCCGGAGTGGTTTCCGTACAGTGCGGAGAACGGACCCCGCAATACCTCGATGCGCTGCGCACGGTCCAGGTTGAACGTTGCCGCCTGGCCCTGGCCGTCCGGCATCGTTGCCGGAATACCGTCGGCAATCAGGCGCACGCCGCGTACGCCAAAGGCGGAACGGGTACCAAAGCCGCGTGACGAGATTTGCAGATCCTGGGCGTAGTTCTGGCGGTTTTGCACCACCAGGCCAGGTACTGCGACCAGGGATTCGGAGGCATTCACGCGCAGTTGCGCGTCGCGAATACGGCCGGCATCGATAACGTCGATTGCGGCCGGCAATTCGAAACTGGCATGTTCCATCCGGCTAGCGGTGATGACGACCACATCGGCCAATTGCTCAGCCGCAGTGGCAGCCACGGAATAAACCGCGCATAACGCGGCACAAATCTTCAGAAGGGAGGGAGGTTGCATGGATGAGCTCGCAAAAGTTGCTAAGTACTATACCTTGTCGTTAAAAATCGCGTCGCTGGGCTTGCGAAGCGGTTTGCCGTTTGCTATAGTTCCGTCCCTGCCGCAACGCAGACGTGAAAACGAAACGATGCGACAGGTAGTATGAATCGCTGACGCAACATTGCGATACAAACTGAGGGGTTGACGAGCTGCACGAAACATCGCATAATCTCATCTCTCTGCTGCTGACAAACACAACGATTTGTCGCGGGGTCGAACGAAAGTTCACGGATCCGCAGCAAGCCTTCAAGGGCAGAATTCTTTAACAATCAACAGTCGATAAGTGTGGGCGTTTGATGTGATGTGCCCCGGACTTCGGTCCGGAAGCTCAAAATATATAGCATCAAACGCTTACACAAGAAATAAACGTAATCATCTTCGGATGATTCGTCAGTATCTTGAGTGAGTGACCCCGACAGCAATGTCGGACAACAGAGATTGAACTGAAGAGTTTGATCCTGGCTCAGATTGAACGCTGGCGGCATGCTTTA
>NZ_JBUPWE010000039.1:0-7564 GCF_055502615.1 Pseudoduganella sp. jia 9 | reverse complement strand
TCAGTGCCTACTCTAGAAAGGAGGTGATCCAGCCGCACCTTCCGATACGGCTACCTTGTTACGACTTCACCCCAGTCACGAATCCTACCGTGGTAAGCGCCCTCCTTGCGGTTAAGCTACCTACTTCTGGTAAAACCCGCTCCCATGGTGTGACGGGCGGTGTGTACAAGACCCGGGAACGTATTCACCGCGACATGCTGATCCGCGATTACTAGCGATTCCAACTTCATGCAGTCGAGTTGCAGACTACAATCCGGACTACGATACACTTTCTGGGATTAGCTCCCCCTCGCGGGTTGGCGGCCCTCTGTATGTACCATTGTATGACGTGTGAAGCCCTACCCATAAGGGCCATGAGGACTTGACGTCATCCCCACCTTCCTCCGGTTTGTCACCGGCAGTCTCATTAGAGTGCTCTTTCGTAGCAACTAATGACAAGGGTTGCGCTCGTTGCGGGACTTAACCCAACATCTCACGACACGAGCTGACGACAGCCATGCAGCACCTGTGTTCAGGTTCCCTTTCGGGCACTCCCGGATCTCTCCAGGATTCCTGACATGTCAAGGGTAGGTAAGGTTTTTCGCGTTGCATCGAATTAATCCACATCATCCACCGCTTGTGCGGGTCCCCGTCAATTCCTTTGAGTTTTAATCTTGCGACCGTACTCCCCAGGCGGTCTACTTCACGCGTTAGCTGCGTTACTAAGTCAATTAAGACCCAACAACTAGTAGACATCGTTTAGGGCGTGGACTACCAGGGTATCTAATCCTGTTTGCTCCCCACGCTTTCGTGCATGAGCGTCAGTCTTGACCCAGGGGGCTGCCTTCGCCATCGGTGTTCCTCCACATCTCTACGCATTTCACTGCTACACGTGGAATTCTACCCCCCTCTGCCAAACTCTAGCCTTGCAGTCTCCATTGCCATTCCCAGGTTAAGCCCGGGGATTTCACAACAGACTTACAAAACCGCCTGCGCACGCTTTACGCCCAGTAATTCCGATTAACGCTTGCACCCTACGTATTACCGCGGCTGCTGGCACGTAGTTAGCCGGTGCTTATTCTTCAGGTACCGTCATGAGCCGTGGATATTAGCCACGACCTTTTCTTCCCTGACAAAAGAGCTTTACAACCCGAAGGCCTTCTTCACTCACGCGGCATTGCTGGATCAGGGTTGCCCCCATTGTCCAAAATTCCCCACTGCTGCCTCCCGTAGGAGTCTGGACCGTGTCTCAGTTCCAGTGTGGCTGGTCGTCCTCTCAGACCAGCTACTGATCGTCGCCTTGGTGAGCCTTTACCTCACCAACTAGCTAATCAGATATCGGCCGCTCCAGGAGCACAAGGCCTTGCGGTCCCCTGCTTTCATCCGTAGATCGTATGCGGTATTAGCGTAACTTTCGCTACGTTATCCCCCACTCTTGGGCACGTTCCGATATATTACTCACCCGTTCGCCACTCGTCAGCGGAGCAAGCTCCCTGTTACCGTTCGACTTGCATGTGTAAAGCATGCCGCCAGCGTTCAATCTGAGCCAGGATCAAACTCTTCAGTTCAATCTCTGTTGTCCGACATTGCTGTCGGGGTCACTCACTCAAGATACTGACGAATCATCCGAAGATGATTACGTTTATTTCTTGTGTAAGCGTTTGATGCTATATATTTTGAGCTTCCGGACCGAAGTCCGGGGCACATCACATCAAACGCCCACACTTATCGACTGTTGATTGTTAAAGAATTCTGCCCTGAAGGCTTGCTGCGGACCCGTGAACTTTCGTTCGATCCGGCGACAAATCGTTGTGTTTGTCAGCAGCAGAGAGGCAAGATTATCGAGTATTTCGTGCGATTCGTCAAGCTTCTTTTTCTTCCACTTCGCTTTCACTTGCGTTACAGCGTTGCGGCAGGGACAGAACTATAGCAAGCGACGCGGACCTCTGCAAGATCTATTTTTCCGATACCGTGGTTTGCTGCCGGTGTCCGTCCGCCGCGATCTGCTCCCGTGTGAACGGAAGCGTTACAAGCTGCTTCGACACATACAGCGGCAACTGGTCCGCGTAGTATGGCGATGCCGGGTCGGTCGACTGTCCATACGCCAGCAATCCGCGCGCGACAGGGCCATGGTCGTCGAAGCTGACGAGCTGCACGTAGCTGGTGCCCCACGCGACGCCGCCATATCCCTGGGCCGTCAGTTGCGACGTCGTGTGCAGGGCGTTTGAGACCCCGTCCACGTCGCCGATGCCGCCATGGATCGGATATCGAACTCCTTTGCGTACTTCCGCCTGATACTCCCCCAGTGGAGCATCGAGCGGCACGCCGAGCGCGCTCAACTGAAGTGCGGCCGCTCGCAATACGGCAAGCATGGGCGCCGCCGCAACAGCCGCAACGCCCCGCGGCGTGTGCACCGGGTCCGAGGGGTCGAACGGCACTGCCCACATGTCGGGCAGGGCCGACGCCTGAATCCAGAATTCGCGGAACAGGATCGCGCCCCTGCTGTCGACATTGACTTTGCGATCCCAGTTCTCCAGCGCGGCGCATGCGGCGGCCAGCGTTTGATCCGCCGTGCCGCGGCAAGCGGCCAGCAGGTCGGGAAGTACCAGTTCGGCAGCATGAACGCGGTTTGCAAACAGCAGCGTCTCAAGGTCATCGGTGTTCAATCGGCCGCGTTCGGCCAGCCGCTCTTCCAGCTGGACAAACCCCAGCCGGGTGCGCAGGTGCTGCGGCACGCCGACCGGTCCATACAGCGGCGAGTAAGCTGTTTCCGGCCCGGTCAGCAACTGCCGGCTGTTGGTGAGCCAGTAACTGTCGTTTGAATTCGCCACATAATCGCGGCGCGCCATAAACGGGGCATGGGCACTGCCGAAGACACCCGGCGGCGCATCGCTGTCCTGGCCCCAGTGGCAAACGCTGCGGGAGCCGTCGAACATCAGTAATGGCGGGAACAGCAGACAGGCGGATGCGAACTTTTCCGGCAGGACATGCGGCACGACACTGTAATCCGCGTACAAAGCGTTGCCATGCCGATCCGCGGCAATGGTATTCACCCAAGGCAACCCCATGCGCCCCAGGGCCGCCTGCAACGTGGCGGTGCTCTCCGCCTTGCCCATCGCGATCCATTGCTCGACTGGCCGCGTGTTATGGCGATTGGGATCGCCGAGCACGAGGATCCCGTCGCCCCCCAGAGGCACGCCCGGGGCCGCCATTTCGATACCCAGCAGCGTCTCGCGGAATACCTTGCGCTTCGTGCGCAGCGTACCGTCGGCCTGCAGTAACTGCACTTCCACCACCCGTTCCGCGATTTTCCGCGGCATGCCATCCACCAGGTAAGTCATGCCGGAAGGATCGCTTCTGTCCAGCTGTAGACGGAACGTGGTGAAGTGGGCCGCTTTCGTTACCGTGTGGGTCCACGCCACATTCTTGTTGAAGCCGATGACGACGATCGGAACCCCGCCCAGGCTCACGCCCATGACGTCGTAGACGCCAGGTACGGTCAGGTGCAGCTGATAAAAGCGGTCCGTGTTGAACCACGGATAATGTGGGTTGGCCAGTAATACTCCCCTGCCGTTTGCGCTGGCATCGGCGCCAAGCGCGATGGCATTGCTGCCGAGTCCATCGTTCGTCCACGCCGGCACGGGGAGGTCGCCGCCGGACGGCCCGCGCTGCTCGTCGCGGGCTGCGGCAAGGATTTCGGTGGCAAACAACTGTCCGGAGGCGTGCAGCGCTTTTTCCCCGATCATCAGGTAGACATCGTCCACGGTGATCGGCTTTACCCAGGCGGCACCGCGGCAGGCGGCAGGCAGCTTGCTGGCGTGCTCCCTCAGGTAGCGGTTGTAACCGGCCGCATAGCCCGACAGTAGCGCCGCGGCTTCCCTGCTGCCCCCTTCGTAACCGGCACGCAGCCGTGCCGGATCGAGATACGCCTTGAAGAAGAAGTCGCTGTCTTCGTTGCGCAGGTTGAAGTTGTGCAGGTTGAGATAGTCGACGACCACGCTGTACTCGCCGTCCGCGCCCGCGGTAGGCATTGCTTCGCCGCCAAAGTAGCGGGATCGCTCGCCGCGCGCGGTCAGCAGACTGTCGGCCAGCATGCAGACATTATCTTGCGCATAGGCATACGCCAAGCCGAAGCCGATGCCGGCGAAGTCGTTCGCGCGGATGTGCACGACTCCGTACGAGGTGCGCGTCAGTTCGGCCGACAGGCCGGCGGGCGACGGGGGCTTCGGTACTCCGTCGTTGTCACCGCCATTGCACGCGGCAAGACAACCAAGCAGACAAAACAATAACGCGACGGTTGGTATCCGCATGATAGCCCCTTGAGATCCAATCCATCATGGGGGCACGGCCTGCGGCGAGTTTGATAAGCATCAATCGCGCGCAAGTGACTGGTGGCTTGACCGTCACTTGCGCGCGCACTGGTGATGGCGGACTCAGCGCTCCGTCAGCACCTGCGAACGAACGCGTTCCGCCCTGATCTGCGCTTCCGTGAACGGCAGCGTCGGCAAGCGCTTTTGCGTGAACAGCGGCAGCTGGTCCGCATAGTTCGACGATTGCGGGTTGACCGACTGGCCGTAGACAAGCAGCCCTTTCGCCACCGGCCCGGAGTTCTCGAAGGCCACCAGGTGGATATAGCTGGTGCCCCATGCGACATCCCGGTAGCCCTGAGAAGTCAGGCCGCCACGCATCTGCAGCGTGCTGTACGTTCCATCGTCGTCGCCCTGGCCGCCGTGCAGCGCATGGCGCCTGTTGTTGCGCGTTTCGGTCTGGTAGTCGCCCAGGCGGCCATACAGCGGCACGCCCACCGCTTGCATCTTCGCGCTGGCGGTACGCAGCGCCGCCAGCAGCGCCGGTTCCGCAGCTGCCGCGACGCCGCGCGGCGTATTGACCGGATCGGCCGGGTCGAACGGGATTGACCACAGATTCGGCGTGGCACGGGCGATGTTCCAGAATTCGCGGAACAGCACTGCGCCACGGCTGTCGACATTGGCCTTCCTGTCCCATCCCCCCAGGGTCGCGCAGGGAGCCAGCAAGCGAATATCGAGCGCTTTCACGCATGCTTTCAGGAGCGACGGCATCACCAGATCCGCAGCGTAGACGCGGTTATCGAACATCAGCGCCTGCACGTCGTCCATGCGGAGGAACTGTTGTTCGTCCAGCATTTTCTCGACTTGCTTGAAGCCGATGCGGGTGCGCAGCGATTGCGGCGCGCCGGCCTGTCCATACAGCGGCGAATAGCCGAACGGCGCCGGGCCGGTCAACGGTTCCTTTGCATTGGAGAGCCAATACGAATCGTTCGAGTTGCCGACGTAGTCCTGGCGCACGGTAGCCGGCGCGTTGGCTTCGCCGAAGATGCCTTCCGGCGCGTCGGCATCCTGGCCCCAGCCGCATTCGCTGCGCGTGCCGTCGAACGCCAGCAGATCCGGGACGAGCAGGCAGTCGGACAGGAATTTGTCTGTCGTCATGTGCGGCACGACGCTGCCGTCGCTGTACAGCACATTGCCGCGGCGGTCGGCGGCGACCGTGTTCACCCAGGGCAGCCCCTTCACCGCATGAATCGCGCTTTGCAGCTGGTTGACGTCATCGGCCTGGCCCATCTTCAGCCACTGCTCCGCGAGACGGGTGTTGGGGCGATTGGCATCGGCCAGCACGAACGCGCTCTCCGGAGTCCAGCCGATGCCCGCCTGCGGCAGGACGATCACCGCGCCCTGGTGGCTGAAATAGAAACTGCGCTTCTTCGCCACCACGGAACCATCGGCCTGCAACACGTCGACGGCCACCGTCCGCTCCGTCATCTTGCGGGGCGCACCGTCATAGAAATAAGTCGTGCCAGTCGGGTCGGACGGATCGAGCGCCAGGCGGAACGTGGTGAAATGCTTTGCGGCGGTGACGGTATGCGACCAGGCGACGTTACGGTTGAAACCGATGGCCACGACCGGCAGGCCGCCGAGACTGACGCCCATTGCATCGTAACGGCCTGGAATGGTGAGGTGGACCTGGTAGAAACGGTCTGTGCTGGACCATGGATAATGCGGATTGCCGAGCAGGATGCCCTTGCCGTTCGCGCTGGCGTCGCTACCGATCGCCAGCGCATTGCTGCCAACACCGGCCGGGATGCCGGTCGGCATCGGCGTTATAGCCTTCGGCATGCTCTTCGCCAGGCTGACCGGCTCTTCCGGATCTCGCGACGCGCCCACGATCGCGGCGGCGAACGCTTCACCGCTGGCATGCAGTGCTTTCTCGGCAATTATCAGGTAAACGTCGTCGACCGTGATCGGCTTTACCCAGGCGGCGCCCTTGCACGCATTCGGCAGGCTGCTCCGCTTATCCTTCAGATAACGGTTATATCCGTCCGCGAAACCGCCCAGCAATTCACGGACATCCGCCGAACCGGCTGCGTAGCCGGCGCGCAACTGGTCGAGGTCGAGATACCCTTTAAAGAAAAAATCGCTTTGTTCATTCGGCAGATTGAAAAACAGATCCAGCCCGGCGCCATATTCGCCATTTTTCGGCTGTGTGGCGGGTGCTGTACCGCCGAAGTAACGGGACCGTTCTCCACGCACCGTCAGGATGGTATCGGCCAGCATGCAGATATTATCTTCGGCATAGGCGTAGGCAGCACCATAGCCCAAGCTGCGGTAGTCGGTTGCCTTGACGTGCACGACGCCGCGCGCAGTGCGCGTAACCTCGGTACGGATAGCTGCCGCCGCATAGTCGGTAACAACCAGCGCAGTCAGCAGCGAGAGTGTAGTGAGCTTCATCGAACCTCCGGATATCGTTATTAGAACTTTGTATTGCGAGGATATCAGCGTGTTACCCTGACCACATGAGGTGGCTTGCAAATAAATATTTTTCGCACAACTCCAAGGGCGTGCGATTTTATATGCTCTAATTGTCGATCCGCCTGTGATATTTGAATATTCGACTAGCCGTTTCACCAAAGAAACTGGATTAGTTACTGATGGGTAATAACCAGATAATATGAGAAATATTCATTGCGCAGGCGTGCATCATTCACGATTTTGTCGAACCGCGCGCAGCGGCATGAGCTGCTGCCCGGCCTGCAGAGCGGCAGGCATGCTTTTCAAAGCAAAAAAACCCACCAGCCTGCGCTAGCGGGGTTTTTCTATATGTCGGGCAGTACCCGGCGGAGCACTAAAACCACAGGCCTGGAGCCAAGTCCGCAGCGTACTGCAAAGCATGCGTTCAAATGCGAAAAACCCCCGCCAGAGCGACGTCGGGCAGTGCCCGGCGGAGCACTAAAACCCGGGACCGAGCTCCAAGTCCGAGACGTAATGCAAATATGAAGCACAAATGAAAAAAGCCCACCAGAGTGACGTCGGGCAGTGCCCGGCGGAGCACTAAAACCCGGGACCGAGCTCCAAGTCCGAGCGTAATGCAAAATGTGAAGCACAAATGAAAAAAGCCCACCAGATCACTGGTGGGCTTTTCTCGGTATAACAGCCTGACGATAACCTACTTTCACACTGGTTGCAGCACTATCATCGGCGCAAAGTCGTTTCACGGTCCTGTTCGGGATGGGAAGGGGTGGGACCGACTTGCTATGGTCATCAGGCATGACTTG
>NZ_JBUPWE010000038.1:0-9785 GCF_055502615.1 Pseudoduganella sp. jia 9 | reverse complement strand
GTAAGCGTCTGTTCAGCACCGTCTTGAGCCGTCAGATGGAAAGCGAGATGATGTTTGCCACACCGCTGGGAAGCGGAGTTCAGCCGGCCAGTTTGGCGGCACAGTTCCAGGGCAGGAAGTCGTCGACGCGGTTCACAGGATGATCGGCGATATGCGTCAGCACGTGGCGCAACCAGGCTTCGGGGTCGATGCCGTTCAGCCTGGCCGTTCCGATCAGCCCATACATGGCAGCGGCGCGTTCGCCACCGCTGTCGGCGCCGGCAAATAGGAAGTTGCGCCGGCCCAGCGCGACGCCGCGCAGCGCGCGTTCGGCGGCCGAGTTGTCGATTTCGATGCGGCCATCGTCGGCATAGCGGATCAGTGCCGGCCACAGCTTGAGGGCATACAGGATCGCTGCCGCCGTATCGGATTTACGCGACAGCGTAGCGAGCGTGGCGTGCAGCCAGCGCTCCAGGTCGTCGAGCAGCGGTTTCGCTTGCTGCTGGCGGGTGACACGACGTTCGTCGGGCGGCTTGCCGCGGATGGATTCTTCGATGGCATACAGCTCGCCGATCCGGCGCAGCGCTTCGGTGGTCAGCGGTGTCGGGCGCGCCGCATGCAGGTCGTAAAACTTACGTCGCGCGTGTGCCCAGCATGCTGCTTCGATCACGCGGCCAGTGTCGTAGACCGCATTGAAGCCGGCGTAAGCGTCGGCCTGCAGCACGCCGTTGAAGTTGGCCAGGTGCGCCTGCGGATGTTCGCCTTTGCGGTCGGGTGAGTATGCAAACCATACTGCCGGTGGCGTGTCGTCACCGCCGGCGCGGTCGTCGCGCACGTAAGTCCACAAGCGTGCCGTGCGCGTTTTGCCGTTGCCTGGCGCCAGTACCGGTAGTGGCGTATCGTCGGCATGCAGTTTAGTGCCGGCAAAAACATAGCGGCGCAGGGCATCGATCAGGGGACGCAGCAGCATGCTGGCGGCACCGATCCAGTTGGCCAGTAGACTGCGCTCAAGCTCCACGCCTTCACGGCCGTAGATCACGCTTTGGCGATACAGCGGCAGGTGGTCGGCATACTTCGCTACCAGCACATGGGCCAGCAGTCCAGGACCGGCGATGCCGCGCTCGATCGGCCGGCTTGCTGCCTGTGCTTGCACGATCGTATCGCAGCAGGCACAGGCCAGCTTGGGACGTACGTGGCGGATCACGCGGAAACTGGCCGGCACGTACTCCAGTTGCTCCGAGACGTCTTCACCCAGATACTTCAGGTGGCCGCCGCAGTCCGGGCAGGCATCATTGCCCGGTGAGTGCACATGCTCTTCGCGTGGCAGATGTGGTGGCAGCGGCTTGCGTTCGGCTTTCTTGCGAGGCGCTACCTCTGCAGGCGCCTGGGCCTCGGCGACCGCTTCTTCCGCTTCCAGGTCTTCCAGCTGCAGTTCCAGTTGCTCTATCTGCTGGTCCAGCTTTTCAGAGCTGCGGCCAAACTGCATGCGCTTGAGCTTGGCCAGGACCAGCTTCAGGTGCTCGATCTCGGCGTCCCGCCTCGACAGTTCAGCGGTCAAATGCGCCAAGCGCGCTTCGCTCTGTTCTGCGTATGTTTCAATCCGTGCAGCACGCGCTTCGCTGGCCAGCAGCATGGCCTTCAAGGCAGCGATATCGTCGGGCAGGTCAGCGGCGTTGAGCATGCGACCAAGTTTACGCTGACGATAGCAAGTTTACAAGGCCGACTCCGGTCGCCAAGTCCGTTCTGGCCGGCGCCAGTCGATCCCTTCAAGCAGCATCGAGAGTTGGGCCTGTGTCAGCGTGACGGTACCGCTCGTGGCCTGTGGCCAGATGAAGCGGCCCTTCTCGAGGCGCTTGCACAGCAGGCACAGGCCATCGCCAGTCCACCACAGCACTTTAATGAGATCGCCGCGCCGGCCGCGGAAAACAAACACATGGCCGCTGTACGGATCTTCCTCCAAGGCAGTCTGCACTTTTGAGGCCAAACCGTTGAAGCCGGAACGCATATCGGTCACGCCGGCCGCGAGCCAGATACGTGTTCCTGCGGGCAGGCCGATCATCGGCGTAGCCCTTCCAGGACCACTGCCAGCGTTGCTGGATCGGGCCGACCTTCGATCCGCATCGTCGCATTGCCCAGCCGGATTTCGATCACGCCTTCGCAGCGCTGATCGCTCACACCAAGCCGTGGCGGTATCACTGGCGCCAATGTCACCGCAACCAGCCCCGGTTGATCGAACAGGCCGGCGCGCAATTGGCGCCGCCATTTGAACACCATATTCGAATTCAACTGATGCTGCAGAGCCAGCTGTGCAACCGACACACCGGGTTCGCACGCCTGTTGCGCCAACTTCCGCTTGAACTCCAGTGGGTAGTTCGTACTGCGTCGGCGCCTGCCGGGTTTGACCTCACTCTCCAAGATAGTCTCCACCAAAATTTAGTGGGGACTATCTTGGCAACTGGTGCTATTCAGTGTCTAGACGGTGCAGGCTGTACGCTTACGGCGTATCCATCGATGCTGGGAGATGAAAATCCCTCAGTCGAGTAGGGGCCCTGAATACAGCAACGAGATCAGCTATGCCGCGTGTAAGATGCCCCCCTCTCCGGCCGAGAAGGCGACGAGTGACAGGTACAGCTATGCAAAGCGCGACAAAGAACCCTCCGGTGGGTGTGATGGTCGTCGATGATCACCCATTGCTACGCGAAGGGATCATTGCTGTCCTCTCGAACGATATGCGCTTTGCTGTGGTAGCGCAGGCTGGGGACGGTAGCGAGGCAGTTCGACAGTTCTTAAGGCACCGTCCTGACGTGACATTGATGGACATGCACATGCCAGTGATGGACGGTCCGGAATCGGTCGCCGCAATCTTGAAGATCTGCCCAGGCGCGAAAATTATCGTACTCGCCACGTGTTACGGCGACGTACCGTCATTGCGCGCCATCCAGGCTGGGGCCAACGGATACCTGCTCAAAAGCGCTCTGCGCGCGGAGCTACCCAAAGCAGTCATCGCTGTGCACAACGGCAATCGCTATATCCCAGCGCAGGTCACTGCTGATCTCGCCGAGTACATTGAAACGGAAGCACTATCGGCGCGCGAAGCAGAGGTGCTGTTCATCGTGGCGGCCGGGAATTCAAACAAGCACGTGGCAAAGATACTAGGTATTTCCGAGGACACCGTAAAGGTACACATGCGCGCCATTCTGGCCAAGTTGGGTGCAAGTGACCGAACGCACGCTGTGGCAATCGCTTTTCGGCGCGGCATACTTTCTTCCAAGACCTGACCAAACCCTTAGCTTTAAAGAGCCGGAAGGGTCCTCGCTTCAGGATCGTTACCCCATATCGGGTACTTCTTTGTAACATTCCTGAACTAGCAGGAAATCAGCCCAACTGGTGTTCCTTCGGCAGGGGCGGTGCCTCATCATGGGATTTTTCTAAGCCGAGATGTCATGCCATCTGATCGCCCCCTGATTTACGTGACGCACATCGACCAGGTCATGGCTGAAGGAGTATCCGCCATCCTTGGATCGTCGCCGAATTTTGTGGTCGTCACTAGCCGAGGCAGCCCGACTATACCTGCGAACGTCAGCGTTATCGTCGCCGACTACCGCGAAGGAATTCGCCTTGCGCGGGACGCCACCCTGTCCGACGCCTATCGTCCACCGGTCCTCGTGATTACGAGCTTCGCAAAGGAAGTTCAAGTCCGCCACGCCCTCGACGCCGGCGTGCATGGCTACCTGCTCCAGGATTGCGCAACGGATGAATTGGTCGACGCGGTAAGCAAGTTGGCCAAGGGAATCCGCTACGTGTCGGCCAACGTCGCCATGTCGATCGCCGCCAGCGTGACAGGCACATCATTGACGCCCCGGGAATCGGACGTCCTCCAACTTCTTGGCAACGGTTACTGCAACAAGGTAATCGCGAGGGAACTTGATATCGGTGTGGGAACAGTAAAAAGCCATATCAAGGGGGTGATGACAAAGCTCAACGCCAAAGTTCGTACTGAGGCCGTTGTCATAGCCTCGCAGCGCGGACTGATTGCTGCAAATATCGGTTTGCTGACAGGCTAGGGTCAACGAAATCCTGGACACCAGATGGTGACTCGGCGTTGGTCTCTCGTACGCATACCGCTGCCGTAAAACTCTAACCTTCTCATCTCAACATGTCATCCATTACCGAAATCCTTCATTCGGGCACAGCACGGTCAATCGGCGCAGCGATCGCAGCGGGCAAGATCACCTCAATTGAAGCAACGAACTGGTATTTGGCGCGTATCGAACGGTTGAGCTTTGGCGAGGGTGGACTCAACTGCGTACGCAGCATTTCGCCGTCGGCTCTCGAAGCTGCCCAGCGTGCTGATGCCGAGCTTGCAGTCGGCCGCTCGCGTGGCCCCTTGCACGGCGTACCCTACCTTATCAAGGACAACTTTTTTACCGCCGACGGCACGTACGCCTCCGCGGGATCAAAGGCACTTGAACAGTTCATCCCGCCGTACGAAGCGACCGTTGTGCAGCGGTTGCATGACGCCGGCGCTGTGCTGCTCGGGAAGACCCATCTCACCGAGTTTGCAGATTTTGTCTCCGATACCATGCCCGCCGAGTTCAGCGGTGTAGGCGGCGTCGTTCGGCATCCCTTGGGTTTGAAGTTCGGCCGGGGCCAGGGATCCAGCGTGGGCTCTGCAGCAGCCGTCGCGGCGAGGTTGTGCGCCTTTGCGATAGGTTCCGAAACACAGAATTCGATCCAGGCTCCTGCCGTTTCCAGTTCGATCGTTGGATTCAAACCGTCAGTAGGCACCGTGAGCCGACATGGAATCATCCCGTTGGTTCCAAGCCAGGATTCACCTGGTCCTTTGACACTCAACGTCGACGATGCGGCTCTCGTCTTCGAAGTGCTGCAAGGCGCGGATATGCATGACACGGCGACCTTGGGCTCACATTTGCCTGCGAGCCAAGGCGGTACGCTGCAGGGTCTTCGCATTGGTGTGCCGCGCCGCTTCGTGGCCGACACGATATTGAACGAGGATATAGAACCTGCGTTCGAAGATGTCCTCCGCATGCTGGCGGAAGCCGGCGCCGTCATCGTCGATCCATGCGATCTTCCAAGCGCCGAGCAACTTGCCGACGTGCGCTCATGCGTATTCCGTACCGAATTTAAAGCAAGCCTCGGCGCAATGCTCCAGGCGCTAGCGCCATGCGGCATGTCCTCAATAGCAGACATCATCTCCTGGAATCGTGAGCACCCGGAAGCAATTCCTTACGGCCAGGCACTCCTCGAAGCGGCAAATGCTTCAACCGGCGTTCTATCGCAACAATACATTGATGATCGAAGGCGCGACATCGCCTTGAGTCTACACGCGGGAATTCGTTCAGCGCTGATCGCCGGGCGCGCGGACGTACTGTTGTCACCCATGACGGCCGCAGCCAAATGCACCGGTAAGGCAGGCGCGCCAGTCGTGGCCATCCCGGTCGGAACAGACCGGGCGGGAAATCCGTTTGGTGTGACCGTTCTTGCGCAACCAGGTCAAGATTTTGCATTACTCAGGGCAGCGCTCGAAATTGAGCAAGTGATCGGACAGCGCATCGAGCCCAACCTGGACTGAACGTTCGTTGATAGGTTATCTGTTGATGATGGGCCAGCCCCGCGCCGGCCACAGATAGGGACCAGTGAATACCCGTGGCAACCGATCATTAGGCCCCGATCAGGGGAGCGGATCGCTGCCATACGAGAGAAGCATCGCCGGCAGAGCCAGGGTTATCCTTCAGGTACCAATTATTGGCAGCTTCTTGCCATTCCTTTTATCCAAAACCTTGAAGAGAGAAAAAATGTCGGTTGATAAAAAAGTCGAGAATCTTGGCGTTGCATGGGAAAAGCTCTTCGGCTATGTGCAGGCCGTCCAGGTGAAAGACACGATTTATATCTCTGGACAGCTAAGCCATGATGGAGAAGGCCAGCTCATAGCGCCGGCGGAAGTCGACACCAACGGGAAGCCCGTTGATTTCTCGCAGATGGAAGCGCAATTGCGCCAGACGTATGTCAATGCGATCGCTTTGCTCGCCCGCTACGGTGCCACCCTTGAAGACGTCGTGGAAGAAACGCTCTATGTTCTCGATGTAGATGCCGCCTTCACCGCTGGCGGCAAAGTCAGGAAAGAAGTGTATGGGGTCGAGCAGCCGCGATGCGCGAGCAATCTCATTGGCGTTTCGCGCCTCGCGTTTCCTGCACAGCTGGTTGAAGTCACGCTCCGGGCCGTTTTGGCAGATCGCAGTTAAGTAATTCGTCTGCCACTCGCGCTTGCGGTGCAAACGGCGCGAGTGAGGTGACTAAGCCTAGTAGCCGTGTGTGGAGGGGACTGGAGCCATTCCCGCCCCGAGGCTGTAAGTGGGTCCCAGGCGAGATCGTGCTAGCTGGCTCCTCCATTGATCAAGTAGACGCCGAGCGCAGTGTAGCGTGCCCCCAAGGACTGCTTTTGGGGTGAAGAGGACATGTACATTCGCGCATATTGCAACTATGAACCAGGAATCGGGCCCAAGTCCAAGGCTGGTTTCAGTCCTGGCAACGTCCAGCTAGCCCTGATGACATCTGCAAAGTGGAGGTAGGTAAGCAGGTGGGTAGTCAGCGGATCAGTCGAATTCCCATAGGAGGTACTGCTGACACCGTCTCTGCATGAGCACAAGCGACCGGTTTCAATGCCGACGCGAGCAGGCGTATATTTGCATAAGCGCGACGGCGAAATCGTCCCCCGCGTCGCCCGTTCCTTGATGTCGCGACCTGACAAATTGCTGAGCGATAATTTGTCGTAATGAGAGATTCAGAGCTCATAGTCGGAGCGACTCAGCAGTCATGGCATTTCCAATGGTATCCGGACGGCAGGGCCCGCCTGTTTCGCTAACGAATTCAACAACCTGGCAAAACCCATTGATAGTCGAGTGGGAATGATTTCGTTCTGATCTTCGATCATGGGTTCGGGCAGGGACTCCGCGGTATCCAGCCCGAACAATCATGCCGGCCGCAGTGTCGTGGTTGGCAAGAAGGAGGTTGACAATGCCTACCTGCTGGATCATGGCCGGGCCGAACGGGGCGGGCAAAACCACATTCGCGCTGCAGTAATTGCCGAAAGTCGCCCAGTGCTGCCGCTTCATCAATGCGGATTTGATCGCTGCCGGTTTGTCGCCGCTGGCGCCCGAGCGGGAGCTCGTCGCAGCCAGCCGCCTGTTCCTGCGCGAGATCGAAGCATGTATCGAGCAGCGCGAGGATTTTGCGTTCGAGACCCCGCTGGCTGGCCGCAGCTATCTCAAGCTGGTGCATCGCTTGCGGGCAGCTGGGTGGCAAGTCGCGCTGATCTATCTGGCGCTGCCCAGTACCGAAATGTCCCGCTTGCGGGTGGCAGAGCGGGTTGCGCATGGCGGACACAACATTCGTGCAAAAGATATCGCAAGGCGTTTTCCGCGCAGCCTCGGGAATCTGATGAACGAATTCAGCTTTGCCGTCAACACCTGCCGCTGTTTCATGAACAGCGGCACTGTGCCCGAGCTCGTGTTCGAGCAATGGGGCGACCGGCGTAGTATTGTTCACCCCGAGCACTATCAACTACTTCTTCAGGAGACAGCATTGTGAACCTGATCACCGAATTACCTTCCGCAGAAGCCCAGCGGATGCTGGAAACGCTCCAGGAAGCCGTGTCGCAGAGCCTGGAGCGGAAAAAAGACTTGGGCAGTATGCCGTCGTATGGGAAGAGGGACGCCCGGTCTTGATCGGCGAGGATGCGCAGACAGCCGATAGCCCGTAGGTACGCGCTGGTAACGCTGCCGGGCTTTCGACTGGACCGGCGGAGCGCATCGAGCATGAAAACCAACTCGGAGCGCCAACGCTGCAGTATTCTTGCCAAAGGCGCCTTGCTGTTGACCTCCAATAGCTGCCGACAAAAAATCGCAGAAGGTCCCGGTTCTGCAGACCCAGTGCATTTTGGCCGGACCTTCCGCAGGATGACGGCTCTCATCCCGGCTGCATGGCGGACGCACATAGTCACTGGAAGAGTGACCAGGACCGCAGCCGCATCCCGGTCAATACCTCATTGCGCAAGAATATCGATGTCGTCTGCCGAATCCTCCGCGCGAACATGGTGGACAACCGGGTCAGCGGCCAGATACCCCTCCAGGCCCGCCATGAATGCCTGGTGGTCGCTGCTCGGTTCGAATCCCTGCGTATGGTCCTCGAGCGTTTGCCATCGCACGATGAGGTTGAAATGCGATGGCGTCTCGATCCCTTGCATCAGCCGATGGCCTCGATAACCCTTCGCGCGCGACAGCAGATGAACGACCTCGTCGAACGCGCGTTTGAAGGAATCGATCCGATCGGGTTTGACCGGTAGCGCAGCAATTTCGTAAATCATGATGTGCTCCTTCGACAGTGCTTATGCGTTGACCAGCGGAGTGCTCGAATCCGCTGCCGGGACCACCTCGATGGCGACCTTTCCACGCAAGCCGTTATCCCGGCTTTCCAGGCGGGCATGCGCGCGTGGAATGTCGGCCAGCGAATAGACAGCGCCGACGTGGGGACGCAGTTGGCCACGTTCCACCAGGGCGCTCAGTTCGTCGAGCTTGCCGCGATTCTGCCGTGTGAAGACGAAGTGATAACTCGCGTTCTTGCCCCAGGCCTGGATCAGGTTTTGCGGCTTCGCGGTATCGACGATGGAAACCACCCGGCCGAGCTGGGCAAGCGCGTCAGGACTGCGGGCGAGGGTATCTCCACCGATCGTGTCGAAGACCACGTCGACGCCCCGGCCGGCGGTTTCACGCATGACGACGTCGACGTAATCTTCATTCGCGTAGTCGATGACGACATCGGCGCCCAGGCTGCGCACGAAGTCGGCCTGGTCGGCACGGGCGGTCGTGAAGACCCTTGCACCGATGGCCTTGGCCACCTGGATCGCCACATGGCCCACGCCACCCGCGCCGCCATGCACGAGGATGCTTTCGCCGACGCGCAGCTGCGCACGCACGACCAGCGCTTCCCATGCCGTTCCGCCGACCAGGGTCAGGCTTGCCGCTTCCACATGGCTGAGCGAAGCAGGCTTCTTCCCGATGATGTTTTCCGCTGCGACGTGGTACTCCGCATAGCTTCCCGGACCATCGAAAATCTGTGGCGTGTACCAGACCTCGTCGCCCGGAACAAATGCCGTCACTCCTGCGCCGATTTCCTCGACCACACCCGAAACGTCGTGTCCGGTAATCGCCGGAAGGGGAACGTGGTCCTGGTAGTCGCCGCGGCGCACCTGGTAATCCAGCGGATTGATGGAAGTGGCGTGGACCCGGACGAGAACCTGTCCTGCTCCGGGAACCGGCCTGGGCACGTCGCGAAGTTCGAATGCATCCGGGCCGCCAAAACTGGTAAGTGTCATCGCTTTCATTGTCGTCCTCATTTCGTCAAAAAGGGATATCGGGAAATTCCGATGTATACAAGCAAAAAAATTTACAGGTCTTTGCCGATGCGTTCGGCCAGGGCACTGATGGCTTCTTCGTTACGCTTGTAGTAGGTCCACTGACCGATGCGCCGTACTTCAATCAAGCCAGCTCTTTGCAGAGTTGCGAGATAGTCAGAGACTGTCGACTGCGACAATCCAACACCCTCCTGGATACTGCTCACGCAGACACCGACCGTATGAACGTCCCCTTCGTCCTGCGGGGGGAAGCCGTTCACGGGATCCTTCAACCGTCTCAGGATGTCGAGGCGGGTACGGTTGGAGAGGGCCTTGAATATTTCGAGTAAGTCCATGCGTTGGAGTATATCGAGATTTCGCGATATGTCAAGCTATT
>NZ_JBUPWE010000037.1:0-16869 GCF_055502615.1 Pseudoduganella sp. jia 9 | reverse complement strand
TAATGCATTAAGCTAACTGATACTAATTGCCCGTACGGCTTGTCCCTATAACCTTGACGGTTATGTGCATTTACTCTTTGATGAGACGTAGTTAATCACTACAACCCAACTTACTTCTTCCAGATTGAGATCGATTGCTGCTCCACTGAGAGCAATCGATCGTACAAGTCATGCCTGATGACCATAGCAAGTCGGTCCCACCCCTTCCCATCCCGAACAGGACCGTGAAACGACTTTGCGCCGATGATAGTGCTGCAACCAGTGTGAAAGTAGGTTATCGTCAGGCTGTTATACGGAGAAACCCCGCTAGCGTGTGCTGGTGGGGTTTTTCATTTAGTGTAAAGGTAGTTCAGGTAATACAGAATTCCGGCACCGCGCCGAATGCGCGAGCCGAACCGGTCAAATCTGATGACCATAGCAAGTCGGTCCCACCCCTTCCCATCCCGAACAGGACCGTGAAACGACTCTGCGCCGATGATAGTGCTGCAACCAGTGTGAAAGTAGGTTATCGTCAGATTAGTAATTAGAAAAGCCCCGCCAGTGTTCGCTGGCGGGGCTTTTCGCTTTTACGGCCCTGATTATTCAAGAAGTCGGCACACAGGCGAAACGATGAGAAAGGATGCCGATGAGCGTAGTTATCATGTTGTTCGGGCAGCAGGCCCAGCAGGTCGAACAAGGCGTGGCGCAATTGGTAAGGCAATACCCCGATATCACAGTCCTGCAAGCAGAGTCCGGCCACGAACCAGGCAATATACGGCTGCCACGCGTGTTTCACCTTGCGTGGCTATTCGTCAATGAGGCCGATATCGGCTTGCCGGCTGTGTCGCGCTGGTGCGGGCATTTGTCGGCGACTGCGCCAGTGACTGTCGCGAGCTTTGGCACTCACGGGGGGCCACCTGCGGTGCCGACTGGCAATACGCTTCCTTCCGGCACATTCATGCAATCTTTTACGGCCGACACCGCACAGCAGGTGTTCGACGTGATTGCCGCTTTTCTGTCGCGTGCACCACGAGTGAACGAGTCAGTGGGGTCCAGCAGGTCTCGGGCGTGACGCGTTTCGCCCCGCGTTACCAACGTGGCGGCAACTGTTCACCCGGCATCGCGTCATAAGGCGAAGCCCAGCCTGGAATCGACTTCAGGCGCTCGACCCACGCGCCGATATGAGGCCAGCGAGCGGCTACATCGATGCCGCTTTCATCCTGCGGGAAGAAGTGGTACCCGCTCATCGAGAAATCCGCGATGGTCGGGCTGTCGCCAACGATGTATTCGCGGGTAGACAGGTGTTTGTCGACCACCTTGAACGCGCCTTCGATGCGGCCGAGCAGGAATTTCAGCACCGCCGGATCGGGCGGCGTTTTTGCCAGCGCCTTCAGGAACCGGTAGGTGGCGAAGTAGCTGGTGAATTTGTGGTTGTCGAACAGCAGCCAGCGCAGCACTTCCAGCTGTTCGCTCTCGGTGGCGCCGCCGAACTGCCCATGCTTCTTCGCCAGGTAAGTGAGGATGGCGCCCGACTGGGTCAGGCGCAGTGGGCCATCTTCAAGAATGGGAGCTTCGCCCATGTCGTTATGGTCTTCGCGCCAGGCCGGATCAGCGGTAATACCGTTCAGGAAATCCACGTGGGCGGTTTCAAACGGCACATCCATTGCGCGCAGCATGAATGCCACCTTGAAGGCGTTTCCAGATTGGGCGAAACAGTGAAGACGGTACATGCAGGCTCCGGTTGGTTATCGTGTCCTTATGATAATTCAACGCGCGCCGTTGCGTGAATCGCCATTGCTCACTGCGCCGCCGACTGCTCCGTTGCCGCCACGACCGTTGCCGGCTCGGCGGTCTTCGTACCGCGGCTGATGCTTTCGCCATCGTCCTTGCGCAGCGTCCAGAACATGCCAGCCGACAGCACCGTCAGTCCGGCCAGCGTCAGGAATGCATGGTGCAGGGCGCTGGTCAATACCACACGGTCGGTCTGCGGCATGTCGCCCAGGTACCAGCCGGTAATCAGCGAACCGCAGGCCAGGCCAAAACTCATCGACAATTGCTGCATCGAGCTGGCCATCGTGCTGGCCATGCCGGAATCCTTCTGGTCGACATCCGCGTAGGCGATCGTGTTCATGCTGGAGAACTGCAGAGAATTGAAGAAGCCCTGGCACAGCGACAGCATGACGATCATCCAGAGCGGGGTGCCCAGCTGCACGAACGAGAACATCGCGATCGTCACGCCGATCAGCGCGGTGTTTACGACCAGCACTTGCCGATAGCCGAACCTTGCCAGCAGCCGCGCCGAGAAAAACTTCATGAACATCGCTGCCGCGGCCGACGGCATCATCATCAGGCCGGATTGCCACGCCGGCAATCCGAGGCCCAGCTGGTACAGCAGCGGCAGCAGGAACGGCAAGCCGCCGACGCCGAGCCGGGTGAAGAAGCCGCCCAGCACCGATACGCGGAACGTGCGGATCCGGAACAGCTGGAGGCGCAGCAGCGGAAACTCCTCGCGCGTGGCGTGCCATGCATAGGCCGCCAGCAGGCAGACCGAAATCAGGAACAGCACGCCCCACGACGTGATGTCGAGACGGTGCTCGCCGAAGATCTCCAGCAGCCACGACAGCAGCGCGACGCCGGTTCCGAACAGGATCAATCCCATCACGTCCAGCGGGCGCGGCTCTTCGGCGCGGTAGTCCGGCATGTATTTGTGCGCCAGCCAGATCGCCGCCAGGCCGAACGGCACGTTGATGAAGAAGATCTCGCGCCACGACATCCAGTGCACGATCAGGCCGCCCACCGTCGGCCCCAGCAAGGGCCCGATCAGGGCGGGAATGATCACGAAGTTCATCGCCGTCAGCAGTTCCGCCTTGGGGAAGGTGCGCACGATCGTCAGCCGGCCAACCGGCATCATCATCGCCGCGCCGAATCCCTGCAGCAGCCGGGACGCGACCAGCATCGGCGAGTTGACGGACAGGCCGCACAATACCGATGCCAGTGTGAAGATGGCGATCGCCGTCATGAACACGCGCCGCGTGCCGTAGCGGTCAGCCATCCAGCCGCTGACGGGGATCGCCACCGCGAGGCTCAGGATATAGCTGGTGACGACGGCTTTCAGGCTCAGCGGCGTCACCATCAGGCTGGCGGCCATGCTGGGAATGGCGGTATTGACGATCGTGGAGTCGAGTTGCTCCATGAAGAGGGCCGAGGCGACGACCCAGGGCAGGTAGCGCTTGGTGATGGTTTCTGAAGTGGACATGGACAGCGGCGTAGCGATTCGTCCGGAGATTGTTGCACAAAGCGCCAAAGCGCGAAGCGCGCAGCCGCCATGACGCTACTTCAGGGGGAGCAGCGCCTCCAGCAGGGGAGTAGTCGCATCCGCCAGCCGTTCCAGGCTCGCTTCGCGCAGCGCGCCCAGGTCCACGCCCCGGTCGTTGCCGATCCCCGCCCAGCGCAGCAGCGCGGAGCAGGCGCCCGGCGCATCGAACACGCCATGCAGGTAAGTCCCGAGCACCTGGCCGTCCGGCGAACAGGCGCCCTCGGGCCGGCCATCGATCTGGAAAGCGGGATGCGCAAGCGCGCCGCCGGCCGAGACACCCATGTGGATTTCATAACCGGACACGGGCGCATCGGCGAACAGGCAATGCCCGCTCACCTGCTGCAGCCGCTTTTCCTGCGACATCACGGTGGTCATGTCGAGCAGCCCCAGGCCCGCGGAGCTGCCCGGCGCGCCTTCCACCCCATGTGGATCCTGGACCGACTGCCCCAGCATCTGGAACCCTCCGCAGATGCCGATCACCTTGCCGCCGTAGCGCAGGTGGCGGGCAATCCGCTCCGGCCAGCCCTGCGCACGCAGCCATGCGAGGTCGCCGCGCGTGTTCTTGCTGCCGGGGAGGACGATCAGGTCCGCCGGCGGAATCGCATGCCCTTCGCGGATGAACTGCAGGTCCACGTCCGGATGGGCGCGCAGCGCATCGAAGTCGGTGTGATTGCTCATCCGGGGCAGGCTGGGCACCACCACGCGGAACGCACCTTTGTGCTCCTGCGCCGGCTGCACCGCGTCTTCCGCATCGAGGAACAGGCCGTGCAGGTAGGGCAGCACGGCCAGCACCGGCTTGCCGGTCTGCGCCTCGAGCCAGTCGAGGCCCGGTTCCAGCAGCTTGATGTCGCCCCGGAAGCGGTTGATGACGAAGCCGATCACGCGCGCCCGTTCGCTCTCCGACAGGCAGGAGAGCGTGCCCACCAGGTGCGCGAACACGCCGCCCCGGTCGATGTCCGCCACGATCACCACCGGGCAGTCGACGGCCTCGGCAAAGCCCATGTTGGCGATGTCGCGGTCGCGCAGGTTGATTTCCGCCGGGCTGCCGGCGCCCTCGACGATGACGGCATCGTATTGCCCGGCCAGCCGCGCATGCGATTCCAGCACGGCGGCCATGGCCACCGTCTTGTACTGGTGGTAATCGCGCGCATTCATCTCGGCACGCACCTTGCCATGGATGATCACCTGGGCGCCGATGTCGGACGAAGGTTTCAGCAGCACCGGGTTCATGTCCGTGTGCGGCGCGATGCCGGCCGCCAGCGCCTGCAATGCCTGGGCGCGGCCGATCTCGCCGCCATCCTCGGTGACGGCACTGTTCAGCGCCATGTTTTGCGGCTTGAACGGCGCCACGGAGATGCCGTTGCGCTTCAGCAGCCGGCACAGCGCGGCGACCACCGTGCTCTTGCCGGCATCGGACGTAGTGCCCTGCACCATCAGCGTCTTGAAGGGGAAGTGCATGTCAGCGCTTCCGGTGCTGGCGTGCGATCTCGAGCTTCTCGCACAGCGTTTCGGCGCCCTGGATCATGCGCGGGCCTGCGCGGTTCAGCAGGTGGCCGTCGATCGTGAACAGATTGTCGTTCTTCGAAGCCAGCAGGTTCGGATACTGGCGCCACATGGCGGCGCCGCCCTGTTCCTTTTCGGCCGTGCTGAATACCGCTTCCGGATCTTCCTTCAGCACCGCTTCGATGCTGACCACCGGCGCCGTCACCTTTTGCGATGCAAAGATGTTTTCGCCGCCGCACAGGCGCAGCGCGTCGCTGACGATGTGCGCGCCGTTCAGCGTGTACAGCGGCTTGTCCCACACCTGGTAGAACACGCGCACCGGCGGGCGGCCCGCATACTTCGCGCGCACGGCGGCCAGGCGCTTGCGCAGGTCCGCCGCCGCCGCTTCGGCGGCCTGCTCGGTGCCGGCCAGCTTGCCCATCGCGATCACATTGTCGGGAATCCTGTCGAGCTTTGTCGGTTCGCTGTGGAACAGCGGGATGCCGAGCTTGCGCAGCAGTTCGACCTGCCGTTCCGAGCTGCCGTGGCGCCACACCACGATCAGGTCCGGCTTCAGGGCCAGCACCCGTTCCAGGTCCACCTCGCGGTTGCTGCCCACGCGGGGAATCGCCTTGGCCGCTTCCGGGTAGTCGCTGTAGTCGACGGCGCCGACGATCCTGCCGCCGGCGCCGGCCGCGAACAGCAATTCCGTCACGTGCGGCGACATCGAGATGACGCGTTCGGCGGGCTTGGCCAGCGTGACCATCTTGCCGTCGTCGTCGCGCACGGAGACCGCGGCGTGCGCGGAAAGAACCGCCAGCAGGGCGGGCAGCAGTATCAGTTTCTTCATCGGATTTCCTTCGTCCATTCTTCGAGTGCGCCGGCAAGGCGCGTCCATGCCCCTTCGTCCGGCGGCAGGCCGAGGCGGATGCCGCGCGGGCCGTCGCGGAACAAGCGCACCCAGATGCCGCGCCGCGCCATGTGTTCGTGAAACGCTTCCGGTGCGGATTCGGGCCACCAGCGGAACAGGCTCGTGCCGGAAGATGCGATACCGTGCGCGGCCAGCAGCGTGTGCAAGCGCTCACCTTCGCTATGCAGCCGCGCACGCGTGGCGCGCTGCCAAGCCTCATCCAGCAACGCGGCCTTGCCGATCAGCTGCGCCGGACCGCTGACCTGCCAGGGGCCCAGTTCCTCGTCCAGCGCATCCAGCAGCTCAGCGTGCGCCGCAACGAAGCCGAGCCGCACGCCGGCCAGGCCGAAGAACTTGCCGACCGAGCGCAGCACGATCAGGCCGGGCCGGTCCGCTTCGCCGGCCACGCCATGCGCTTCGTTCGTATCGGCAAACGCCTCATCGACGACCAGCCAGCCGCCGCGTGCCGCCAGCGTATCCGCCCAGCGCAAGAGATCCTCGCGCGGAATCGTGGCCCCGGTCGGGTTGTTCGGATTGCAGACGACGACCACGTCGCTGCTGTCGACCGCTTCGGCCAAGCCTGCGTACGGCACCAGCCGGGCAGCGTGGCCATGGCGCGACCAGTGGTGGGCATGCTCCGCATACGATGGTGCCGACACCGCGATCCGCGACGGCGCGCGCAGCCGCGGCAGCGCCTGGATGGCTGCCTGGGTTCCCGCCACGGCCAGCATGCGCGGCGCGCCATAGTAGCGGCGGGCTGCCGACAGCAATTCGTCGTCCGGTTCCGGCAGGCGATGCCACGCATTGCCGGGCAATTCGGCCACCGGGTACCAGTGCGGATTCAGGCCGGCGGACAGGTCGAGCCAGTCGGTGTGGCCATACAGGCGCGCCGCGTCGCGCAGGTTGCCGCCATGTTCAGGCATGCCGCACTCCCATTGCAATCACCGCCGAGGCAGCGAGGCACGAGAGCGCGAGCCACAGCAGCGTGGTGTGCCACACGAGGCGCCATGCGCGCTCGATGTCGCCCGCTGCCGCCGGCATGCCGCGGCCCAGCGGCGGGCGCTGCTCGATTTCGCCGTCGTACCGCGCCGCGCCGCCAAGCGCCAGCCCGAGGGCGCCGGCACCGCTGGCCATCACCGGCCCTGCATTCGGGCTGCTCCATGCCGGCGCCTGCTCGCGCCAGCAGCGCCATGCCAGGCGCTTGCCCGCCGCGCCCGGCGCCAGCAGTACATAGGAAAGCGCCGTCAGCCGGGCCGGCACGAAGTTCAACGCATCGTCGATGCGAGCGGCCACGCGGCCGAACCGCAGGAATCGGGCATTGCGGTAACCCCACATCGCATCGAGCGTGTTCGCCAGGCGGAACAGCACCGCACCGGGACCGCCCGCCACGGCAAACCAGAACAGGGTGCCGAACACGGCATCGTTGCCGTTTTCCAGCAGCGATTCGGCGCTGGCCTTGGCAAGATCCGCTTCGTTCGCATCGAAGGTGTCGCGGCTGACGATGCGGCCCGTCAGTTCGCGTGCCGCGGGCAGGTCGCCGTTGCGCAGGGCAGCGGCGATCGGCAGGTTATGGTCGCGCAGGCTGCGCAGGCCGATGCAGAAATACAGCATGGCGGCATGGGCGAGGGCGCCGGCCAGGCCACACAGCCAGGCCGCCAGCATGGTGAGCGGCAGCACGGCCAGCGTCCAGCCCAGCGCGCCGCGCAGGATCTTTGCATCGCCCTGGTTCAGGCGGCGTTCGAGCGCACTGGCCAGCTTGCCGAAGCCGACCAGGGGATGGAAGCGCCGGGCCTCGCCCAGCAGCAGGTCGAGCAGGACGCCGGCCGCGAGCAGCGCGGCGACCTCCGGCCACGGCAGGCCGCTCAGCATGCGGCGCCCTTCAGCACCAGCGGCAGGCCGGCGGCAACGAAGACGACGTTGTCGCACGCCGCCGCCACCGCCTGGTTCAGGCGCCCGGCTTCGTCCATGAATGCGCGGGTGACGGCGCCGAACGGCACGATGCCCATGCCGACCTCGTTCGATACGAAGACGACATCGCCATCGCCGCTGTCCAACTGCGCAAGCAGGGCGGCACGTTCGTCGTGGAAGCGCCGCGGCAGCGCGATCGCGCCAACGTCCGGATAGACGGTGCCGTCGGCGAACAGCAGGTTGGTGAGCCACAGCGTCAGGCAGTCGACCAGCACCAGCCGGTGCGGCGCGCGCCATCGTTCCAGTACCGCCGCCAGCGCGAGCGGCTCCTCGACCGTGGTCCATTCGGCGGGCCGTGCCGCGCGATGCATGGCGATCCGCCGCGCCATTTCGGCATCGCCGGCACCGGCCGTGGCAACGTAGACGATCTCCTTGCCCGACTGCGCGGCAAGCCATTCCGCATGCGCGCTCTTGCCGGAGCGTGCGCCGCCCAGTACCAGCGTGCGGCTCACGGCACGTTCCTCGACAGCAGCGCCGCCACCGCTTCCGGATTCGACGGGAAATAGCCGTGGAAGTACGACGCCGTCAGCGAACCGATCCGGTAGACCGCCTCGCCCTGCACGCCGGACGGATTCTTGCTGGTATAGGCCATCACCGGCATGGCGGTCTCCAGCCGGGAATAGTGGAAGGTATGGCCGCGCAGCGCGCCTTGCGGTGTCGGCATTGCCTGCGGCCCGAGCCCGGCCAGCCGCTTCTGCACCACCACGTGGCCCGGCAGCAGCCCGGCCATCGGCCGCTCGCCGGCACCGTCGTCGAGCGTGGCGGCGAGTGCCATCATACCGCCGCATTCGGCCAGGATCGGTACGCCATCGGCATGGGCTGCGCGGATCGAGGCACGCCAGGTGCCGGCTTCGGCGAGGCGCGGCGCATGCAGTTCGGGGTAGCCGCCCGGAAGGTACACGGCGTCGGCTGTCGAAGGCACCGCTTCGTCGGCCAGGGGCGAGAAGTAGACGATGCCGGCGCCGAGCCGGCGCAGTACTTCGAGGTTGGCGGGATAGACGAAGACGAACGCCGCATCGCGCGCGATGGCCACGGTTTTGCCGGCCAGCGTGGCGGCGACCGGCGCTTCGGACGCTGGCGCTTCGAAGTGCACGGGGGGCAGGGCATCCCAGGCTGCCTCGTCGAACACGAGTTGATCGGCCAGTTCGTCGAGGATCGCGTCCACTTCGTCCACCTCGTCCGGCAGTACCAGCCCCAGGTGCCGTTCCGGCAGCGAGCGGGCCTGCTTCGGCAGGGTGGCGAACAGGGGAATGTCGCGCAGCGACGTTTTCACCATCGCGGCGTGGCCGGCGCTGCCGACGCGGTTGGCGATCACGCCCGCCATCGTCACCGGCCCGTAGTCGCGCAGGCCGTGCACCAGCGCGCCGGCTGTTTGCGCCATGGCACCCGCATCGATCACGGCCAGCACGGGCACGCCGAATTCGCGCGCCAGGTCGGCCGCCGACGGCGTGCCGTCGTACAGCCCCATCACGCCTTCGATCAGGATATCGTCCACTTCCCGCGCGGCTTGCGCCAGCAGCCGCTGGCAGCGCTCGCGGCCCACCATCCACAGGTCCAGCGATTCCACCGGCGCGCCGCTGGCGCGGCCAAGCACCATCGGATCGATGAAATCCGGGCCGCACTTGAATACGCGCACGCGGCGGCCGGCGCGCACCAGCTTGCGCGCCAGGGCCGCCGTGACGGTGGTCTTGCCCTGGCCGGAAGCGACGGCGACGATCAGTACCGCGCGGGCGCCCGTCACCATTCCGTTCCCGCCTGCGCCGCGATGCCGGCCTTGAACGCGTGCTTGACCACGTTCATTTCAGTGACGGTGTCGGCAATCTCGATCAGCTCGGGCGGTGCGCCGCGGCCGGTGATGACGACGTGCTGCATGGCCGGGCGCTCCAGCAGGTCGGCAATGACGGTGTCCACGTCGAGGTAGCGGTACTTGAGTGCGATGTTCAGTTCATCGAGCACCACCATGCCGATCGCCGGGTCGGCCAGGAAGCGCTTCGCCTGTTCCCAGGCCTCGGCGGCCTTGGCGATGTCGCGTTCGCGGTTTTGCGTTTCCCACGTATAGCCTTCGCCCATCGCATGGAAGCTCACCTCTTCCGGGAAGCGGCGCAGGAACTGTTCTTCGCCGGTGGCCATCGCGCCCTTGATGAACTGCACGATGCCGACCTTCATGCCGTGGCCCAGCGCGCGGATCGCCATGCCGAAACCGCTCGAGCTCTTGCCCTTGCCGTTACCGGTGTTGACGATGATGATGCCGATCTGCTTGTCGGCGGCGGCGATCTTCGCGTCGATGATCGCCTTCTTGCGTTCCATCCGCGCGCGGTGGCGCTCGTTCAATGCCGCGGTGTCGTCGGGAGTGGTCATGCGGTAGCCTCTTTGGGAATGAAGATCGTGCGGGCGCCGTGGCGCACCGTTTCGATCGGATGGTGCAGGTAATCGGAAAGGATGTCGGCCTGCATCACGTCGTCGCGCGGGCCGGCCAGCCAGCGGCCGTCGCCCATCAGCAGCAGCGCGTGCGTGGAAATGCTGTGCGCCAGGTTCAGGTCGTGGCCGATCATCACGATAGTCTTGCGCTGTTCGCGGCACAGCTTCGCCAGCAGGCCCATCACGCTGACCTGGTGGGCCAGGTCGAGCGCATTGGCCGGCTCGTCGAGCAGCAGCAGCGGCGTATCCTGGGCCAGCAGCGCGGCAATGGCCACGCGCTGGCGCTCGCCGCCGGACAGCGTGCGCACGTCGCGCGATGCCAGGTCGTCGACTTCCATCGCGGCCAGCATGCGCAGGGCGATCGCATGGTCGTCGCTGTCTTCCCAATATCGCTTGCCGTGGTACGGGTGGCGTGCCGACAGCACCGTTTCCAGCACTGAATAAGCGAATGCATCGCTGCGGGACTGGGCCAGGAAGGCACGCTCGCGTGCCAGCGTTTCGAGCGGCCAGTCGCCCAGCGCGCGGCCGTGCAGCAGCACGCGGCCGCCATCGGGCTCGCGCAGTCCGGCAAGCGTGCGCAGCAGCGTGCTCTTGCCGGCGCCGTTGCGGCCGATCACGCTCCAGCATTCGCCATCGGCGACTTGCCAGTCGAGCCGGTCGGCCAGCACGCGGGCGCCGATCGCCAGGCGGAGTTGTTCTGTTGCGAGCATCATTTGCGCAGCCGGTGCAGTTGGTACAGGAAGACGGGTGTGCCGATCAGCGCCGTGACCACGCCGACGGGAAGTTGCTGCGGCGCGATCACGGTGCGTGCCAGCGTATCGGCGAGCACCAGGTAGGCGCCGCCGGCCAGCGTGGCGGCCGGGATCAGCACGCGGTGGTCCGGCCCGAACGCGAAGCGGCAGGCATGCGGCACGATCAGGCCGACGAAGCCGATGCTGCCCGCGGTGGTGACCGCGCTGGCCGTCAGCAGGCCGGAACAGAAGAACAGGCCCTTGCGCAGCGGGCCGACGCGGATGCCCAGCGTGCTGGCCGCTTCGGCATGCAGGGCCAGCACGTTCATCGAGCGAGCGGTGCGCAGCGCGAAGGCCAGGCCTGCGGCCAGCACGAGCCAGGGCAGCCAGCGCACCGGCGCGCCGGACAGGTCGCCGATCATCCAGAACACCATGCTGCGCAGCCGGCTTTCGGGCGCGATCGACAGCATCAGCATGATCAGCGCCGCGCAGCCGGCGGAGAGGATCGTGCCGGTCAGCAGCAGCAGGGCGGTACCGCCTTCCGCGGCGCTGCCGCCGCGCATGTCGCGCCGCGCCAGCAGGTACAGCAGCATGGAGATGAGCACCGCGCCGATGAAGGCGGCCAGGTCGACCATCCAGGCGGCGCACATCAGCATCAACGCCAGCAGGGCGCCGACGGCCGAGCCGGCGGAGATGCCCAGCACGTAGGGATCGGCGAGGGGATTGCGGAGCAGGGTCTGCATCATGACGCCGGCCAGTGCCAGCGTGGCGCCGGTCACGAAAGCGGTCAGCGCGCGGCTGGCGCGCAGGTCGAGCAAGGTGGCGGCCAGCGTCTCGGCGCGGCCATTGATCAGTTCCTGCAGCGCGCCGGGCAGGTCGGCGAGCGGGATGGCGACGGAGCCCGTGACGCCCGCGAACAGCAGGCTGGCGATCGATGCCAGCAGCAGTCCGGCGGTGACGATGCCGGTGCGGTAACGCAGGTGGGCGGAAAGTGGATGCATGTTCTGCCTGTGGATGAAGCGCCGGGCGCATCGACGCGCCCGGCAGCTTAGCACTACTGAGGTTTCAACTACTCAGCTTCGATTACTTGAAGCCGTAACGGAGGGCGGCGAACACGTTCGAACCGCCGGTCTGGTAATAGCGGGCCAGTTCGTAGTCCTTGTCGCCCACGTTGTTCCAGCGTGCCAGCGCCGACCAGTCCTGGTTGAAGTGGTAGGTTGCGTACAGGTTCACCACGCCGTAGCCGGACAGGCGGTTGCGGTTGGCGGCATCGTCGAAACGATCCGACGACACCTGCAGCTCCACGCCGCCACGCACGGCCCCCATGTCGTATTCGGCCACGAAGTTGGCGTGACGCTTGGCGCGGCGCTGCAGGCGCTTGCCGGTGGTCTCGTCCTTCGGGTCCTGGAAGTCGGCATTGGCGATCAGCAGCAGATTGCCCATCTGGCGCTCGGCCGACAGCGACAGGCCTTTCAGCACCGCCTTGTTGACGTTGTAGGCGCAGCCGAACTGGTAGCCGGGGTCCGGGCACGGCGTGGTGTTCAGCAGCAGGTCGTCCAGCTTGTTGCGGTAATACACGGCGCCCAGTTGCGTGGTGCCGTCGTCGTAGCGCAGGCCGGCTTCGGCATTGCGGCCTTCTTCCGGACGGTTGTTCTCGTTGCCGTAGCCCGGGTAGAACAGCTCGTTGTACGACGGTGCGCGGAAGCTGGTGGCGAAGCTGGCTTCGGCGCGCAGCGCGCTGGTGAAGCGGTAGCCATAGCCGACCGAACCGGTGGTTTTCGAGCCGTATTCCGAGTTGTCGTCATGGCGCACGCCCACGTTAGCCAGGTGCGCGCCGCGTTTCAGGCTGTAGCTGGCGGCCAGCGAGTTGGTATGGCGGGCACGGTTCAGCTCCGCCGTCGAGCCATCGGCTTCTTCCTTGCGGTGTTCATACAGCACTTGCAGGTTGTCGCTGCCGATGCGGAAATCGTTCTGCACGGTGAAGGTGCTGGTCGTGGTATCGATCTGGCTGGAGCCGAACGGGCCGGTGCCATAGAACGAGCCGGACTTGTCACGCGACTGCGAAGCCTGCACCAGCATCGTCCAGAAGGGCAGGAACTGGTTGCGCGCATAGACGCCCACGTTGCTGACCTTCTGCGTGCTGTAGGCATCGAAGCTGGCGCTGTCGTAGTCCGCTTCTGTATCGGTGTACAGGAACATGGCGCCCAGTTCGTGGCCGGGTGCCAGCTTGTAGGCTACCTGGCCCGACGCGGCCTTGCGGTCGTAGCCGTCGTCGTCCGGGTCGAAGCTGGAGCTGGGGCGGCGGGTCGAAGAGAAACCGTCCGAACGCTCCTTCGAGACGGAGAATGCGTAGCTCAGCTGGTCCGTGCCGCCGGAGACCGCGGCATTGGCCGCGAAGGTCTTGTCGCTGCCGCCACCGACCGACGCGGCGATGGACGGCGCGCCTTCGCCTTTTTTTGTGAACAGCTGGATCACGCCGCCGATCGCATCGGCGCCGTACAGCGTGGACATCGGGCCGTAGACGATCTCGATGCGTTCGATGGCCGACAGCGGAATGCCGTTCCAGCTGGCCGAGCCGGTCGATGCCGAGGCGATGCGGATGCCATCGACCAGCACCACGCTCTGGTTGCCGTTGGCGCCGCGGATGAACACGTTCGACGCCGCGCCGGGGCCGCCGTTGCGGGTGACTTCGATGCCGCGCTGGCGCTGCAGCAGTTCGGTGATGGAGCCGGCGCCGGAGTTGGCGATCTGCTCGGCATTGATTGTGACGGTATCGCTGATCACTTCGCTGGCCAGCGTGGGCGTGCGAGTGGCGGTGACGATGACGGAGTCGATGGCGGCGTCATCGGCGAATGCGCCGGGCGCTGCAAAGGCGAGCGCGAACGACGCGATGGCCGCTTGCGAGGCTACTGGAGAGGTCATGGACAATCTTTGTAAAATGAGCAACCGGCCAACGTCCCCGCAGGCCGGATTGAACAGAGGCGCTCTCCGAAGGAGCGGCTCCACCTGGTTTGGCCGGTATCCGGGCTGGCGGGCATCACCGTCCGACCTTCCCATGCGAATCGCACAGTGGTTGTCGCGGACGGCTGCCGCGCTGCGATTCGCTAGCGCGGCTGCCTGCTTACCGTTGCGGGGGCAGCATACGTTGGCCGATCAGGAGATCAGGCTGCGCATTTCCCGTTTAACTGCGCTCGAGGACTCGGGCGCGGGCACCAAAACGGCGCAATTATAGAGTATTGGCGTATCGGCGCGGTATCAGGGAAATTCCAGGCGCAGCACTTCGCCGTAGCCGATGCGGTGCGCCCGGGACGCCGCAGCCAGTGCCGCCTGCTCCGGCGTTGTGCCATCGGCGAGCGCAGAGAGCAGGCGCATGGTGCCGGCGTGGCAAATCACGACGGCGCTGCCGCTCCCATGCCGGCGGATCGTGGCCAGTGCGAGGGCAACCCGGCGCGCCACGTCGAGTACCGATTCGCCGCCGCCGGGGCGGTAATGCGCCAGGTCGGCCGCCCAGCCATCGACTTCCGCGCGCGGGATATCGTTCCAGCTGCGCCGCTCCCACTGGCCGAAATCCATTTCGGCCAGGTCGGCGTCGAAGGCCACGTTGGCCGACAGCCGGCGCGCCAGGTCGGCGCAACGGCGCAGCGGGCTGGAAAATACCGGGGCAATGCCCGGCAGCCCGCCAGAACGCAATGCCTCGCATACGTTTTCCAGCTCATCCGGATCGGCCGGCAGGTCGCTGCGGCCATAGCAGATGCCATCCGCGCCGATTGGGCGCGGATGGCGCACCAGAATCAGTTCCATCGCGCCAGCACGCACACATAGAATGCCGCTTCCGTCAGTTGCTGGACCGCGCCCAGGCAATCGCCGGTAAAGCCGCCGAGACGCCTGTCCAGCTTGCGGGCAAACCATCGCGTGACGAGCACCATCGCCGCGGCGCCGAGCGCGATGCCGCGCCAGTCCAGCCAGCCCGATGCCGTGGCCGCCAGCACGGCGGGAACGCAGCATGCGGTGGCGATCGCGAACTCGGCGGAGGTCATCTGCTGTGCCAGCGGCTTGGCCTTGCCTTCGGCGCGCGCATAGTCCATCCGCCAGATCAGGCTTGCCGCCATCAGCCGCGACAGCGGATGCGCGACGCACAGGGCTGCGACGGTGGCAAGAATGGGCAGGTGCGCCAGCGCGGCGCACTTCACAGCCAGCAGCAGGATGATGCCGATCGCACCATAGGCGCCGATGCGCGAATCCTTCATGATCTCCAGCGCTCGCTCGCGCGTCATGCCGCCGCCGAGGCCATCGCAGGTGTCGGCAAAGCCATCCTCGTGAAATGCGCCGGTCAGATAGATGCCGGCTGCGGTGGACAGCAGCACGGCAACCGCTGGCGGCAGCACTTGCGCTGCGCTCCAGTAAACCGCCGCGGCAATGGCGCCGACGACAAGGCCGACGAGCGGAAAGTAGCGCGACGCGTGGTGCAGCCAGTGCGGCTCGAAGCCTACCCAGCGCGGGATCGGCAGGCGCGTGAAGAACTGCAGCGCAATGAAGAACAGCCGCACCTGCAGCATCGCGTCAGGCCTTGCCGCTGACCTGGGCCGATGCGAACGTGGCCATGCGGTTCAGGAAGTTGACGGCGGCGTGGAGCAGCGGCAGTGCCAGCGCGCTGCCGGTGCCTTCGCCCAGGCGCAGGTCCAGCTGCAGCAGCGGCTTGCCGCCCAGCGCTTCGAGCAACTGGCGGTGGCCGTTTTCGTTCGAGCAGTGCGAGTACACGCAATAGTCGAGGATCGCCGGCTGCAGTCGCGCCGCGACGAGCAGTGCGCTGGTGACGATGAAGCCATCGACCAGCAGCACCATGCGGCGCTCGGCGGCGCGCAGCATGGCGCCGGCCATCATGGCGATTTCGAAACCGCCGAATGTGGCCAGCACGTCCAGCGGCGCCGTTGCCGTGGCGTGCAGCGCCGCGGCGGCCTCGATCACGCGTCCCTTGTGCAGCACCCCGTCCGGTCCCAGGCCGGTACCGGCACCCACGCAGGCGGCTGCCGGGATGCCCGTCAGCTTGTGCATGAGCGCTGCGGCGGCGGTGGTATTCCCGATGCCCATCTCGCCGAAGCCGATCACGTTGCCCGGCAGCGTGTCGACGAGCGCGGCGCCGTGCGCGAGCGCCTGCGCGCATTGTTCGGCCGACATGGCTGGTTCCACCGCGAAGTTGCGCGTGCCGTGGGCGATCTTGCGCCCGGTGAGACCATCGCGCGGGCCGAAATCATGGGCCACGCCGGCGTCGATGACCTGTAGCGCGCAACCGTTCTGAGCGGCGAATACATTGATGGCGGCGCCGCCGGCCAGGAAGTTCTCGACCATCTGCCATGTCACATCCTGCGGGAAGGCGGAGATGCCCTCGGCCACCACGCCATGGTCGCCGGCAAATACAAGAATGGCTGGCGCCGCGATCGCCGGTGACGTGGTGCGCTGGATCAGCCCGACCTGGCGCGCCAGGGTTTCCAGCATGCCTAGGCTGCCCGGCGGCTTGGTTTTGTTGTCGATGGCGTGGGTGAGGCGGGCGGCCAGGTCGGCGTCGGCAGTGGGCGCGATCGTCGGGCTACTGAAGGGAGCGATGGTGGGCATGTCGGCGGCAGGGAGGAAAGCGCGCATTATAAAGGGCTGATGTTCGCATGAAACTCCGTCACTGGCGGGATGCCGAGGTTTCGTACTTATATGTGGAAACAATTCTGGCTATTTATTCAATGAAATTTGGTGCTTGCACCGTTCTGGGATGCTGGCTATAATTCTGTCCCTGCCGCAACGCAGACGTGAAAACGAAACGATGCGACAGGGCGGTTTGAATCGATGAAGTAATATTGCGATGCAAACTGAGGGGTTGACGAGATGCACGAAACACCTGATAATCTCGCTTCTCTGCTGCTGACAAACACAACGATTTGTCTCCGGGTCCAAGGGATCCGCAGCAAGCCTTCAAGGGCAGAATTCTTTAACAATCAACAGTCGATAAGTGTGGGCGTTTGATGTGATGTGCCCCGGACTTCGGTCCGGAAGCTCAAAATATATAGCATCAAACGCTT
>NZ_JBUPWE010000036.1:0-17353 GCF_055502615.1 Pseudoduganella sp. jia 9 | reverse complement strand
GCTTGGCAGCGCCTTCTATGCGATTCGTGTTCCTCGGCTCATGATTTACGCTCCACGCTTCCTTCCCACGGTCGATTACTCTTCCGCAGTTGCGCTTCACTTCGCTCGCTGTGGTCAGCTCGCGGCGGGACTTTCACCCACAGGAGTGCGCCCATGCTGGGCGCACCCAATGCAAAAAGCCCGCAACGCAACGTTGCAGGCCTTTTCGATTACGACGAATCCTGGTGGGAAGTGCAAGTTTCGAACTTGCGACCCCTGCAGTGTGAATGCAGTGCTCTACCCCTGAGCTAACCTCCCTGAAAGAGGCATGATTGTAGTGACACCCTTGCGTACCGTCAAGACCCTTTTCACCATCCTGCTTCCAGGTCGCATGCCATTTGCAAGGTGGACGGCCGTTTTCGCTCCCATCTACGTTACTGTTGCGTAAAAGCAAAATATTAGATTGCAAGTGTGTCGGGTGATCTATAATTTCGTTACACGCGCCTGCTTCTCCTGCTGTCGCCCCATGGCGCCAGGTACTGGAGAGCACGGCAACCGCAGGGACGCTATGACCAGAAGAGCCAGCTTTTCACGCGCAGGACTTGCCGCAATCTTGATGGGTGCGGCGCCGGCCCACGCCATGGAGTCGTACAGCAATCGCTTCGCCGACATGTCGCTGGAACAGCTCAGCGATGTCGTCGTGACGTCCGTGTCGCGGCAGGAAGAACGGCTCAGCGATGCGGCCGCCTCCGTCTTCATCATCAGCGGCGACGACATCCAGCGCAGCGGCGCGCAGTCGCTGCCCGAGGCGCTGCGCCTGGCGCCCAACCTGCAGGTGGCCCAGGTCGATGCGCGCAACTGGGCCATCACGGCGCGCGGCTTCAATTCTCCGTTCGCGAATAAATTGCTGGTGCTGATCGACGGCCGCAGCATCTACACCCCGCTGTTTTCCGGCGTGTTCTGGGATGCCCAGGATGTGGTGATGGAAGACATCGAGCGCATCGAGGTGATCAGCGGGCCCGGCGCCACGATCTGGGGCGCCAACGCGGTCAACGGCGTCATCAACGTCATCACCCGTTCGTCGGCCGACACCCAGGGCGGGCAACTCTCCGTCGCCGGCGGCGACCGCGAGAAAAACGCCTCGCTGCGCCATGGCGGCAGGATGGCCAACGGCGGCACCTACCGCGTATACGGGAAATACCAGCAACTGAACAATACGTTTACTGCCACCGGGCTCGACACCAACACCGGCATGCACCGCAGCCAGGCCGGTTTTCGTGCCGACTGGAGCCTGCGCGACAGCGAGCTGACCGTATCGGGCGACGCCTACCAGGGCAAGCTGGGCCAGCTTTTCGTGATGCCCGTGCAGATCTCGGGGGCCAACCTGCAGGGCCGGCTGACGCGCAAGCTGTCGCCCGACGCCAACCTGCGCCTGCAGGTCATCCTCGATCATACCGAGCGCAACCAGCCGGGTTCGTTCGTCGAGCGCCTGTCCACGCTGGACCTCGACGCCCAGCACGACGTGCGCCTCGGCGAACGCAACCTGCTGACCTGGGGCGGCGGTTTCCGCCAGAGCTGGGACAGGGTGACGAACTCGCCCGGGCTCGGCTTCCTGCCCGGCGACCTGAACCTGCGCTGGTCCAACCTGTTCGTGCAGGATGAATACGCTGTTACGCCGTCACTGAAACTGACGGCTGGCGCCAAGGTCGAGCACAATTCGTACACCGGCACCGAATACCTGCCCAGCCTGCGCCTGGCGTGGGCGCCCGGCCCGAACCAGCTGCTCTGGAGCAGCGTGGCGCGCACCGTGCGCGCGCCATCGCGCTTCGACCGCGACTTGCACTCGCCGAGTGCGCCGATCGACGCCGGCGGCCGCATGGTGTATCTGATCGGCGGCGGCCCCGAGTTCCAGTCCGAAGTGGCCAGGGTCGTCGAACTGGGCTACCGCGCCCAGCCCATGCCCACGCTGTCCTGGTCGGCCACGGCGTACTACAGCCGTTACGACCGCTTGCGCACGCTCGAGCCGCAAACCAGCCCGACGGCGCCGGCGCTGCTCACGTTCCAGAATCTGCGCGAGGGCACCACGCGCGGCATCGAGGTATGGGGCCAATGGCAGGCCATGCCGGCCTGGCGCATCAACGCGGGCCTGACAGTGCAGCGCGTGCGCACTTCCCTGCTGCCGGGCAGCCAGGACGCCAGCGCCAGCAGCGGGCTCTCCACCAACGACCCCGGGCGCCACTGGCTGCTGCGCTCGTCGCACGACCTGACCGACGACAGTGCGCTGGACCTGACGCTGCGCTACGTGGGAGCGTTGCCCGATCCGGCCGTGCCATCGTATTACGAGCTCGATGGTCAGTGGACGTGGACGCCGCGCCCGAACCTGGACGTGGCGCTGGTCGGGCGCAACCTGCTGCATCGTTCCCATCCCGAATTTGCCGAGTATCCGGGGCGTAGCGTGTTCCGGCGCAGCGTGCTGCTGAAGCTGACGATGCGCTTCTAGACGTGGCGACCTTCCTCGCGCGGGCGCGCCCGCAACAGCGCATTCGAACCGCGCACACCGGAACCGTGGGCATCAAGGCCGCGCTGCTGTATTGCCTGCTGGCCGCGGGGATGGCCGCGGCCGCGCGGGCGGCCGACGATGCCAATGGCGAACGGATCGAGGCCCAGGTCAAGGCGGCCTATATCTACCGTTTCGCCGAATACATCGAGTGGCCGGCAGCCACCATCGCCGACAGGGCGGCGCCATGGACCATCGGCGTCGTGGGCGCGGAGAAGGTGAACGCCGAGCTGAACCAGCTGCGGCTGACCCGCAGGATCGGTGGCCGCGCCGTTGCCGTGCGCACGATGCAGCCGGGCGATCCCGTCAGCGGTATCCAGATGCTGTACGTCGGATCCCTGGACGGCGCGCGGCTGAAGGAGGTGCTGGATGCGGTGCCTGCCCAGGGGGTACTGTCCATCACCGACGGTGAAGGCGCCCTGGCCGCCGGCGGCATGATCAGCTTCGTGCAGGTCGACCGGCGGATCCGCTTCGACGTGTCGATCGCCCACGCCGAGCGCAGCGGATTGAAGGTCAGCGCCAGGCTGCTGGCCGTGGCGCACAAGGTCCAGGGGGCACGGCCCTGAAACATCGGATGTGCGTATTGCGTCGCAAGTGCCGGTGCTGGCACTGCGAGGCACCTGTACGCGCCGAGTTTCAGGCCGACGCGACACCGTAGGTTCGCCCGCTACTTTCCGTACTGTTCGTCGCTCACCTTTTCCATCCAGTCGACGTTCTTCCCGTCGACGCTCTCCTGGATCGCGGTGTGCGTCATCGACGTGGCCGGCGCAGCGCCATGCCAATGCTTGACACCGGGCGGTGTCCAGACGACGTCGCCCGGGCGGATCTCCTGGACCGGGCCACCCGCCTGCTGGATGCGTCCGACGCCTGCGGTCACGATCAGGATCTGGCCTGCCGGATGCGTATGCCACGCCGAACGCGCGCCCGGCTCGAACGTCACGGCGGCACCCGACGCCGTCGACGGCGCATGGGCGCCAAACAGCGGATCGACCCGCACATTCCCCGTAAAGGTCTGCGCCGGCCCCTTGTACGATGCCTGGGTGCCGGCGCGCGCGATCGCCATCTCCTTTGCAGCGCCAGCCGGTTCTGTTTTCGTGGCGGCCTGGGCGAACGCCGGCGCGGCCATGGCGAGCGACAATACTGCCGCAACGGTACATTTCATTTTTAGTGTCCTTTCGTTCATCGTGCGAAGGCATGGCCGGTGGTCCGGCCATGCCGCTTCAAGCCGGCGCCGGCATCTTCGGCAGCAGCTTGTCCAGCGTGACCGGATAGTCGCGGATCCGCACGCCGGTGGCGTTGTAGATCGCATTGGCGACGGCGGCGCCGACGCCGCACAGACCCAGTTCGCCCACGCCCTTGGCCTTCATCGGCGACGACATCGTCTCAACCTCGTCGAGGAAGATCACGTCCTGGTGCGGAATGTCGGCATGTACCGGCACCTCGTAGCCGGCCAGGTCATGGTTGACGAAGTAGCCGATGCGCTTGTCGACGACCAGGTGTTCCATCGTCGCGCCGCCCACGCCCATCGTCATCGCGCCGATGACCTGGCTGCGCGCCGATTTCGGATTCAGGATGCGACCGGCCGCGCAGACGGCGAGCATGCGGCGCACGCGGATCTCGGCGGTAGCGACGTCGACGCCAACCTCGACGAAATGCGCGCCGAAGGTCGACTGCTGGAAGCGCTTTTCAAGGTCGCCATATTCCATCTTGTCCTCGGCCGTGAGCTCGCCCCGGGCGGCGATATCGCGCAGCATCACGGAGCGCCCGCCGGCCAAGACGGCGCCGTCGGCAAACCGTGCACCCGCCGCGTCCAGGCCCGCCTTTTGCGCGATCTGCCCGCGCAGCCCGACGCAGGCGGCGTACACGCCGGCGGTCGCACTGTTCGCGCCCCACTGGCCGCCCGAGCCGGCCGAGACCGGGAAACTGGAGTCGCCCAGGCGCACGACGATCCGGTCGAGCGGCAGCCCGAGCATCTCGGCCGCGGTCTGGGCGATGATCGTGTAGCTGCCCGTGCCGATATCCGTCATGTCGGTTTCAACGGTCACGCGGCCGTCGCGTTCGAGCCGCACGCGCGCCGCCGAGGCCATGTTCATGTTGTTGCGGAAGGCCGCCGCGACACCCATGCCGACCAGCCAGCGGCCGTCCCGCACCTTGCCGGGAACGGCATTGCGACTGTCCCAGCCGAAGCGCTCGGCGCCGGTACGCAGGCACTGCACGAAGCGGCGCTGCGAGAACTTGCGGCCGGGCGTTTGCGGATCCACCGTGGTGTCGTTGACGATGCGGAACGTCACCGGGTCCATCTTCAGCTTTTCCGCCATTTCGTCCATCGCCACTTCCAGGGCCATCATGCCCGGCGCTTCGCCAGGGGCGCGCATCGCATTGCCTTCCGGGAGATCGAGCGTGGCGAGCCGCATGCGCGTCAGCCGGTTGGCGCCGGCATACAGCAGGCGCGTCTGGTTGACCGCCGTCTCCGGCGAGCCGCCAGGCAGGTCGCCCGACCAGCTCTCGTGCGCGATGGCCGTGATGCGCCCTTCGCGCGTGGCGCCGATGCGCACGCGCTGGATCGTGGCCGGACGATGCGTCGTGTTGTTCGCCATCAGCGCGCGCTGGAGCGCCACCTTGACTGGCCGCCCCGCCGCCCGCGCTCCCAGCGCCGCCAGCACGGCTTCCGATCGCAGGAACAGTTTGCCGCCGAATCCGCCGCCGATATAGGGCGACACCACCCGCACATTGTGCGCGGGGATCCCCAGCGTCCTGGCAAGATCCTGCTTGCCCCAGTCGATCATCTGGTTCGACGTGTACAGCGTGAGCCGGTCGCCTTCCCAGGCCGCGATCGAGGCATGCGGCTCCATCATCGCGTGGGTCTGGTCCGGCGTCGTGTACGTGGCGTCCAGCTTCATCGGAGCATTGGCAAAGCCGCGCTCGAAGTTGCCGGTGCCGGTGTCCGCATTGTCCCTGCCTTTCGGTTCGACGGCTGACTGCTTCGCTTTGTCGAGGTCGTACATGCCTGCCTGCGGCGCGTAGTCGGGCTTGACCAGGGACGCGGCGGCACGGGCCTGCTCGAACGACTCGGCAACGACGATGGCCACCGCCTGGTGGTAATGCTGGACCTCCGGCCCCGCCAGCAGGTGCGCGGTATTGAAGCTGCCCTTGCCCAGCTTGCCCGCATTCTCATGGGTGACGACGGCAAGGACGCCGGGCGCCTTGCTGGCGGCGCTGGTATCGATGGAGGTGATGCGCCCCTTTGCGATCGCGGCGCCGACAACGTAGCCGTAGGCGGCGTTCGGTACTTCTTCATGGTGTTCGTGGGCGTAGCGTGCGGTGCCCGTCGTCTTCAGCGGGCCGTCGATGCGGTCGACCGGCTGGCCGATGACCTTCATCTGGTCGATGGGATTGCTTCCGGCGGGTGTCGTGAATTTCATGCTCGGCCTTTCCTGGCTTGCGACAGCAGCGCATCGATCGTGCGCTGGACGAGGGGGATCTTGAATGCGTTCTCGTCGGTCGTGCGGGCTCCCCCCAGCAGCAGGCCGGTAACGGCCTTGCCGCCCTGCGGCAGGGCCTGTTCGGCCGCGGGAACGCGCCACGGAAGGTGTGCGACGCCGCCCAGCGCGATGCGTCCCGTGCCGTCGGGCTGGATCACCGCCGCCACCGACACCAGGGCGAACGCGTACGAAGCGCGGTCGCGTACCTTGTGGTAGAGGTGCTGGCCGCCCAGCGGGGGTGGCAGCGTCACCGCGGTGATCAGTTCACCCGGAATCAGTGCGTGTTCGATGTGCGGCGTCGTGCCGGGCAGGCGATGGAAATCCGCGATCGGTATCGTGCGCCGGGCGCCGTCCGCAGCCACCGTCTCGACCCCGGCATCGAGGAGGCGCATGGCGACGGCCATGTCGCTCGGGTGGGTCGCGATGCAGGCTTCGCTGTGGCCGACGATCGCGTGATTGCGCGTAAAACCGCCGATCGCCGAACAGCCGCTGCCCGGCACGCGCTTGTTGCAGGGCTGGTTCGTGTCGTAGAAATAAGGGCAGCGGGTGCGCTGCAGCAGGTTGCCCGCGGTGGTCGCCTTGTTGCGCAGCTGGGCGGAGGCGCCTGCCAGCAGCGCGCGCGACAGAATGCCAAAGTCGCGGCGCACGCGCGTGTCGGCGGCCAGGTCCGTGTTGCGCACCATCGCGCCAATGCGCAGGCCGCCATCGCCGGTGGCTTCGATCCTGTCCAGGCCGAGGGCATTGACGTCGATGAGGTGGCCCGGCGTCTCGATCTCGAGCTTCATCAAGTCGAGCAGGTTGGTGCCGCCCGCAATGAAGCGGCTGCCCGGCTGGCGCAGTGCCGCCGCCGCGGCTTCGGCTGGCGACTGCGCGCGTTCATAGGTAAAGGCCCTCATGCCCTGCCCTCCTGGCGAGGCAGGCCGGCGACCTCGCCGATCGCCTCGATGATGTTCGAATAGGCCCCGCAGCGGCAGATATTGCCGCTCATGCGCTCGCGCAGCTCGTCGATCGACAGCAGTGGCTTCGCGGCCAGGTCGCCGGTGACGTGGCTCGGGATGCCCTGCCTTAATTCGTCGAGCACGGCGACGGCCGAACAGATCTGTCCTGGCGTGCAGTACCCGCACTGGTAGCCGTCGTGCTTGATGAACGCGGCCTGCATCGGGTGCAGGCTGCCGGGCTGGCCCAGGCCTTCGATCGTGGTCACCTGCGCGCCCTCGTGCATGATCGCCAGGCTGAGGCAGGAGTTGATGCGGCGGCCGTCGACGATGACGGTGCAGGCACCACACTGCCCCTGGTCGCAGCCCTTCTTCGTGCCGGTCAGGTGCAGGTGTTCGCGCAGCAGGTCGAGCAGCGTGGTGCGGGTATCGACATCCTTCCCGACACGCTGGCCATTGACGACGAGCGATACCTTGCCGGTGACAGAGGCGGCGGGGGCGGCGGGGGCCGCGGTGGCGGTGTCGCCGGCAGCGCGGGACTGGGCCGCCGCCAGCGGCACGGCGGCAGCGGTGGCAGACAGCGCCCCGGCAATGAGCACGCCGCGCCTGGTCTGGTCGATATCGCTGGAGTCTTGCATGGTGATCCTTTCAGTAGACTTGCTTGCTGCAGGACGCAGCTGCCGGCGCCCGGCAACGGAATGGTAGGCCAGGATTGATGAAGGATTGATACGACGTTTCGCCATAGCCTTATGAAGGCTGTTCATCAATAGGCGGAGGCAACCGGCGGCCCCTTACTCTTCGGCCAGCGTGATCGTGACCTGGAGTGGCCCCGATCGCCTGAACAGGTCGACGCTCTCGCCGATGCCGCCCAATCTGACGAGACCGGGAGAATGGATGCCGTCCTTGTAGAAGATCGCCAGGTTTCCCCAGGGGGCGTAATAGGCCACGTCCCCGGCACGCGGAGTGATCGCGGCGGGCGCTCCCGCCGTCGACAATCTGCTCGGCAGGTCGGCCACCTTCTCGGTGGCCGCATAGTCTTTCATCGTCAATACGAGCGGCAGCATCGCGACGAAATCGCGCGAAGCCTGGTTATCGTCGAGCGCCACGAGGACAGGCGTCCCCTGCACGTCGATCCGGATCTTGAAAACTGCTTTCATTTGTGGGACTCCCGATCTGCTGGCCGCTTGCGCATGCGCCCCGCCCGGCCTTGCGACTTCTTGCGCGGTGCAGGAACCGATCGACAGTGCGAGAAGGACTACAAATGCTCTCATCAGGCTTCCTGGTTGGCTGGACAGGTGTCCATCGCAAAGCAGGCATGATAGTTGTGGAAGTCCGCTGAAAACCGCAGCGGATTTGCATGGGCTCATGAATCGCGGTCATGAATCACGGCCGTGAATTCGCCGGCGGTGAAGCTTCCAGCTCAGGTCTTCAGTCGCAGCGCTTCGATGACAAGCGTGACCGCGCGCGAGGAATTGCGCCGGCTCGGATAATAGGCGTGCAGCGCCGGGAACCGCGGGCACCAGTCTTCCATGACGCTCACCAGCTTGCCGGCACGGACATGCGGTCCGGCCATGTCGACGGGCACGAACGCCAGCCCGCAGCCGGTCAGGGCGGCGTCGAGCATATGATAAGCACTGCTGCAGACGACCTGCCCGCGAACGCGCACCTCGAGCTTTTTCCCGTCCTTCTCCAGTTCCCAGGCATAGATGCCGCCGCTGCTCGCCAGCCGCAGGGTGATGCAGTTGTGCTTCATCAGATCCGCCGGCACGGCGGGCTTGGGGCGCCAGCTGAAATAGTCGGGGGAACCGACGATCGTCATCGCTACCTCATCGGTCAGGCGTACCGCGATCATGTCCTTGTCGACCTGGTCACCGTAGCGCACGCCGATGTCGAAGCGTTCGGCGGCAATGTCGACCAGCCGGTAATCGGCACTGATCTCGACGTGCAGGTCGGGGTACCTGGGCAGCAGAGGCGCGATCCGCGGCCACAGCACGGTACTGACCACGTGGTCGATCGCCGTGATGCGCACCGTGCCCGACGGCTTGTCGCCCAGGTCGCTGACGGCCGCGATCTCGGCCTCGATCTCTTCGAGGCGGGGCCCGACATTCTGCAGCAGCCGCTCGCCCGCCTCGGTCGGCGAGACGCTGCGCGTGGTCCGGGTCAGCAGGCGCACGCCGAGGCGACCTTCGAGGCCGCGGATGATGTGGCTGAGCGCGGACTGCGTCATGCCCAGCCTGGCGGCGGCACGGGTGAAGCTGCGTTCCCGCGCAACGGCGAGGAAAACGATGATGTCATTGATATTGTCACGCGCCATGCAGCCTCCGAAAACACACCAGTCAACCATTTTATGATACCGGCTAAGCAATCTGCCGCGTGATTCATGAATCAGGCTCATATGGCCAAGCAATTCCGGGGCGGTTGCACGCCGCGTTTCACCCTTACCATTCCTCTCCGCCGGGCGTGCCAGCGCCCGTGAACCATCGAAGGGAATCCGCATGCATGATCCAGCCACCACTTCCGCCAACGACCGCCCCGCCGCCTGGGGTGGCGTCTTCGCCATGACGCTGTGCGTCTTCGCGCTGATCGCATCGGAGTTCATGCCGGTGAGCCTGCTGACGCCGATCGCGGACGCGCTGCGCGTGACGCAAGGCATGGCGGGACAGGGCATCGCGATCTCCGGCGCCTTCGCCGTATTCACGAGCCTGTTCATTTCGGCGCTTGCCGGCAGCCTGGATCGCAAGACGCTGCTGCTGGTGCTGACAGGCGCCATGGGCCTGTCCGGCGCCATCGTTGCGCTGGCACCCAATTACTTCGTGTACATGGTGGGCCGTGCGCTGATCGGCGTCGTCGTGGGCGGCTTCTGGGCCATGTCGGCGGCCACGGCCATGCGCCTGGTGCCACTGCACCAGGTACCGCGTGCGCTGGCGATCTTCAATAGCGGCAATGCGCTGGCCACGGTCATCGCCGCGCCGCTTGGCGCCTGGCTGGGTTCGGTCATCGGCTGGCGCGGGGCCTTCCTGTGCCTGGTCCCGGTGTCGCTCGTCGCACTGGCCTGGCAGTGGATCAGCCTGCCATCGATGCCGGTCGCGCCGCGGGCGGCTGGCCCACGCAATCCACTGGGCATCTTCAGGCTGTTCCGCCAGCCAGCCGTCAGCCTGGGCATGCTCGCCGTCGGCCTGTTCTTCATGGGGCAGTTCACGCTGTTCACGTATGTGCGGCCGTTCCTGGAAACGGTGACCCGGGTCGACACGGAAACGCTGTCGCTGATCCTGCTCGTTATCGGAGTCATGGGGTTCATCGGCACGATGGTTGTCGGCGCCGTGCTGAAACGGGGCTTCTACCGGACGCTGGCCGGCATCCCCTTGCTGATGGCGGCGACGGCCGTGGCCCTGGTTGCTTCCGGTAGTCACACGGCCGCTGTCGTTGCGCTGCTGGGTTTCTGGGGCCTGGTTGCCACGGCGGCACCGGTGGGCTGGTGGGCATGGGTGCCGCGCACCTTTCCGAACGACGCGGAAGTTGGCGGCGGCCTGATGGTGGCGGTGATCCAGTTGTCGATCGCCTTCGGATCGACGATCGGCGGGCTGCTGTTCGACGGCAGCGGCTACCGCAGCACCTTCATGGCCAGCGCCGCCATGCTGATGGCAGCCGCCGCGCTGGCATGGCTGACGGCGCGGGCCCAGGCAAGGCAGGCCGAGGGCAGCGCAGCGGTCGCGTGACCGGGCAATCCCGCCTCAATGCTGCAGCTCGATGAACGCAGCGATCTCGGCCAGCGCGAACGTGCAGACGCAGTCGCTGCGCCCGCCGGGTTCTTCGAGCGGTGGCGGCGGCAGGCGCTTGACCGCCGTGGCAATGCCGGCGGCGATCAGCCGGGCGCCGTATTGTTCGGCCTCATCGCGCAGCGGGTCGTCGTCCGCCGACAGGATCAGCGCCGGCGGCAGGTTCTTGAGACGCGACGACTGCAGCGGCGATGCATACGGGTGCGTGCGGTCCGCGGCATTCGGCAGGTAGGCGCGGTAGCCTTCCGCACAGCTGCGCGCCACGTCGTCGACGACGGCGGCCTTGTCCACGCAGGCCGGCATGGTGCGCATCGAGCAGGTCGACAGGCCTGGGTCGAGCATCGGCATGATCAGCACCTGGCCTGCCAGGGCCGGGCCGCCGCGGTCGCGCGCCACCAGCGAGACCACGGCGGCCAGGTTGGCGCCCGCCTCGATGCCGGCGACGATGAGCCGCTTGCCGTTCCAGGCCAGCTTCGTCTTGTTCTTCTTCGCCCACAGCAGCACCGCGTGGGCATCTTCCACCGCGGCGGGAAACGGTTTTTCGCAGGCGAGCGTGTAGCCGGCGGACAGCGCCACCATGCCGGGGTCGGCGCCGACCAGCTGGCGCAGGAATTCGTCGGCTTCCGCGACCGAGCCGCCGACGAAGCCGCCGCCGTGGAAGAACACCACCAGGGTGTCGCGTTTTCCCGTTGACGGGCCGGCCATGTGGAGCCGGGCCGGCAGCGGGCCGGCGGCACCTGCCGCTTCCACGTCGCGCGATACCGCTGCATTTGCAATATTCGATCGTTCACTCATATGCGCCTTCGCCTTCATTGCTGTTGGGTTCAAACACGCCCGCGAACCGCCGGCCGCGACCGCCTACTGCCAGCCGCCGCCCAGGACTTTATACAGCGTGACCTGGTTGCTGGCTTTCGCCAGCCGCGCGCTGATATACGTCTGCTGGGCCGCGTACAGGTTGCGCTGTGATACCAGTGCGTTCAGGTACGACTCCGCGCCCTTCTGGTAGCGCTGCTCGTGGATCCGGTAGCTTTTATCGGACGCTTCCACCAGTGCCGCCTGCGATGCCACGCGCTCGTCCAGCGTGCCCCGCTGGGCCAGCGCATCCGACACTTCCCGGAACGCCGACTGGATCGCCTTCTCGTACTGCGCCACGGCGATGTCGCGGTTGGTGCGCGCCAGGTCCAGGTTGGCCTGGTTGCGGCCGCCCGCGAAGATCGGCAGGTTCAGTTGCGGGATGAACGACCACGTGCCGGCGCCTGCCTTGAACAGGTTCGACAAATCGGAACTCATCGCGCCGGCCGATGCCGTCAGCGAGATGCTCGGGAAGAACGCGGCGCGGGCCACGCCGATGTTGGCGTTGTTGGCCTGCAGCGTGCGCTCGGCGGCCAGCACGTCCGGCCGGCGCTGCAGCACGTCCGACGGCACGCCGGCCGGCAGGTCCGCCAGCTGCGTCACCGACTGCAGGCTATCCTGCGGCAGCAGCCCGGCAGGCACCTGCGCGCCGGCCAGCAGCGCCAGCGCATTCTGGTCGGCCGCCACCTGCGCGGTGTACACGGCCATGTCGCTGCGCGCCGTCTCGACGCTGGTCTGCGCTTCGTACATGTCGAGGCCAGACGTGGCGCCCGCTTCGAAGCGGCGCTTGCTGAGCTCATAGCTGATTTGCTGGCTTTTGAGCGTGTCCTGCGCCAGGCGCAGGCGCTCCTGGTCCGCCGCCAGCGTCAGCCAGGCGTTGGCCACTTCGGCCACCAGGCTGATCTGCTGCGAACGGCGCGCCTCTTCGGTGCCAAGGTACTGCTGCAAGGCCGCCTCGGACAGGTTTTTCACGCGGCCGAAGAAGTCCAGCTCGAAGGCCGGGATGCCCAGGCCCGCCGTGTACTGGCGCGTGATGTAGCTCTCGCCCGTGGCGGAAAGATTGTCCGGCACGCGCTGGGCCGTCTGGCCCACGCTGGCGTTCAGGCCCGGCACGCGGTCCGCGCGCCGCACGCCGTACTGGGCGCGCGCGGCTTCGATGTTGAGGATCGAGACACGCAGGTCGCGGTTATTGGCAAGCGCCAGTTCGACCAGCTTTTCCAGCTGTTCGTCGGCGATGAAATCGCGCCATGCGATATCGTGCGCCGCGTTGGCGCCGGCATGCGCCGCCGGCCGGTACGCATCGCCTTGCGGCCACGCGGGGGCAACGGGTGGCGCTGGCCGTTCGTACACCGGCGCCAGGCTGCAGCCGGACAGCAGTGCCGCCGCGGCGAGGGTCATCAAAGTCTTGTTCATGTCAGTTCGTTTCATTTGCAATCGTGGCGGTGGCCGGCCCCGCATCCCTTCCATCCTTCTTCGTAAACATGCTGCGCACCAGCACGAAGAACACCGGCACGAAGAAGATGCCGAGGAACGTGGCAGTCAGCATGCCGCCCAGCACGCCGATGCCGATCGCATTCTGGCTGCCGGATCCGGCACCGCTGGAAATCGCCAGCGGCAGCACACCCAGGCCGAAGGCGATCGACGTCATCAGGATCGGCCGCAGGCGCATCTTGACCGCTTCCAGCGTTGCCTCGCGCAGGTCGCGGCCGGACTCCTGCAATTCCTTGGCGAACTCCACGATCAGGATCGCGTTCTTCGCGGCCAGGCCCACCACGGTCAGCAGGCCGACCTGGAAGTACACGTCGTTCGCCAGGCCGAAGCCCCAGGTGGCGATCACGGTGCCGATGATGCCCAGCGGGATCACCAGCAGCACCGAGAACGGCACCGACCAGCTTTCATACAGCGCGGCCAGGCACAGGAACACGATCAGGATCGAGATCGTGTACAGCATCGGCGTCTGCGCGCCGGAGTCGCGTTCCTCGATCGACAGGCCGGTCCATTCATAGCCCACGCCCGGCGGCAGTTGCGCGATCATCTTTTCCATCTCGGCCATTGCCACGCCGGAGCTCACGCCGGGCGCCGGGCTGCCCTGGATGTTCATCGACGAGATGCCGTTGTAGCGCTCCAGCCGCGGCGACGCGTAGATCCACTCGCCGCTGGCGAATGCCGTGAACGGCACCATCTCGCCACTGGCATTGCGTACGAACCACTTGTCCAGGTCTTCCGGCAGCATGCGCGATTCGGCCGTGCCCTGGATGTACACCTTCTTCACGCGGCCGCGGTCGACGAAGTCGTTCACGTACGAGGAGCCCCAGCCCACCGACAGCACGCGGTTCACGTCCGCCACCGTCAGGCCGAGCGCGGTGGCTTTCTGGTGGTCGATGGTAATCTTGTACTGAGGCGTATCTTCCTGTCCGTTCGGGCGCACACCAACCACGTTGGGATTCTGGGCGGCCATGCCGAGCAGCTGGTCGCGCGCCGCCATCAGGGCCTTGTGGCCGATACCGGCCGTGTCGGTCAGGTGCAGGTCGAAGCCGCCGGCATTGCCCAGCTCCATCACCGCCGGCGGCGCGAACGTAAACACCATCGCATCGCGCAGTTGCAGCAGAGCGCCCATCGCGCGGCCCGCCACGGCGGCGCCGGTGTTCTCGTCGCCCGGCCGTTCGGCCCAGTCCTTCAGCTTGACGAAGGCCATGCCGTTGTTCTGGCCATTGCCGCCGAACGAGAAGCCGGCCACCGAGAACACCGATTCCACATTGGCCTTCTCGTTGACGAGGAAGTGCTTCTCGACTTCCTCGATGGTCTTCAGCGTGCGCTCCTGCGTGGCGCCGGACGGCAACTGCACCTGCGTGAACAGCACGCCCTGGTCTTCCTCGGGAAGGAACGACGTCGGCAGGCGCATGAACACCACGGCCAGCACGGCCAGCAGCACCGCGTACAGCAGCATCGACGGCGCGCGGCGACGCATCATGGTGGCGACCACGCCCTGGTACTTGTTGGTGCTCTTTTCAAAGGTGCGGTTGAACCAGCCGAAGAAGCCGCGGTTCGTCAGGTGATGGCCCTTCTCCACCGGCTTCAGGAAGGTCGCGCACAGTGCCGGCGTGAAGACCATCGCCACGATCACCGACAGCACCATCGACGACACGATCGTGATCGAGAACTGGCGGTAGATCACGCCGGTGGAACCGCCGAAGAACGCCATCGGCACGAACACGGCGGACAGCACCAGCGCAATGCCAACCAGCGCGCCGGTAATCTGGCCCATCGATTTCTTCGTGGCCTCCTTCGGCGACAGGCCTTCTTCCGTCATCACCCGCTCGACGTTTTCCACCACCACGATGGCATCGTCGACCAGCAGGCCGATGGCGAGCACCATGGCGAACATCGTCAGGGTATTGATGGAATACCCCAGCGCCGACAGCACGGCGAAGGTACCCAGCAGCACCACCGGCACCGCCATCGTCGGGATCAGCGTGGCGCGGAAATTCTGCAGGAACAGGTACATCACCAGGAACACCAGCACCACCGCTTCCACCAGCGTCTTGACCACTTCCTCGATGGACAGCTTGACGAACGGCGTGGTATCGAAGGCAACGACCGCCTTCATCCCCTGCGGGAACAGCTTGCCCATCTCCTCGACCCGGGCCTTCACGGCTTCGGCGGTATCGAGGGCATTGGCGCCGGTGGCCAGCTTGATCGCCAGGCCGGCGGCCGGCTTGCCGTTGTAGCGCACCACGCTGTTGTAGTTCTCGCTGCCCAGCTCCATCTTCGCCACGTCGCGCAGGTGCACGGCGGCGCCGCTGGCCTGCGTCTTCAGCAGGATCGCGCCGAACTGCTCGGCCGTCTGCAGGCGGCTCTGCGCGGTGATCGTGGCGTTCAGCTGCTGGCCGCGCACGGACGGCGCGCCGCCCAGTTCACCGGCCGAGACTTCGGCGTTCTGCGCCTGCACGGCCGCGATCACGTCACTCGGGGTCAGCTGGTAGCTGGTCAGCTTCGCCGGATCGAGCCAGATGCGCATCGCATACTGGGAACCGAAGTGCGTGATCTCACCAACGCCCTGCACCCGCGACAGCGGTTCCAGCACGCTCGATGCCACGTAGTCGTCGATGTCGGCATTGTTCATGCTGTCATTTTCGGAGACGAAGCCCAGCACCAGCAGGAAGTTCACGGTGGCCTTCGAGACCACCAGGCCCTGCTGCGTGACCTCGGCGGGCAGCAGCGGCGTGGCCAGCTGCAGCTTGTTCTGCACCTGCACCTGGGCGATGTCGGGATCGGTACCGTTGGCGAACGTCAGCGTGATGCTGACGGCGCCCGTGGTATCGGAATTCGACGACATGTAGCGCAGGCCGTCGATGCCCTTCATCTTCTGCTCGATAACCTGGGTGACGGCATCTTCCACGGTCTTCGCGGAAGCGCCGGGATAGGCGCCGGCGATCTGGATGGTCGGCGGCGCGATGCTCGGGTACTGCGCGATCGGCAGGCCGCGGATCGCGAGCACGCCGGCCAGCATGATGACGATGGCGATCACCCACGCGAAAATGGGGCGATCGATGAAAAATCTTGCCATTGAATGACTCCTGCTTGCTTATTGGCTGCTTATTGGCGTGCTTAGTGAGCGGCGGCGGCCGGCTTGGCGGCGGCGGTGCTGGCCGCGGCGGGTGCGGCAGGAGCGGCAACCACTGCTGGCGCGCCCGGCTTCACCTTCTGGATGCCTTCGACGATCACGCGGTCGCCGGCGGCCAGGCCGGATTTCACCAGCCACTTGTCGCCCAGCGTGCCCGTGGTGGCGATCACGCGCTGCTCGACGATGCCCTGCTGGTTCAGCACCAGCGCGGTGGCTTCGCCCTTCTGGTTGCGGGTCACGCCCTGCTGCGGCACGGCGATGGCCTGCTCGTTGACGCCGTTCTCGACGACGGCGCGCACGAACATGCCCGGCAGCAGGTCATGCTTCGGGTTCGGGAACAGCGCGCGCAGCGTCACGTTGCCGGTGCCCGGGTCCACGGCCACGTCGGCGAACTGCAGCTTGCCTGCCTGTGCATACGTGGAACCGTCGGCCAGCTTCAGCGTGACCTTGCCTTCGGCCTTCGTCACGCCGCCGCCCTCCAGCGATTTCTTCAGGCGCAGCAGGTCTTCCGAGGATTGCGTCACGTCGACATAGATCGGGTCCAGCTGCTGCACGGTGGTCAGCGCAGTTTCCTGGCCGGCCGTCACCAGCGCGCCCGGGGTCACGTTCGAGCGGCCGATGCGGCCCGAAATCGGCGCGTGCACCTTGGTGTACTCGACGTTGATGCGGGCCGTCTGCAGTTGCGCCTTGGCCGATTCCACGTCCGCACGCGCCTGTGCTTCGGCGGCGACCGCGTCGTCGTAATCCTGGCGGCTCACGCCCTCGATTTCCACCAGCTCCTTGTAGCGCTTCACTTTCGGGCCGGCCGTCAGCAGGTTCGCTTCGGCACGCGCCAGCGCGGCCTTGGCGGCGCTGAACGACGCCTGGTACGTGGCCGGATCGATCTGGTACAGCTGGGTGCCGGCCTTGACGTCGGCCCCTTCCGTGAACAGGCGCTTCTGCACGATGCCGGCCACCTGCGGGCGCACTTCGGCGATCTGGAACGCGGACGTGCGGCCCGGCAGTTCGGTCACCACCGGCAGCGCTTCCTGCTTCACGGTGTACACGGCCACCTGCGGCGGCGGCATCTTGCCGCCCGGCGCACCGGCCTGTTGCTGCTTGTCGGAGTCGCAGCCGGCGGTCAGCGCCGCCGCGCATGCGAGGAAAAG
>NZ_JBUPWE010000035.1:0-18162 GCF_055502615.1 Pseudoduganella sp. jia 9 | reverse complement strand
GGTTCTTCGCGGGGAATGGGGGAAGACGGGATTGACGATCTGAGCAGGAAGTGGTGGCGGGGGTCTGAAGTTGGTAGATTGATAGTCGCCAAACAAGTCAATCTTTCAAACCACCGCCATGCTCAATGCTATGTCGTCTCTCCCGTTTTGGGAAGGCCATATTCTCGACTCCGTCCAAGAACAGAAAGACGGTTCCCTGCTGATCGTTCTCGAACCCTGTCCGACAAGTGATGCTTTGTGTGGGTCGTGCCGCCAGCCTTGCGCCTTGGTGCATGAGCGCCGAAGACGCAAGGTGCGCGACCGCGATATTCTGGACAAACGCGTCTGGCTTGATGTGCCAGTGCGGCGACTGGACTGCCATCACTGTAATGCACGGGTTGCCGAGCACATTGTCTGGCTTGACCGGCGTTCACGCATTACGCATCGTGTGCGCCTGTGGGTCGAGGCGCTGGCGCAACTGCTTCCGATAGCACATGTGGCCCGGCTGACCGGCCTACACTGGCATACCGTCAAAGAGATCGATCATCGGCGCTTGAAGCACTTGCATGCTGACTTCTCAGCAGAGGGTGTACGGCGCCTGGTGATGGACGAATTCGCCCTGCACAAGGGACACCGCTATGCCACTGTCGCGCTCGATGCTGAACGGATGCGCGTATTGTGGGTTGGAGAAGGCAATAGCCGGGAAGCGATCCGGCCATTTTTCGAGATGCTGGGACCGGAAGGCTGCCAGCGGATTGAAGCCGTGGCGATGGACATGAACACGGCTATGGATCTCGAAGTGCGCCAGCAATGCCCCAATGCCGAGGTGGTCTACGACCTATTTCATGTCGTGGCCCGTTTTGGCCGCGAAGTCGTTGACCGGGTACGGGTCGATCAAGCCAATGCACTACGTGCAGAGCCAAAAGCCCGTCAGGTCATCAAGCGCAGCCGATGGCTTTTGCTGCGTAATCGCGACAATCTCAAAACCGACCAGGCGATCAAACTTGACGAACTGCTCGCCGCCAACCAGCCCTTGGCAACGGTCTACCTGCTCAAGACCGAACTGAAAGAGATCTGGTATGCGCCATCGGCCTGGGAAGGTGCTCGTCGATGGAAAACCTGGCTCAAGCTCGCCCTGGAAAGCCAGATCGCACCGCTGATCCAGTTCGCTAAACGCTTGGCCAAATACCGGCGCGGTATCTTGGCTTCGGCCATCTATCCGATGAACTCATCCATCCTGGAAGGCGTCAACAATCGCATCAAAGTGATCAAACGCATGGCTTACGGATTCCGGGACGCATCCTACTTCTTCTTGAAAATCAAGAATGCGTTCCCCGGCAAAGTGCGATGAACCTTTTTTTATGCCCGTACTCGGCAGATCGAGCAATATCTCGCAGCCCCGAGCAGCCACGATTGATGGGCATCACGCTGGTATCGTTTTTTTGAAACATTGCCAGCGAGCACGCAGTACCATCAGCGAGTACCGAACTGAACCAGGGACAATGGTATCTATTCATCGGTAAGTCGCTGATTCATTGATCAAATTAGACCACGTGATGGTACCGGAACTTTGATGGTATCGGAACGCTCAAATACAAGTGTTTCGAGCATTTCGATATCGGTGCAATGTCTGTAACCCGTTGATCTGATTGGATTTTGTTGTGTTCTGATGGTACTGGAAGGAGGGCGTAATGCTGACTGATGCAAAGCTGCGCAGCCTGAAGCCTGCGGAGCGGGCTTACAAAGTGGCGGACCGCGATGGCATGTATGTCGTGGTGAGCCCGAGCGGAGGTGTTTCGTTCCGCTACAACTACCGGATCAACGGGCGCCAGGAAACGCTCGTCCTGGGTAGCTACGGTCCGGATGGACTTACATTGGCAGGCGCGAGAGAGCAACTGATGAAGGCGCGGAAGCAGGTAGCGGAAGGCATTTCGCCCGCGCGGATAAAAGCTGAAACGATCGGCTTTCGAAAAGACCAGTTGCGATTCGGCGAGTGGGCGGAGGAATGGCTTGAAAAGTACAAGATGGCGGAGTCCACGCAAGACGCTCGCCGTTTCGTCTTCGAGCATGACCTGCGCAAGCCGTTCGGTGCGCTACTGCTGCACGAGATCACGGAGCAGGGGTTACGGCAGCTGTGCGATCGCATCGTCGCCCGTGGGGCGCCCGCTGTCGCGGTGCATGCGCGTGAGATCGTTATGCTGGTATTCCGCTATGCGGCCCAGCGAGGCGAGAAGCATCCCAATCCCGCCGATGGCGTGCCGCCCGCATCGATCGCCAAGTTCGAGCCGCGCGACCGTACGCTGACTACGCACGAGATCAAGCAGTTCTATCGCTACCTGGACCGGACGCAGTGCGCGCCAACGATCCGCATTGCTGCGCGCATGCTCCTGCTGACGATGGTGCGCAAGTCGGAGCTGACAGATGCTACATGGTCCGAGATCGATTTCGCCAATCGAGTCTGGACCATCCCCGGGGTGCGGATGAAGCGGCGCAATCCACATAATGTCTACTTGTCGAACCAGGTGCTCGACATGCTGATTGCTTTGAAGACGTGTGCGGCCGGGTCGCGCTATCTGCTGCCATCCCGCTATGACCCGGACAAGCCGATGGCCGGCGCGACCTTGAATCTTGTGCTGCGATCTGTCGTCGAGGCAGCGAAAGCGGATGGGGTGATGATGACCGATTTTTCGCCGCACGATTTGCGTCGCACCGGGTCAACGCTGCTGCACGAGGCGGGCTTCAACAGCGACTGGATCGAGAAGTGCCTGGCGCACGAGCAGAAGGGTGTGCGGGCGGTGTACAACAAGGCCGAGTATTCGGAGCAGCGCCGGAACATGATGCAGCAGTGGGCCGATATGATCGACCAGTGGGTTGCCGCGACGGAGTAGGTTGCTCGGTCAGATAGCTGGTTCCCGCGATCGTTGACCCGGCGCTGATTGGGGCAGGGCTGCCTGGCGCTGGCGGGCGATCCAGTCGTCGACTTCCTGCAAGTCCCAGCCGACCATGCGGGACGTGATGGAAAAGCGCTGCGGGAATTCGCCGCGCTTTTCCATTTCGAAAATGGTGCGGTCGCTCATCGGGACTTTGCGCAGCAGCTGCCTGCGATTGATGATGACGCGGCCAGGAACCTTCAGATCCTGCTCGGTGAGGGGGCGGGTTTTCATGGTGTGCTAGCTCCGATGACTGTCCTTCGATCGTAGAGCACGTGCCCGACCGCGCGAGCGATATCGGCATCGGTCCAGATGTATATCAAATACAACCATGAAACTTCTTGATGCAATCTGATCTGGATTGAATCCGGCCCGGTTCAGTGACGTCCAGCAGCGTGCGGGACCGTTCGATGCCGTAGGTGGCACTCATCCAGCGGAACTCGCAGGCCGCCGGATGGTCAACCCGGATGGACAGCCCGGGAGGTGACATGGTTGAGCGCAGACGGATATCCGTAGAGGCTGCGGAAGCGGTGGCCGAGGTGCTGCTGGCAGACGCGATGCGGGAACGAAGAGAGAGGCTTGCCACGATCGCTGAAATCAGGCGCTGGTTGACGCCACGATGGTATTGGCCTCAGTGGTACGGTCCATCAGTCTTAAGACCGGGAGAGGCCATGTTTCATGCGAGGGCCACGTTGAGCGGAGACGCCATGCATGTGGCGGCCGCGCCGTCGTCAACACGGTCTGCGAGCTTGCATGATGATTCCATGCATTGCGCTTCCTGGACGCAGGGACCTGGCGAAGGCTGCTTCGGGAACGATTGGCATCAATGGGATCGGTGGCATGATGCGGCGCCGAATGCCCACGGCTTAGGTAACGGGGATTTTCCTGGAATTTATTCCGGTGTCGATACCGCGTTATGTTCGTCGACTTCGATATCAGGTGATCAGGATTGCTCGACGCACTGGTAGCCGGTAGGTGTGTGCGGGGCTTCTGCGTATTTAGACGCGTTCGTGGCGCAGCATTCACATTATTCGGCTCGTCGCCCCGCGCTGCGCATGCTGCTGCGCTCTCGGAAAAGGTGGGACGAACGCTCTTCGCCGGTGAGCTGCAATAGCTATTCTGAGGGAATCGTCTTGATAAGATTCGCTCTGAATTCTCCGACGATTACAAGCGAACGATTTTTCCAAAGGAAGAGAGCTTTTCCCCTAATGCGAGCGATGTTCGCTCTGCGGGATTTACGAGCGTTGCTACACGTTCACCCGGCTAGGACGTAGTCTGAACGTTGTCGCATTGTGGTCGTGCTGTGGTCGCGCTGTGACCTTTCGTGGTCGGAGTGTGGCCACATTTGTGGTCGTCCCGTGGACGGTTTGTGGTCGTCAGCGGTCACTTCCGCGGTCAGTTTTGCAGCGAGGCACTGAAAACTATGCCCGTGTGCATCAATTTTCCTAGCCAGATTGCTCAACGGTATTCGCGGGGAGGCCCCGCGACCCCGAGGGCGGTCTCACACACCACGCAACCTGCGGTTGCGTAACGGGGCCTTTCGGCGCGCGTAAATCCTGTCATACGCTAACTCGGCCATAGGGAAAGCATGGCACTACTTCTGCGACAAAGCAGAAAGCAGTATCAGCAGCGATACGGCCCGTGAAGTACCCTATCGGAAGCGGGTGGGCCGAGCGGCCGCCGCCTGGACGTGCTCGTTACTCTTGTTGAGGCGTACAAGGCTCGCCGACGCCGCTCACGTGATCGAGTTCCTGCTCTACGCGCTCGCTCCGTGGTGGCGCAGATGCTCATAGCCGCTAGCCGGTGACGTGCGGTCATTGCGCGCCACCCACGCTGGGGCCAACGGATACCTGCTCAAAAACGCTCTGCGCGCGGAGTTACCCAGGAAGTCATCGCTGGCATGCGCGAGCGCCCCGACCCGATCGGCGCATCGCTGAGGATAGCGGGGCGCCCTGAAAGTAGTAAAGAGATAGCGCTCAGCTTGCCGTCCGTGGCCACGGACAGTGGCTACGACGACCTGGGGCACGTCGGGTAAGCCCCCGCATGCCCAATCGAGCACCCCAGCGCCATAACGCTTCACGCGGCAAGCGCCGGGTAGTCCACATAGCCTCGGGCACCCCCGCCATAGAACGTGAACGGATCGGGCTCGTTGTAGGGTCCGCCCTGGGCAATGCGGCGCACTAGATCGGGGTTGGCGATGAATTGCCGGCCGAAAGACACCATATCGGCCCGGCCGTCGCGAACCAGCCCGTCGGCCGCCTCGGGGCTCAAGCCACCATTGGCGATCACGAAGCCGCTGTAGTTTGCGCGGACAAGCGACAGGAGTTCATCCATGTCCGGCTCGCCGCCCCAGGCATTCGTGTCGGCGGCGTGGACGTAGCCGACCCCGTACTCTTCGAGCATGCGCAGCAGGTAGCCGTAGGTATCGGCCAGCGCAGGGTCGCCGGCATTGTTGTACAACGCGAACGGCGAGATGCGCACGCCGATGCGCGAGGCGGGGAACGACAGCATCACCGACTCGATCACCAGGCGCAGGAACCTCACGCGGTTCTTGATGCGGCCGCCGAAGTCGTCGGTGCGCCGGTTCACAAGGGGCGACAGGAACTGCTGCGGCAGGTAGCCGTTGGCCGCGTGGATCTCCACGCCATCGAGCCCGGCATCGAGCGCGTTGGCTGCCCCCATGCCGAATGTCCGGACGGCGCTGAAGATCTCTTCGCGCTCCATGGCGCGCGACGGCGAGGCAGCGATGCGCGTGTACTGGCCGTTGCGCAGCATGCCGTATACCTGCAGCAGGTGCAGGTCGTCGTTAACGCCCGATGGCGACAGCGGCGCCGCGCCGCCGAGCAGCGCATAGGAGCTGACGCGCCCGCTGTGCCACAGTTGCATGAACAGCTTGCCGCTATCCCGGTGGACGGCCGCCGCGACGCGCCGCCATCCTGCCACCTGTTCCGGTGTGTGGATGCCCGGCGCCAGCTCGAACGCCGCCGACATGGGGGAGACATTGGTGGCCTCCGAAATGAGGAGGCCGGCGGATGCGCGTTGTTGATAGTATTGTGCGGCGAGGTCATCGGGTACCCCGTCCCCGCCCGCACGGCTGCGCGTCACCGGCGCCATGGCGACGCGGTTGCCAAGGGCGAGGCCGCCGAACATCGCGGGTTGCAAAATGGCTTTCATCGTTTGCTCCTTGAGTGTTTGCTGTCGATGAGGCATCGTAGCCGCAGCATGAGGTGGTGATAATCCAGCCCGGCCGCAAAGGGGCTTTGCCCAATTCGCAAAGGAATCGATGGACCGCTTTTCGGAACTTAATGCCTTCTGCGCCGTTGCCACGAGCGGCGGCTTTTCCGCCGCGGGCAGGCTGCTCGGGCTGGTACCGTCCACGGTCGCGCGCCTCGTCGACGGCCTCGAGGCGCGGCTGGGCGCTCCGTTGCTGAACCGGTCGACGCGCCAGGTCACGTTGACCGAGGCCGGCGCCGAATATTTCGTGAGGGCGCAGGCCATCCTGGCTAGCATCGAAGAGGCCGACGACGCCGCGGGTTCTGCCCACTCGGGGCCGCAAGGGCTGCTGAGGGTGAGCGCGCCGGTCGCCTTTGCCCGGCTGTACATCGCGCCGCACCTGGCCGAGCTCCAACTGCGCCATCCGCGGCTGGAACTGGAACTGGTGGTATCCGACGCGCTGTCGGACATGGTGGGAGAGGCGATCGACGTGGCGATCCGCATCGGCGCCGCGGCCAGCCAGCCGGACCTGGTGGCCAGGCGGCTCGCCGGTCACCGGCGCATCGTATGCGCCAGTCCTTCCTATCTCGAACGCTGCGGCACCCCGCAAGTGCCCGCGGACCTGCTCCGGCACGAATGCCTGCGCTTCGCGTACACGGGCTTGTTGCGCCGGCCGGGATGGCGCTTCCTGAAGGATGGCGAGATCCTCGAGATCGCGGTGCGGGGCAGGCTGGTCGCCAACAGTTCGGACGTGCTACGCCAGGCGGCGCTCGATGGCGCGGGCGTCGCGCTGCTGCCCGACTGGCTGGTCAGCGCAGACGTGGAGGAAGGCAGGCTGGCCGCCTTGCTGGCGGACTTCGAAAGCAACCCGGGCCCGATGGACGTGGGCGTGTTCGCCGTTTACCAGCCGAGCCGGCGCGGCTCCGGCAAGGTGCGCGCATTCGTCGACTTCATTGCCGAGCGTCTCAAGGATTCGTGAGGGATCGGCTGCCCATGATGCCGGCGCCGAGTTCCATGCCCCATTGCCCCAGCTCGCGGGCCGCCGCCAGGCGCACGCCTTCCCAGGCGTCCAGCCGGCTGTCGGAGTAACCCTCGCGCAGCGCATGGGCCAGCGCCATCGCATCCGCCGCCGCCTTGCCGGTACCGCTGGCGGTATGCGGCCGGATGACTGCCGCGGCGTCGCCCAGCAGGAGCACGCGCCCATCCCGCAATGCCGGTGCCTGGAAATCGACGATCGCCTGGACGAACGGTTGCGCGGTCGCCTCGACCAGCGCCCGCAGCGAAGGCGCCAGGATGGAGCCTGCTTCCGCGCGTAATCCCTGCGCCGTTTCGCGCGTCATGGCACCGGGCGGCAGCGACGTCTCGTGCTGCCGGCCATCCCTGTCGGTCAGGATTGCATGAAGCATCGCGCCGGCGGCCACCGGCCGGTACCACACCCAGTTCCAGCGCCGTTCGCCAAGGCCGGTGGCTCCGTCCGTGCCCGGCACGGGATAGGTAAGGAACATGTGCTGCTCCCCTTGCTGGAACACGAACGTGTGGTCGAGTCGGTCCCGCAACGCTTCCGGCAGTTCCGTTTCCGGCACCAGGCCGCGCCAGGCCACGTAGCCCGCATAGCGCGGCAGGAGATCGGGGAACATCCGCCTGCGCACCTGCGCACCTGCGAGCGGGCGCCGTCGGCGCCGACCAGCAGATCGGCACGCACTTCCCGTCCATCTGACAGCTGCGCGGTCACCATGTCGGACAGCTCTTCGTAGTCCGTCAATGCAAGACCGGCGTGCACTGCCGGCTGGGCATCCCTCAGCACGCCATACAGCGCATTCCACGAGGTCTGCGTCTGCGGCATGTGCAGCCGCCGGATTACGTTGTCGTCCTGGTCGAGGAAGATGCGGTCGACCGTCGTTACACCGGGTGTGCCGTGCCAGCCGATATCGGCCTGGTGCAGGGCACGCAGCATGTCGCCCTGCAGCACCAGCCCGCCGCCCCGCCTGGACAGGTCGGAAGGCGAGCGCTCGAAGACTTCCACGTTCCATCCTTCCCGGCGCAGCAGTGCCGCTGTGGTCAGCCCGCCGATGGAGCCCCCGATGACGACGGCCTTGCGGCCATCCGTTTTCGCTTCCTCGTTCATCGCACTTCCTTTCATTGTTGGCGTCAAGGTAGGGCGGGCGGCCGCGTTCGGCAATGGCGGCACGGCGCAAAAGGCCTTTGCCGATCCTGCAAAGCCGGAGCTGCCGCCCGCTGTCAGAATCCACATCGCCTGGCGCAGTTTAAGCGCCGGGACACGCGTCCGATTCCCTGTATCGCCTAGTCGCGCGCTGGCCAAAGGGTGGAGGCCAGGCGCGGGGCGTTATCCCATAATTTTTCGGACGGCCATAACCTTCGGAACGACGGTATCCGCCACCACCAGGAAGACACATGAAGACCAGACTGATTGTCACCGGGCTGCTGGGCGCGGGCGCGATCCTCGCACTGTTATATGGCTGGAGCCGCGAGCCGCCGATGCCCGCCGCGGCCGCGCAATTGCCCGCGGAATCCGCCCAAGTGCTGGAGGAAGGACGGCGCATCGTCGCGCTTGGCGACTGCATGGTTTGCCATACTTCGACCACCGGAAGGGCGTATGCGGGCGGGCTGCCGCTGAAGACGCCGTTCGGCACCATCTACAGCACCAACATCACGCCGGATGCCGAGACGGGCATCGGGCGCTGGACCCAGGCCGCCTTCACGCGCGCACTGCGCCGCGGCATCGCCAGCGATGGCCACCTGCTTTACCCGGCCTTTCCGTATACGCACTACACGCGCATGAGCGACCGCGACATCGGCCTGGCGTACGCATACCTGATGAGCAGGCCGGCCGTGCGCTACGCCCCGCCGAAGAATGACCTCGTCTTTCCGTTGAACTTCCGGCCGCTGCTGGCGTTCTGGAACGTGCTGTTCCTCACGCCCGGCACCGGCGCGGAAGCGCCGCGGGATGGCACGACGATCGAGCGCGGCCGCTACCTCGTCGACACCCTCGGGCACTGCGCTTCCTGCCACAGCGGCCTGAATTCGCTGGGCGGGGAGCGCAAGCCGGCGTTCGGCGGCGGCGAGATCGACGGCTGGCATGCGCCGGCACTGACGCGGCTCGCGCGAGGGCGCAACCCCTGGTCCGGGCAGCAGCTTGCCGACTACCTGCACGGCGGCCTGGCTCTCGGGCATGGCGCGGCCAAAGGGCCGATGCGACCCGTGGCCGAGCGGCTGGCCGAAGTGCCGCGCGAGGATGCGGTAGCCATGGCCAGGTACCTGATGAGCATCCAGGAAGCCCCGACGACAGGATCGGGCGAGACGTCGATCGCGGCGGCATCGGCGGGAAGCACCATCGCCCAGGGCAGGATCATCTTCGCCGCCGCCTGCGCAAGCTGCCATGCCGCGCCGGCCGCTATGATGCGGATCGGCGGCCGCCCCGCGCTTGCCCAAAGCAGCGCCCTGCTGTCCGATACGCCGGTCAATTTCGTGCAGACCGTCCTCGCGGGCATCCCGTGGAACAGCGGCTCCGCCGTGTACATGCCGACGTTCGCGCCGGCCTTGACCGACCAGCAGATCGCCAGCCTGGCCGCATACCTGCGCCAGGACCTGGACGAACAGGGAGCATGGCAAGACGTCGCCAGGCAAAGCGCAGCCATTCGCAAGGAACTTCGACCATGACCACCAACCTGAAGCTGAACGGCCGCGCAACGCGGTTTTCCTCCGACCCCGACACGCCGCTGCTCTACGTGCTGCGCAACGAAGGGAGACTGAACGGCGCGAAATTCGGTTGCGGCATGGGCCAGTGCGGCGCCTGTACCGTGATCGTTGATGGCGAAGCCGTGTTCTCGTGCTTAGCGCCGTTGGCCACGCTGGAGGGGCGCTCCGTGCGCACCGTGGAGGGCCTGGGCACAGCCACCGCGCCGGGGCCGCTCCAGGCGGCCTTCATCCGGCACCAGGCGGCCCAATGCGGCTACTGCATCGCCGGGATGCTGATGCGCGCGCAGGCCCTGCTTGACCGGATTCCGAAACCGACCGACCAGCAGATCCGCGAGCACATGGAGCCGAACCTGTGCCGCTGCGGCACGCACACGCGTATCTTCGCGGCCATCAAGGACGCGGCCAATGGAGGCAAGCCATGAGCATCGACAACCAGGTCAATACGGGGCGCCGGGCATTCCTCGAGGGCGGCGCATTGGTCGTCGCGTTCTCGTTGCTGCCATCGCTGGCGCGCGCGGAATTCAACGGCATGGGCGTGCCACCGGTCGCCAACCCGAAGCTGGCGGGCAGCCTGCAGCGCACACCCATGCTGGACGCCTGGATCCGCATCGCGCCGGATGGCCGCGTGACCGTCTGCAGCGGCAAGGTGGAACTCGGCACGGGCGTGCGCACGGCGCTGATGCAGGTCGCCTGCGAGCAGCTCGCGCTGCCCCTGCAGGAGATCCACTTCATCGCCGGCGACACGGACCTGACGCCGAACGAGGGCTTCACCGCCGGCAGCCACACGATGGCCGACAGCGGCAAGGCGCTGCTGCACGCAAGCGCCCAGGTGGCCACGCTGTTGCGCGAGGGTGCCGCGCGCCGCTGGGGCGTGGCACCGCGCCAGGTGCGGCTGCGCGAAGGCCGGGCCGGCGGGCCGGGTGGCCGTTCGATGCACTACGGCGAGGCGATTGCCGGCATCACACTGCGGCGCGCCGCGTCCGAAGTGTCGGAACTGAAGCCGCCGGCGACGTATTCGGTCATCGGCAAGGCGGTGCCGCGCGTGGATATCCCGGCCAAGGTGACCGGCGGCCAGGCCTATGTGCAGGACCTGCGGCTGCCGGGCATGCTGCATGCGCGTGTCGTGCGCCCGCCGCGGCCCGGCACGAAGCTGGTCGGCGTGGATGTGGAAGCAGTGAGGAAGATGAAGGGCGTGCACTCCGTGGTCCGCAACGGCAACTACCTGGCCGTCATCGCGGCGGAAGAATGGCATGCGATCCAGGCGATGTACGCGCTGACAGCCACCGCGAAATGGGAGGGGGGAACAATGCTGCCCGGCCCGACGACGATCCATGACTACCTGCAGCGTATTCCGTCGCAGGACGAGGCGATCCTGCAGCGCGGCGGTGCGCTGCGCCCCGGGTTGCGCACGATCCGCAACCGGTACACCAGGCAGTACGTGCTGCACGGCTCGATCGGCCCATCTTGCGCGGTGGCGCACCTGGACGCCTGGCGCATGACCGTCTGGACGCACAGCCAGGGCGTATTCCCCCTGCGCCAGGCCCTTGCCGAAATGCTGGCGATGAAGCTCGACGCCGTGCACTGCATCCATACCGAGGGTTCCGGCTGCTACGGGCAGAACGGCGCCGACGATGTCGCGGCCGATGCGGCACTGCTGGCCCGCGAGGTACCCGGCCGGCCGGTCCGGGTGCAGCTGATGCGGGACCAGGAAAACCTGTGGGAGCCGTTCGCCCCCGCCATGGTGAGCACGGTCGTCGCCGCCCTGGGCCCGGACAACCGGATCGACTACTGGCAATACGCGGTGTGGAGCGGCTCGCATAACGAAAGGCCCGGGAACGCAGGCAAGCTGCTGCCTGCGCAACTGCTGGCCAGGCCGTTCGTGCCGTCGCCCTCCCTTCCCATGCCACAACCGGAGGGCGGCGGCGACCGGAATGCGCTGCCGCTGTACGAAGTGCCGAACATACGGGTGGTGAACCACTTCCTGCCCGTCACGCCGCTGCGCACGTCGGCGATGCGCTCGCTGGGCGCGCATCTCAATATCCTTGCAATCGAAAGCACGATGGACCAGCTGGCCGCGCTGGCGCGCCTCGATACGGTGCAGTTTCGTCTTGCGCACCTTGCTGCGCAGCCACGCGCGCAGGCCGTGATACGCAGTGCGGCACATCGGTTCGGCTGGTCGGGCCAACAGTCCGCGCGGCCCGGGCATGGGACCGGTTTCGGCTTCGGCCAGTACAAGAACACGATGGCTTACGTAGCGATCGCCATCGAGATCTTCTTTGATGAGGACAAGCATGAGGTCCACGTGCTCAAGGTATCGGCGGCCGCGGATTGCGGGCAGGTCGTCAATCCGGACGGGGCCAGGAACCAGCTGGAGGGCGGCATCATCCAGTCCACCAGCTGGACGCTGCTCGAAGCGCTGCGCTACGGCGAGGATGGCGTGAAGAGCTTCGACTGGGCGACCTATCCGATCCTGCGCTTTTCCGGCGTGCCGCGCAGGATCGATATCGCATTGCTTGACCAGCCGGGGCAGCCCTTTCTCGGGGTCGCCGAGGCGGCGCAGGGACCGATGGCGGCCGCGCTGGCCAATGCCTTCGCGCACGCTGCCGGGAAGCGCGCATTCCACTCGCCGCTCCTGGCGGCCAGTTGACCGATGCAAAAACGGCGGCCATCCGGCCGTCATCTTCGATAATCGTTCTAGCACTCCGACCGCTGTCGCGTACGTCCGCTTCCGGCCGGGGCGGACGCGGACATACGGTCCCCCGAACTAAACACCATATGCGAATCGAGCCGGGACCGTGATCGTGACAGTGGTGCCAGCACCAAGTACGCTTTCGATCGCTAACGCCCCATTCAATCGGTGTACACGTTCGCGCATTCCAATGAGCCCCCAATGGCCAACCTTGCCCATTTCAATAACGCTGGGGGCCATACCACGACCGTCGTCTTTCACGAGACCGCGCAGGCCCGACTCGGATGCATCGACAACGACGCGTATCTGCCTTGCGCCGGAATGCTGGATGCCGTTGGCAATCGCTTCTTGCAGAACATAGAAGATCTCACTAGCCACGGCGGAGTCGAGTCGGTCGATGCTACCGGTCAATTCCAACTTCACCCGGTCTTCAGTATCTGGCCCGAGCTTCGCAATCGACCGCTGCAATCTGCTCGCAAGATCGTGCTGTGCTGACTCGCTGCGCAGGTCCATCACTTCGTCACGGGTTTCCTCGATCATCAGATCTGCTCTGGCCAGCGCTTGGCCCAGCTGTTTTTCTTCCGGTGTACCCGTGGGCATCCGCATGAGAATCGCATGACAACTAAGGATCAACCCCTGAACTCCCTGCAGAAGATTGTCATGCAGGCTGCGAGCTATGCGTTCGCGCTCTTCCACGCGTGCCGCACTTTTCTCTGCAGATCGGCGTGCTACCGCGGCGATGCGCCACCGATACAGCGCAACGAGCAACGACACGAGCAGGGCAAGAGCGATGGCGCGGAACCAGTAAGTCTGCCATATGGTAGGAGCAATCTCGAATTCCAGGGAAGCGCCGGTGTTGTTCCACACACCGTCCTCGTTAGCTGCCTTCACTTGAAAACGATATGAGCCAGGACCAAGGTTAGTATATCGGGCCGCCCGTTCCGGTCCTGGTTGCTGCCAGTCTTGGTCTACACCATGTAGGCGGTAGCGAAACTGTACGCGTTCGGGAATCGAGAGTGCTGTAGCTGTGAAATTGATGTCAAGACTAGTGGTGGCAGCGGGTATCTGCATGTTGGATTTTGCAGGCACGCTTGTATCGCCGAAGCGTACTGAAGTAACAATTACTGTTGGCGCCAGTTGATTGCGGCGGATCGCAGAAGGGTCAATCCAGCCAACCTGTGACGATGTCGCATAGTAGACCTTGCCATCGTTCGCAAGAGTCAGCGAAGGTAGTGGTCTGATCTGGGCAACTTGGCCACGCAGCCCATCTTCAAAATTAAATACTTCCCAATCGACCGGATTGTGTGGGTCGCTCAGAAATTTACTCAGCGCTTGCGAGGGCACATGGAAGAGGCCCTTGGTGCCATGCAGCCATAGGGCGCCGCTCCGGTCGATCACCATTCCTGACACCCCAGAGAACGATCCCATACGGCGTGGCTGCAAAGAGTACGCTATACCGTTCCGATGCAAAATGACGCCTTGGTCACCGCTGGCAAACAAGTTCCCGTCGTGCTCCATCAAACTCAAAATGTTCCCAACCGATTCACTCAGCGCGGTCGAAATCATCCGTAGTCCGCTCGGAGTGAGTTCAGCCAATCGGCCCTGGGTATACCCAAGATAAGTACGCCCCGACGCTCCTGTATGCATGGAGATGGGTGTCTCGTTTTCAACCTTACTAGATTCCACCTTCGTCCACCTACCGTCGAGAAGACGATAGAGGCCGTTCCGAACGAAAGACACTAGAACAGCCCCGGCATTATCGGTAACGATGCTTTGCACCCACGTATTTGGCTTAATCTGGCTCGGTAACGGCCAATCACGCATACCGCTGTTGGTGAGGTGGAAAATCCCTGCGGAACCGCCTAGCCAGATGCTGCCGGCACTCTGCTTGTATATTGCAGAAATGCCTTGCACACCCGGTAATGGCAATAATCGATTGCCTGACCAACGCTGAACCGGTTTCTCGTCACGGCTCGTCACCAACATCTCATCGGCAAGACCTTGGCCGACATGAAGATCAACGGCCCCAGATGGAAGCTGTAGTGTGTGCAGGCGGTGTACACGATACCGCTCCACACCTTCTAACGTCGAGACCCACAGATTGTTCTCTCGGTCCACGAGCGAGCGAACGAACAACTTGCCAGGCAAGCTGCCGCCTTCGAACTCCTGGGCTACGCGCAACACACCGTCGTCTCCAGCACGCAGCAATGAGGTGCCTCCTCTCAACCACGCCCACCACGTGCCGTCGGGTCCTTCAATAGGACTGTCAGTCAATCCTGCGTTGGCGTCGACTTTCGCCACAACTGAGGTGTCCGCTAGTGAAAATTTGGTCACTTCTCCTTTGCCTGTATGGACCATCACTTTGCCCTTGATGATCGAGAGATACGGTGAACCGCGTAACGACGCAATCTCGCGAAATGACTCAGTGCCTTGCGCCAATGCATACAGTTTCTTATTGGCCCTATCGGTGATCCACACAGTCCCGTTATCGTCTGCTCCTTCCCAATGTATATCTCTTTTGTGCACTGCTGCCTTCAGCAGTTGCATCCACTTGCCGGTATCGTTATCGAGCCGTGAAAACTGGGTCCCCGTATTGGCGTACAGTCTGCCCGATTTATCTACAAGCAATGATTCGACCGAGCCTGGTGGAAGCCCGTCCTTGCTACCATAATGCCGCACTTCACTACGCGTAAATACAGAGACGCCTCCAAACTGGTAGCCAACAGCTAGGCCGTCGCGTGTGGCGGCGATCGAAATGAGGTTGTTCGACTGCAGCGCATGACCGTATACGGATGAGACCTGCGTAAAGCGGGCTCCGTCGAAATTGTAGAGGCCAGCTACCGTCGGAAACCACAGCATCCCGTCACCGTCCTGCGCAATTCCATACGCTAACGGAGGAGCCCCATCTGCCTGCCCCCAGACACGGCGCTCGAACGTTGGCGGCCCGGCGAGGGCGACGCGACTCAACGTGAGTTCGCACAGTAGCAAAAGCCCCAGCAGTACTAAACGGCACCCCAGCATTCTCCCTCCCTTAAGTTGCAAGGTTACAAGTGTAACTGTTGAGTGGTGCCTGAGCGAAGTAGATATCCCACGCGGCGCGGTCTTGTGAGTCAACCGAAAGGTCGGGCATGGATGCTTAGGACGACTGAGGCGTATCGTAAGCGTCTGTTCAGCACCGTCTTGAGCCGTCAGATGGAAAGCGAGATGATGTTTGCCACACCGCTGGGAAGCGGAGTTCAGCCGGCCAGTTTGGCGGCACAGTTCCAGGGCAGGAAGTCGTCGACGCGGTTCACAGGATGATCGGCGATATGCGTCAGCACGTGGCGCAACCAGGCTTCGGGGTCGATGCCGTTCAGCCTGGCCGTTCCGATCAGCCCATACATGGCAGCGGCGCGTTCGCCACCGCTGTCGGCGCCGGCAAATAGGAAGTTGCGCCGGCCCAGCGCGACGCCGCGCAGCGCGCGTTCGGCGGCCGAGTTGTCGATTTCGATGCGGCCATCGTCGGCATAGCGGATCAGTGCCGGCCACAGCTTGAGGGCATACAGGATCGCTGCCGCCGTATCGGATTTACGCGACAGCGTAGCGAGCGTGGCGTGCAGCCAGCGCTCCAGGTCGTCGAGCAGCGGTTTCGCTTGCTGCTGGCGGGTGACACGACGTTCGTCGGGCGGCTTGCCGCGGATGGATTCTTCGATGGCATACAGCTCGCCGATCCGGCGCAGCGCTTCGGTGGTCAGCGGTGTCGGGCGCGCCGCATGCAGGTCGTAAAACTTACGTCGCGCGTGTGCCCAGCATGCTGCTTCGATCACGCGGCCAGTGTCGTAGACCGCATTGAAGCCGGCGTAAGCGTCGGCCTGCAGCACGCCGTTGAAGTTGGCCAGGTGCGCCTGCGGATGTTCGCCTTTGCGGTCGGGTGAGTATGCAAACCATACTGCCGGTGGCGTGTCGTCACCGCCGGCGCGGTCGTCGCGCACGTAAGTCCACAAGCGTGCCGTGCGCGTTTTGCCGTTGCCTGGCGCCAGTACCGGTAGTGGCGTATCGTCGGCATGCAGTTTAGTGCCGGCAAAAACATAGCGGCGCAGGGCATCGATCAGGGGACGCAGCAGCATGCTGGCGGCACCGATCCAGTTGGCCAGTAGACTGCGCTCAAGCTCCACGCCTTCACGGCCGTAGATCACGCTTTGGCGATACAGCGGCAGGTGGTCGGCATACTTCGCTACCAGCACATGGGCCAGCAGTCCAGGACCGGCGATGCCGCGCTCGATCGGCCGGCTTGCTGCCTGTGCTTGCACGATCGTATCGCAGCAGGCACAGGCCAGCTTGGGACGTACGTGGCGGATCACGCGGAAACTGGCCGGCACGTACTCCAGTTGCTCCGAGACGTCTTCACCCAGATACTTCAGGTGGCCGCCGCAGTCCGGGCAGGCATCATTGCCCGGTGAGTGCACATGCTCTTCGCGTGGCAGATGTGGTGGCAGCGGCTTGCGTTCGGCTTTCTTGCGAGGCGCTACCTCTGCAGGCGCCTGGGCCTCGGCGACCGCTTCTTCCGCTTCCAGGTCTTCCAGCTGCAGTTCCAGTTGCTCTATCTGCTGGTCCAGCTTTTCAGAGCTGCGGCCAAACTGCATGCGCTTGAGCTTGGCCAGGACCAGCTTCAGGTGCTCGATCTCGGCGTCCCGCCTCGACAGTTCAGCGGTCAAATGCGCCAAGCGCGCTTCGCTCTGTTCTGCGTATGTTTCAATCCGTGCAGCACGCGCTTCGCTGGCCAGCAGCATGGCCTTCAAGGCAGCGATATCGTCGGGCAGGTCAGCGGCGTTGAGCATGCGACCAAGTTTACGCTGACGATAGCAAGTTTACAAGGCCGACTCCGGTCGCCAAGTCCGTTCTGGCCGGCGCCAGTCGATCCCTTCAAGCAGCATCGAGAGTTGGGCCTGTGTCAGCGTGACGGTACCGCTCGTGGCCTGTGGCCAGATGAAGCGGCCCTTCTCGAGGCGCTTGCACAGCAGGCACAGGCCATCGCCAGTCCACCACAGCACTTTAATGAGATCGCCGCGCCGGCCGCGGAAAACAAACACATGGCCGCTGTACGGATCTTCCTCCAAGGCAGTCTGCACTTTTGAGGCCAAACCGTTGAAGCCGGAACGCATATCGGTCACGCCGGCCGCGAGCCAGATACGTGTTCCTGCGGGCAGGCCGATCATCGGCGTAGCCCTTCCAGGACCACTGCCAGCGTTGCTGGATCGGGCCGACCTTCGATCCGCATCGTCGCATTGCCCAGCCGGATTTCGATCACGCCTTCGCAGCGCTGATCGCTCACACCAAGCCGTGGCGGTATCACTGGCGCCAATGTCACCGCAACCAGCCCCGGTTGATCGAACAGGCCGGCGCGCAATTGGCGCCGCCATTTGAACACCATATTCGAATTCAACTGATGCTGCAGAGCCAGCTGTGCAACCGACACACCGGGTTCGCACGCCTGTTGCGCCAACTTCCGCTTGAACTCCAGTGGGTAGTTCGTACTGCGTCGGCGCCTGCCGGGTTTGACCTCACTCTCCAAGATAGTCTCCACCAAAATTTAGTGGGGACTATCTTGGCAACTGGTGCTATTCAGTGTCTAGACGGTGCAGGCTGTACGCTTAC
>NZ_JBUPWE010000034.1:0-29857 GCF_055502615.1 Pseudoduganella sp. jia 9 | reverse complement strand
TCCTTCAGCAGGTGCCGTGCGATGTGTACGCCAATTACTTCACCCAGGACCAGCCAGTTGCCCGTCTCGGCACCGGCGGCCGATTGCAGGGGAATGATCTGCGTGGCGCGGCATTCGAAGGCAACAGGCGATTCCGACACGCGCGGCGTTGCGATCACGCTCGAAGCAGTGGGCGTCAGGCCGGCCAGTGCGAACTCGTCCACTTCCGGAGGCGCCGGGGCGCACGTGATGTTCATGGCTTCGGCCAACGGGCGCGTCGCCAGGTTCCACACGAATTCGCCGGTCGCCTCGATGTTGCGCAGCGTATCTTTCCGGCCCTGGCTGGAAAAGCCGATGAGGGGCGGCACGTAATTGAACGCATTGAAGAAACTGTAGGGCGCCAGGTTCAGTACCCCTTCCGCGCTGCGGCTCGATATCCAGCCGATGGGACGCGGACCGATGATGGCGTTGAAGGGATCGTGCGGCAGGCCGTGCCCTTGCGCCGGTTGATAAAAATAATAGTCGTCGCTCACGCGAGCTCCTGGTCAAACGGCAGCAAGTTTCCTTATCCGCCGCGTAGTGTTTAACTGAAATGGCTGACGCCTTGCGCCGGGCCGCCGCGAAGCGCCCGCGCGCATTCGCCATGTCAGGCGAAGAATGCATCGCAGGGGCGACTACGCCGGTCCCGCGGCACGCGTTGCACCGAACATTTCCGCGATCGCCGTGCGCAGCCATGCGATGCCGGCATCCGCGGCGAACCGCTGATGCACATGCAGCTTGACCTCGATCGGAGGCAAGTCGAAGGGCAGCGGCAGCAGGCGGTAGGCACGCCCCCGGTTGAAACGCTCCGCTATGCTGCGCGGGAACATCAAGGCCAGGTCAGTGCTGCGCACGATCTCCGGCGCGGCGATAAAGTGCGGCAGCTTGAGCACGACATTGCGCTGGATCTCCAGCTGGCCCAGCCATTTCTCGGTCAGGCCATGCCCAGTCGCGCCGCTGTCGGTGACCACATAGCGCAAGCGCCCCAGCGCTTCGCGGGTCAATGCCCGCTTGCCTTCCGGGTGTCCGGAACGGAGCATGCACACATACTCGTCGTGGAACAGTGTCTGTGACTGGCAGTCGCTGGACAGGCCGGGAACATAGCCGAGCGCGAGATCGATTTCGCCCGAACGCATGCCGCTTTCAACGTTGGCCAGCGGGATCGGCACGATCTCGATCGCGATACCCGGCGCGCTCTCCTGGAACACCGCCAGTAGCGGCGGCAGGAAATAAAAGGCGGACATGTCCGACATCGAAATACGGAACCGGCGGGTCGATGTCGCGGCATCGAATCCCGCGTGGCGCTGCATCGCACCATAGAGCAGGTCGAGCGCGCGGTCGATCGGCCCATGCAGGCGCATGGCGGCTTCGGTCGGCTGCATGCCGTCCGCGGTGCGTACGAACAGCGGGTCTTCGAACGCGTCGCGCAGGCGCCGCAATCCGTGGCTCACGGCCGGCTGGGACAAGGCGAGGCGATCCGCCGCCAGCGTCAGGCTGCGCGTCTCCCATATCGCCAGGAACACCCGCATCAGGTTCAGGTCGACGGTCCCTGTATTCATTTTCTGCATAGTGCCGATTCCCGATCTTCAGTTGACGGTCATTTGGGGGAACGCCTATCGTTCCCTATCGATTCACCGTCCTGTCATAGAGCAAACAGGTCGAATACCGGACTGCCTTGCACGCAGACGAAGCACACAATTTTAATCGACCGGAGACACAAGATGAGCGCTTTTTGGGATCGCATCCGCATCGACGAGCCGGCCGGCACCATCCTCGATGGCGACCGCCGCTACCTGCTGATGCGCAGCGACGTGCTGATGGGCATGCTGCACGAACTGCCGGCCTCGCTGCGCAGCAAGGTGCTGGAGGCGCTCGCGGCGTCGACACGCCAGCACGGCGGCAAAAGCGTGCGTGCTTACCTCGAAGCCGGCAGCAGCGACAGCCTGGCGCACACAGTCATCGAAGGCGCCGCCGCTTTCGGGTGGGGCGTGTGGCACTTCAGTGCCGGCGCCAACGAAGCCCTGCTGGAAGTCGACAACAGTCCTTTCGCCGCCGGCCATGGCCCTTCCGACGTACCCGTGTGCGCGCCCATCGGCGGCATCTTCCACAGTCTGGCGCAGACCGTGCTGGGCAGCGACGTCCGGGTGACGGAAACGCATTGCGCGGCACAGCATGGCGACCGGTGCCGTTTCGTTGCCCGGCGCGCCGAGCCATCCGGGGCGCCCCTTTCCTGATACCCGCCCGATACACGCCTGATACCCGCGGCCCACGCAGGCATCCAACCCACGAACACTGCTGAACGAGGAGACATCATGTCCACATCCACCCTGCTTCATCCCGCCACACCGATCCACCCCACCCCGGTTCCGCGGTTCTCGGCCCCGGCAGCGCCGGCAACGCTCGACCAGGTGCTGGCCGAAGTCGCCCGGCGCAGGGAAGAATTCACCGCGCTCGGCCACGTGCCGCGCGACATGGTCGAACGCTTCAAGGAGGCCGGCATCTACCGCGCCGGCACACCGCGCTGCTTTGGTGGCGACGCGATGCCGCCGGCCGACTTCCTGCGCATCGTCGAGCGCATCGCGGCCGTCGATGGCTCCGCCGCCTGGGTCGCCAGCTTCGGCTCCGCCAACACCTACCTGGCCGCGCTGCCCAGGGCGACGCAAGCGTTCATCTATGCGGAAGGACCGGACCAGGTCTTCGCCGGCGCGCTGTATCCGCCCCAGCCGGCGGTGCGCGCCGCGGATGGCTGGCAAGTCACCGGCCAGTGGAAATTCGCCAGCGGCTGCATGGGTGCCAGCTGGCTGGGCGTGGGCATCGGCGGCGGACCGGGCGTCAAGCCGCTGGCCGCCATCCTGCCGGCCGCCCGGGTCGAGATCGTCGAGAACTGGGACGTGGTGGGCCTGGAGGGCACCGGCAGCCATGACCTGCGCGTGACCGACCAGTTCGTGGCGGACGACTGGACCTTCCAGCGCGGCAGCGGCGCCGTCATCGACGAACCGCTGTACCGCTACCCTGCCACCTGCTACCAGGCGCAAGTGCACGCCGCCGTCAATATCGGCCTGGCCCAGGCAGCGCTGGCGATCGTCAACGACATGTCGGCCGGCAAGGTCACCACGACCGGCGCGCCGCGCATGGCCGACCGCGCCTACTTCCGGATCGAACTGGCCAAGGCGCAGGCGACGTTCGAGGGTGCCCGGGCCTACTTCTACGAATCGGCCGAGGCGGTCTATGACGCGATCGTGGCCGGCAAGGACGTAACGCCGGAACAGATCGGCATGCTGAAGCTGAGCGCCACGCATGCCGCGCAAACTGCCGCCGACGTGGTACGGGACGCCTACCGGCTGGGCGGCATGGCCTCGATCTACAGCAAGCATCCGCTGCAGCGGATCGTGCGCGATTCGATGGTCGTGACCCAGCACGCCTTCCTCAGCAGCGGCAACTTCGACGGCGCCGGCGCGGTGCTCGTCGGTGTCCCGCCGTTCCCCGGTTTCCTGTAATCCCGCGAGGCAGCCATGAATACCGTTCCCGCTCCAACTCCTGCTCCCGGCATCGACGCCCTGCGCCTGCGCTTCCGCGAAGCGATGGCCAACCTGCCGGCAGCCGTCAACATCGTCACCACGGCCGGCCCGGCCGGGCGCTGCGGCATCACCGCCACGGCGGTCTGCTCCGTCAGCGATACGCCGCCGACACTGCTGTTCTGCATCAACCGAAACAGCACGACCCTGTCGGCCTTCGAGCAGAACCGGCAGCTCTGCATCAACGTGCTGCCGGCCGAATGCGACGACCTGGCCCGGCACTTCGCCGGCATGAGCGGCCTGTCGATGGAGGAACGCTTCCAGGCCGCGAACTGGATCGACGAGGGCGACGCCGTACCGCGCCTGGAGCACGCCCTGGTCAGCCTTTCCGGCCGCGTGGTCGACGTGGCGCAGGTGGGCACCCATTCGGTCATTTTTGCCCAGGTCGACGACATCGCCATCCGCCAGCAAGCCGACGCGCTGGTGTATTTCGATCGTACCTTCCGCCGGGTGACGCGGCAGGTCGAAGCACAGCCGGCGTGACCGTCCCGGTCACCCCGCCACAACTATAAAACCCACTCTCTCTCCAGGAGTCGCACCATGAAAAATCGCTCTCTCATCCGAACCGCCGCGCTGGCCGCGGTATTGTCCGCGCCTTTGCTGGGTTGGGCGGCGGACCTCAAGCTGGGCTTCATCACGTCGCTGTCGGGCCCTTCGTCCTCGCTGGGAATCCCGTACGCGAAGGGACTGCAGGCCGGCGTGACCTACCGGCCCGACATCGACGGCAAGAAAGTGCAGGTGGTGCAGCTCGACGATGCCTCCGATCCCACCACGGCCGCGCGCAATGCCCGCAAGCTGGTCGTCGAGGACAACGTCGATGCGCTGATCGGCACGGCCGGCACGCCGTCGGGCATCGCCATCGCCGGCGTCGCCCGCGAGCTGAAGGTGCCGTTCATCTCGGTCGCCCAGGTCAAGCCCGACGCCGGCAATGGCGGGTGGATGGTCAACGTGCCGCAGGCCACGCCGCTGATGGTCGATACGCTGGTCGGCCACATGCAGCGTTCAGGCGTCAAGACCGTTGCCTACATCGGTTTCTCGGATGCGTGGGGCGATATCGTCTATGACGCGCTGCTGGTTGCCGCGAAGAAGAACGGCATCAAGGTTGTCAGCAACGAACGCTATGCGCGCAACGACAGTTCCGTCACCGGCCAGGCGCTGAAGATCGTCGCCGCCCGGCCCGACGCGGTGCTGAGCGGCACGTCGGGCACGCCGGGCGCCCTGGCGTACCTCGGCCTGAAAGCGCGCGGCTATCGCGGCAAGATCTATGGCACCCATGGGATCATCAACCCGGACTTCATCCGCGTCGGCGGCGCGTCGCTGGAAAACCTGTATGCGCCCACTGGCCCCGTCGTCGTGGCGGACCAGCTGCCGGCGAACCACCTGTCGCGCAAGATCTCGCTCGATTTCCGCAGCGCGTACAAGAAGACCCACCAGGTCGACGCGACGGATGCGTTCGCGCCCTACGCCTTCGATGCCTGGCTGATCTTACTGGATGCCGCGCAACGCACCATGGCCCAGAAACAGCCCGGCACGCCGGAATTCCGCGCCGCCCTGCTCAATTCCCTGCTGTCCACCAAGGAGCTGGTCGGCACGCAGGGGGTGTATAACTTCCGTCCGGAGAACATCTTCAATACCGACCCGCGTTCGGTCGTCATGGTGAGACTCGAGAAAGGCAAGTGGAAGTACATGCCCTGATCGACGCCCCTGAAACGCCGATTCAACCCTTCAACAACAACAAGGAGACCACAACGATGTTCCACTGCATTCGCCCCGCTCTGGCAGCCCCGGCAGTTCCGGCCGCCCTGCTGGCCCTGGCCTTCGCCCTGCCCGCCGGTGCCGCCACCGGCCCCGTGGCCGCCATCGACAGCGGCAAGCTCGAAGGCGCCATCGACGCCGGCATCGCCAGCTGGAAGGGCATTCCGTATGCGGCGCCGCCAGTCGGCCAGCTGCGCTGGCGCGCGCCGCAACCGGTGGCCAGCTGGACCGGTGTTCGCGCAGCGACCAGCTTCGGCAACGACTGCATGCAGGTGCCGTTCCCACAGGACCTGGCACCACTCGCCACCAGGCCCGCGGAGGATTGCCTCTACGTGAATGTATGGAAGCCTGCCGCGGCACAGGACAAGCTTGCGGTGATCGTGTGGATCCATGGCGGCGGTTTCGTGAACGGCGGCACATCGCCGGCCATCACTTCCGGCGCACCGCTGGCGAAACGCGGCGTCATGGTGGTCAGCTTCAATTACCGGCTCGGCCGCTTCGGTTCCTTTGCCCACCCGGCGCTGGCGCAGGAAGCGGAAAACAGGGGCCAGTCCGGCAACTACGGCTACCTCGACCAGGTTGCGGCGCTCCAATGGGTGCAGCGCAATATCGCTGCATTCGGCGGCGATCCGGCAAACGTGACCATCATGGGTGAATCGGCGGGAGCCATCGCGGTCAGCACGATGCTGACGTCGCCGCTCACCCAGGGGCAGGGACTGTTCGCCAGGGCGGCCATCCTGTCGGGCGGCGAAGGCAGCATCCCCGGCCTGCCGTCGAGCCGGCCGGGAGCCGAGCAATGGAGCACCGAGTTCGCCAGCAAGCATCGCATTGCCGCGAACGATCCTGCCGCACTATCGAAGCTGCGCGGGCTGACGCCCGAGCAGGTGGTCGACGGGTTCAACCTGATGTCCATGTTCACGCCGGGTCCACGAGTACACGTCGGGCCGTTCGCCGACGGGCAGGTTGCCGTGGAGCCGTTGCCGGCCTATACGGCTGGCCGCTTCGTCAAGGTACCGGTGATGATCGGCGCGACCGATGACGACATGGGGGGACGGACCGGCTTCATGGTTGCCGGCGCCCGCAAGATCGCCGGCGTGCTGGCCGACCAGGGCGTGCCCGTGTACGCCTACCGTTTTTCCTACGTGCCGAAAGCGATCGAGTGGCCGGGCGGCGCCAAGCACGCAACCGATGTGACGTACTTCTTCGACACCGTCGCCAGTGCGCATGGCGACAAGACGACCCCGCGCGACATCGCCATGAGCAACGCGATTGCCACCTACCTGGTGAACTTCGCGAAGAACGGCGATCCGAACGGTGCGCAATTGCCGCAATGGCCGCGCTACCAGCGCGCCAGGGATGAAATCGTCGATTTCGCCGCTGCCGGCATGCCGGTCGTGCTGAAGGATCCGCTGGGTCCGGAAATCGACGCGGCGCAGCGCGCCATGCCGGCCGAACAGGCCAGATAGCCCCAGGCAGGCCACCGCCCCGGCTGCCCTGTCCCGGCAGGGCAGCCCGGTCGATACTCCAACCCGCACACTCGCCGCAGGACCACCGCACGATGGAGCCCCCTGTCGTCCACATCGTCGACAGCGACGACCTTGCACGCGCATCGCTGGCGCGGCTGCTGGATGCGGCGCAGATCCGTACCGCGTGCCATGCCGGCGCCGAGGCATTCCTGCAAGCCTACGACGCGCTGCTGCCCGCCTGCCTCGTGGTCGAGGCGGATCTCCCCGGCACCTGCGGCCTGCGTCTGCAGGAACACCTGCTGTCGATCGGCAGCGAGCTGCCCCTCATCTTCGTATCGCGCAGCGGCGACGTGCCGATGTCGGTGCGCGCCCTGCGCAATGGCGCGGTGGATTTCCTCCAGAAGCCCTACGACCAGCGCCGCATGATGGAAAGCATCCAGCTCGCCCTGGATGGCGTGCGAAGCCGCTACCCCGAGCGCGAGCGGCAGGCACGCCTGCGCGAGAAGTTCGCGCAACTGAGCCCGCGCGAGCGCGAAGTGCTCGATCATGTCCTGCGCGGCGACGTCAGCAAGACCATCGCGCGCGACCTGAACATCAGCGTCCGTACGGTCGACGTGCACCGGGCCAGGATCAAGGACAAGCTGCGCTGCCAGAACTCGGCCTCGCTGGTCAGGGATGCCGTGCTGGCGTTCGGGCTCGATATCCTGCATCCACGCGATTTCCCGAATCCCTGATTCCCCGACTCCCCGGTTCCCCCATGCCCCGAATCCCGACTCCCGCCGGGCATGGCTCCGGCAGTTCCGCTCTTTCCACATTTCCGGCCACGCCGTTTCCCTCTTCCTCCGTGCACCGGCTCCGGCGTGTGCTTGAAACGCAACAGGCCGCGCCGCGACGCGCGAACATGCCGGCAGTGCGGCTTTGTCACGCTTTCGGCGCCGCGTCCGCACGCTGGCCGCGAAGCGCTTGATTTCATTGCGAAAACGATTTCAGCACCGCCGCGGAATCCAGGCGGCCTTGTGGCTGCTGGTGCCGTTCGATGGCACACGCATCGTGCCACTAGGTAGGCATGCGTATAGACGCTGCAACGCTGCCTTCCTATCTTGAAGCAGCTGCCGCCGTTTGCCGCTGCATCACGGCGGTCCATGCCGTGCCAGCGGGATGGCGGCAAGCCCATCGCAATAACCAGACGACGCCGCGACAGCGCGGCGGTTCCAGAACCGAGAGGAGAAGAAGTGACGAAAGCCCGCAATGACGTTGTACCCCGAATCACCCCGCGCGGCATGGCACTGGCCGTGGCCGGCGCGTGCGCGACGATGTTCGTACCCGCGCTCGCCCAGGAGGTGCCCCCGACAGCGGCGGCCGACAGCAGCCAGCCCGCAGCGGCGGCACCCGCCAACACTGTGATCGTGACGGGTATCCGCGCGGCCATGCAGTCGACCATCAACCTGAAACGCAATTCCGACGGCATCGTCGACGGCATCGTCGCCGACGATATCGGCAAGTTCCCGGACACTAACCTTGCCGAGGCCGTGCAGCGCATCTCCGGGGTGTCGATCGACCGCTCGCGCGGCGAGGGCTCGCGCGTCACCGTGCGCGGCGTGGGACCGGACTTCAACCTGGTCCTGTTGAACGGCCGGCAGATGCCGGCGGCGAACCTGGAAGACCGCGGCAGTCGTTCCTTCGACTTCGGCAATCTCGCCTCGGAGGCGGTGTCGCGGATCCAGGTGTACAAGAGCGCCCGCGCGGACAGCCCGCCGGGCGGCATCGGCGCCACGCTGAACATCATGACAGGCCGCCCGCTCGACCTGGGCAACCAGACCAGCATCGGCGGCAAGCTGGTGTACGACAAGTCGAACAACAACCTGCCGGACCAGCTGAACGGCAAGAAAGTGACGCCCGAAGTGTCGGCACTGATCAGCCGCAGGTTCGGCGCCGGCGACATGTTCGGCCTGGCGCTGACGGCCAGCTATCAGTCGCGCAACTCGGGCTTCAACCAGGCACAGGTCGGCGGCTGGATCGGCCCGTTCCAGGCCGGTGCCACCGGAGAGTATGGCGCGATCGCGCCCGGCACGGCGACGAACGCGCCCACCTCGGGCATCTACCTTACGCCGCAGAGCCTGTCGTATGCACTGACCGGTTCGCAGCGCCAGCGCAGCAACGGCCAGCTGACGTTCCAGTTCCGCCCCACGCGCGACTGGACCTCGACGCTGGACTATACGTATGCCCGCAACAAGATCCAGACCCTCGGCACCTCGGTCGGCGTGTGGTGGAGCCATGCGCAGAACCAGAGCAGCGACTGGGTCCATGGACCGGTTTCGTCGCCGACGTACTACGAGGAGCAGTCGGTCATGCAGGACCTCGCGTCGGTAGCGCAGGACTACGCGACGGTGTCGACGCTGAAATCCACCGGCTTCAACACGCACTTCCGCGCCAACGCGCGGCTGCGCCTGTCGCTGGACCTGCATCACTCCGTGGCGAGCTCGGGCTCCGACAGCCCGTTCGGCAGCCTCAACGACATCACCACGGCCAGCTTCGGCCGCAACACCAATGGCGCCGACTTCACGCATGAACTGCCGGTGCTGTACATGGACTACACGCCGATCGGCAATGAGGTCACGGGATCGTGGTTCCAGGATGCCCGCAGCAGGCAGGTGATCGACCAGGCCCAGGCTGGCGCGAAGCTGGACATCGGCGAGTCGTCCGGACTCAATTTCGGCCTGTCCGTCACGCGCACCCGCTACAACTCGGCGTGGCAGCAGGTGCAGCAGGATGCCTGGCAGGGCACGGCGCCAGGCGGCCACCAGAACGCCGCCACGGTCTACGACCAGAGCTACTGGACGCCGGCCAACCTGCGTGACTACTTCAGCCAGCTGGACGGATCGGATGATCCGAGGATGTGGACGACGATCCCGGTCGTGGACTTCGTCAAGGTGCGGCAGAACGCGATCGACGTCACCGGCAACGCGGCCCTGTTCACGCCGAGCCTGGCTGCACCGACCGAGGTGCGGGCCCTGCGCGAGAAGTCGAGCGCGCTGTACGCACAGTTCAACACCGAGTGGGATACGGCGATGCCCATGCACACCGGCATCGGGCTGCGCTACGAAAGAACCACGATCGATACCGATGCAACGGTGGCCGATCCGAGCCTGGTGCGCTGGGTGTCGCAGAACGAGTACCCGATCACCAGCACACCCGGCACGCTGCGCACCCAGCACGGCGACTACCACAACTGGCTGCCCACCGTGGACTGGGACATGGACGTGATGCCGACGCTGAAGGTACGCGCCAGCTACGGCGTGACGATCGGCCGGCCACGCTGGGACCAGTTGCAGGGCGGCGCCACGTATGGGGCAGTAGCCGGCGTGACTGGCCTGAATGTCACCCGCGGCAACCCGCAACTGTCGCCGGTCAAGTCGCGCAACCTGGACCTGTCGGCCGAGTGGTACTACACGCGGCAAAGCATGATGTCGCTGGGCCTGTTCCACAAGGACCTGAGTGGCTACGCCGGCCAGGCCAGCCTCGTCGAGGCGTCAAGCACCGCGACCACGCCGGTGGGCGGCAAGTACTGGAACGCCGCGGTGTCGGCTGGCTGCAGGCCGGCCGACACCGACTGCCTGCGCAACTACATCCTGCGCAATTTCGACGGCCAGCCCGGCGTGACGATGACCGGCACCACCGGCACCGGCAATGCCGCCGGGGTGATCACCGGCATTCCAGGCGACCCCGCCCTGCCCTACAACGTGACGACCTACATCAGCCAGAACAAGTCGGCGCTGAAAGGCGCCGAGATCAACTGGCAGCACATGTTCGACAACGGCTTCGGCTTCCAGTCAAACTACACGTACGTGAAGTCGGACCTGCGCTACAACGATACCGGCATCGGCGCGCAATTCGCCCTGCTGGGGCTTTCCGATTCCGCCAACCTGGTCGGCATCTACGAGGACCGCAAGCTGTCGGTGCGCTTGGCTTACAACTGGCGCGACCGCTTCCTGGCATCGGTGGCGGACAGCGGCCGCGCGAACCCGGTCTACGTGGAACCATATGGGCAGTTCGACCTCTCCGTCGGCTACAACGTGACCGACAGGCTCAGCCTGGCGCTGGAGGCGATCAACCTCGCCGACGCCACCCAGCGCGCGCATGGCCGCACGGACATGCAGGTGCTGAGCGTGTCGACCGGCGGCCCGCGCTACATGGTGGGGGCGCGCTACAAGTTCTGAGCACGCGGGGAATGATGGAAATATTTCCTGAAACCGGGGTCTGACCCCGGTTTCAGGAAACTCCGGTTTCGGGAAACGATTGGAACTGCTTTGGAAGTTATTTGGCAGGCAGCGAGCGATACGGCAGGTCAGCGCCGGTCGTTCCGCTCACGGTCGCAAGACAGCGCTTCGGCAAGCCAGTCCCGCTTGGGGCGCTTGCCGGCGGGCGCCGCGGCGGGCGCCTGGGCCGGGTTGTTTCGTGGGCAGGCGGCTGCGATGGGCTGGGGCCGCGGCCCGTCGATCTGCTCGGCAAGGGGCCGGCCTGGTGCCTGGCGACGATGGTTCAGCATGAGGTACTCCTGTGTTCATCCGGCGGACCGGCCATTGCAGCCGGCCCGCCCTGCCGCTAGTCGGTACCGCCGCCGAGATAGGTGGCGTGCACGCGCGCATCCCGGGCCAGCTCGTCCGAGGCGCCGGCCAGCGACACCTGGCCCAGTTCCAGCACCACGCCGCGGTCGGAGCTGCGCAGCGCGGCCAGCGCGTTCTGCTCGACGAGGATGATCGAGATGCCGTCGTCGCGCAGCGCGCGCACGATGGCGAGGATTTCCGTGACGATCTTCGGCGCCAGGCCGAGGCTCGGCTCATCCAGCATCAGCACGCGCGGCTCGGCCATCAGCGCGCGGCCCAGCGCCAGCATCTGGCGCTCGCCGCCGGACAGCGTATTGGAGCGCTGGGTACGCCGCTCGGCCAGCCGGGGGAAGCGGTGGTAGACGCCTTCGAGCTTGCGGTTGCGCGCCGCCGACGAATCGCGCTTGCTGTAGCTGCCCAGCAGCAGGTTGTCCAGCACCGACATGTCGCCGAACAGTTCGCGCTGTTCCGGCACCAGGCACAGGCCGCGCCTGACGCGTTCCTCGACGTCGATGCCGTCCAGCGACTCGCCGTCCATCCGCACCGCGCCGCGCGCCGGCAGCAGGCCCACGGCGGCCGCCAGCAGCGAGGTCTTGCCGGCGCCGTTCGGCCCGATGACGGAGACGATTTCCTTCGGCATCAGCTTCAGCGAGATACCGCGCACCGCCTCGACCTGGCCGTAGTTGACCTGCAGGTTGTCGATTTCCAGGATAGGACTCATGCCGCGTCTCCCAGGCAGATTGCCTGTTTCGTGTTGTTGCATTGCTCTTCGGCGAGGTCGCCGCCCAGGTATGCCGCCTGTACGCCGGCATCGCGCCGCACCGCGGCGGGATCGCCTTCCATCAGCTTGCTGCCGAAGTTCATCACGACGAGGCGGTCGACCAGCTTCATGACGAAGTCCATGTCGTGTTCGACGATCATGATGGTCACGCCGTCGCGGCGCAGCTGCTTCAGCAGCTCGGCCAGTTCCTGCTTCTCGCCGTGGCGCAGGCCGGCGGCCGGCTCGTCCAGCACCAGCATCACCGGGTCGCCCATCAGCGCGCGGGCGATCTCCAGCAGGCGCTGGGTGCCCAACGGCAGTGCGCCCGCCAGTTCATGCTCGCGGCCGGCCAGGCCGATGCGCGCCAGCTGCGTGCGCGCCTCCAGGAAGATCTGTTCCTCTTCGCGCCTGTCCAGGCCCAGGCCGGCGGCCAGCAGGCCGCTGCGGGTGCGCCCGTGGGCGCCCAGCGCCACGTTGTCGAGCAGGCTCATCTGGGGACGCAGCTTGACGTGCTGGAAGGTGCGCGCCATGCCGAGCTGGGCGATGTCGCGCTGGGACAGCTTCGTCACGTCGCGGTCCATGAACGACACCGTGCCCGAGCTGAGCCCGATGGCGCCGGTGAGCAGGTTGAACATGGTCGACTTGCCCGCGCCGTTCGGCCCGATCAGGCCGACGATCTCGCCGGCCGCGATGTCGAAGCTGACTTCGTTGACCGCCACCAGGCCGCCGAAGCGCCGCGTCACGTTCCGCGCGCTCAGGATGGTCTTGCCTGCCGCCGGCTGGCTGCGCCGGGCCAGCGGCTGCGCGTCGCCGCGCGGCGGCGGGGGCGCCGCCGCCGGGGCACGGCGGTACTTCGCCGCCAGCTTCACCGCGAAGCCGCAGACGCCGGCCCGGGCACGGTGCAGCAGCAGCAGGAAGAGCAGGCTGAACACAATGACTTCCAGCTGCGTGCCGCGGCTCGACAGCAGCGGCAGCACATCCTGCAGCGTATTGCGCAGCAGGATCACGATCGCCGAGCCGATCAGCGCGCCGGGCAGCTGCAGCAGGCCGCCGACGACCGCCATCAGCAGGTAGTTGATGCTGCCGTGGACATCGAACGTCGACGGGCTGACATAGCGGCTGTTGTGCGCATACAGCCAGCCCGCCAGGCCGGCCACCAGGGCCGAGTAGACGAACAGCTTCAGGCGCAGGTGGTAGCCATCGGCGCCCACGCTGGCCAGCAGGCTGTTGCCGCCGCGCAGGCTGCGCATCGCCCGGCCCTGGCGCGAGCGCAGCAGGTTGCTGCTGAACAGGTACACCAGGCCCAGCATGCCCCAGATCAGGTAGTACATGGCACCCGACGATGCCAGCGAGTAGCCGGCGATATGGATCGGCACGATATTGCTCATGCCCGTATGGCTGCCCAGCGCTTCGATATTGCTCAGTACCAGCGGTACCGAGAGGCCCCACGCGATCGTGCTGATCGGCAGGTAGTGGCTGCCCAGGCGCAAGGTCAGCATGCCGATGACGAGCGCGGCACCACCCGTCGTCGCCAGCGCGAACAGCAGCCCCAGCCAGGGCGACAGGCCCTGCGCGGCGGTCAGCCACGCGGTCGAGTAGGCGGCAATGCCGACAAAGGCGGCCTGCCCGAACGACGTCACGCCGCCGACGCCGGTCAGCATCACCAGGCCGAGGGCGACCATGGCGCCGATACCGATGTCGTTCATCAGGCCGATGCCGAAATTGCCGAGCGCCAGCGGCAGCAGGAACAGCGCGGCCACGACCGCGAGGGGCGCGTGGCGGTGGAAGAGAATGCTGCTCATTGGTTGATCTCCTCGACTTCATCTTCCGAATGGACGGCGTAGTACGAACGCACCAGCAGCACCGGAATCAGCACGCTGAACACGATGACGTCCTTCAGGGCGCCGCTCCAGAATGCCCCGAAGCTTTCCAGGATGCCGACGGCGACCGCGCCCAGCGCGGTCAGCGGGTAACTCGTCAGGCCGCCGATGATGGCCGCCACGAAGGCCTTCAGGCCGATGGTGAAGCCGGAGTCGTAGTACAGCGTGGTGATGGGCGCGATCAGCACGCCGATCAGGCCCGCCAGCAGCGAGGCGCACAGATAGGCCATCAGGGCGGTGCGCGCCGGGCGCACGCCGACCAGCCGGGCGCCGACGCGGTTGACGGCGGTAGCGCGCAGCGCCTTGCCGACCAGCGTGTATTCGAAGAACAGGAAGAACATCAGGCCCAGCACGGCCGCCGCGCCCACCATCAGGATCGTCTGCATCGAGACGGCGAAGGTGGCCCCGAGGTCCCACGTGCCGTCCAGCAGCGCCTGCGTGCGGTGGCCTTCCGGACCGAAGAACATCAGGCCCAGGCCGGCGAACAGGAAGTGCATCACCAGCGCCGCCATCAGCAGCACCAGCGACGAGGCATCGGCGATCGGCTGCAGCAGTATGCGCGCCGCCAGCGGCGCCACCGGCACCACCAGAAGGATGGCGCACAGCACCTTCAGCAGCGCGGGCGCCGGCGAACCGGCCAGCGACCAGGCGGCCAGGCAGGGCAAGACCGGCAGCACACCCCAGCCGAGCACCGCGGCCGGTATGCGCCGGTAATCGCCGGCACGCCCCAGCCGCACGATTTCCAGTCCCACCGCAATCGCCGCCAGCAGCGACACCATCCACACCGTCGGCGGCAGGTGGCCGGCCTCGAATGCCGCCAGGCTCAAAGCGGCGAACACCGCCACGTCGCCGAACGGCACGAACACCACCCGGGTGACGGAAAACACCAGCACCATGCCGATGCCGGCCAGCAGGTAGATCGCGCCGTTCGCGATCCCGTCCGTCAAAAGTATCAATATCACATCGCTATCCATCATGTCTCCACATCTGCTCGCTGCTATTTCTGGTTGTTAAGGTGGGGGCCGGGCCGTCCGCCCGGCGCTCCTGCCAACATGCGTGCCAACAGGCCTGCCGGCATGCCGGTCAGCATGCCTTCACCGCATTCGCGCCGCCTCCATGGCGCTGCGGCCGACACCCCTGCCGAGCGACTGCGCGGTCTTTCCAGCGAGGCCGAAATCGGTGTTGGGGATGTCCTTGATGATGATCCTGACAGCGCTGCGCGCGGCGCCGGGGAGGTCCGCCAGCACATCGGTCAGCGCCGCGATCAGGCGGCGCTTCTGCTCGTCGCTGCGGCCGGCGATCAGGACTGCCTGCACGACACTGGGCGCCATGCCCTGCCCTGTTTCCGGTGACGTCATGGCTGCAACGGGTACGCCGCCGATACCGATATCGTGGGCGCCCACTTCGTTCAGGATCACCCGGACGGAGTCGATGGGGGCATCGATCGATGCCACGACGGCGTGCGTCATGGACCCGATGATTTCCTGTTTTTGCCGATGGCTGTATCCCTCGGCGATGAATGCTTCTATGGTCGGCATCATGTATTCCTGGAGTTAAAAAACAGCGTATAAAACATGCCCGCCGGGATCAACGGACCGTGAATCACGCGGCATTGTCAGGGATACTATGCGGCGATATCGAATAAATCAAATTTATACTATTGATGATATTGATGAATTAAGCTTATTCGCCTGATTGGTGCAGAATGCTGGCGCCATGCACCGCGCCGGCCACCGAAACCTTGCGAAAACACCGCTTGCGCACTGCTGCGGTGCAGGATAAATGGATAAATGCCATGGATGGGAATCATCTCCCCCATCGATTGGATTAATCCAATTTTCACTTCTACCATTCCCCTGCCTCAACACACGATGCAGGCGGCGATCGCCGTTCCACGGCCATCGCACGTCTGCCATTCCTCGCCCCGCGCATCGCCGCGGGCACTCACTGTTTGTTGCATCAGGAGAAGCCGAACATGAAACGCACCCTGCGCGCACTCTGCGCCGCATCGCTCTGCACCACCACGCTGGCCCATGCCGACCCGGTCACGATCTACGGCCTGATCGATGCCGGCCTCACCCGCTATTCGGACAGCGCCACCGCCACCGGGCCGCGCCAGCTGACCAAGATGGACACCGGTGTCGCCAACGCCAACCGCATCGGTTTCAAGGGCGTGGAACAGCTGGGCGATGGGCTGAGCGCGTTCTTCACGCTGGAAACCGGCTACACGCTCGACGATGGCGCGCTGGGCCAGGGCGGCCTGATGTTCGGCCGCCAGGCCTTTGTCGGCCTGGCCAACCAGTACGGCAGCGTCAGCGTGGGCCGGCACTACGATTTCATGATCAACCAGAATGCCTACTCAACCGGGGCCGCCACCGTGGCCGGGCTGCTGGCCTTCGGCCTGCATGCCAGCCCGCGCACGGCCGGCGTGCTGAACGACCGCATCTATGCGGGGGACCGGGTCAACAACTCGGTCAAGTTCCAGAGCCGCAGTTTCGGCGGCTGGAGTGCCGGTGCGCTATATGGCATCGGCGAGGTGGCGGGCAACAGCGCCGCGGGTCGTACCTACAGCGTGCGCGTGGCCTACGATGCCGGCCCCGCCAGCGCCGCACTGGCCATGACCGACCTGCGCGACGCGGCGGGCGTGTACACGACCCGCATCTACGGCCTGGGTGGCAGCTACCAGATGGGCAGCGTGCGCGCGTTCAGTCTCGTGACCCATGTCAGCAACAACAGCGGCCGGCAGCTGGCAGCCACCAATGCGGAGATCGGCGCCACCTGGGCCGCCGCGCCGCTGGTCGACCTGTCGGCCGGGGTGCAGCGGCAATCGCGCAACAACGCCATCGGCAGCGCACACCAGCTGACGCTGGTGGCCAACTACAAGGTCTCGGCGCGCACCAATGTCTACGCGGTGGGCGCCTTCCTGCGCGACCGCGGCTTCCCCGCCCAGACCACCGCGGCGGTCGGGGTACCGGACGCCGACGGCACGCAGAACGCGCTGCGCGTCGGCATCCGCCATCTGTTCTGACCCCGCGGCCCTGCGACGTTCGCTCCGGCCGGCCGTTCAGCCCTGCCGGCCATACTCCTGCAGCAGGTCGACGATGGCCTGCCGCATCCAGCGGTTGCCGGCGTCGCCCTCGAAGTCCTGGTGCCAGTGCAGCGTCACCTCGACTTCAGGGATCGTCACCGGCAGTTCGTACAGCGAGAACTGTTCCTGCGCATTGAACAGGCGGGCGATCCGGTAAGGCAAGGTCACCGCCAGGTCCGAGCGGGCCAGGATGCTGGGCAGGACCGAGAAATGGGGGATGTCGAGCGCGATCGGACGGTCGATGCCGTTGGCGCGGAACACATCCTCCAGCTGGTGGTGGCTGCTCTCGGCGGACTGCACCTGCACGTGGGACAGGGCGAGGAATTCCTCGACGCCCAGCGAGCGTCCCGCCGGCAGGCCCTCGCGCCTGCGCGTCAGGCACATGTAGGTTTCCCTGAACAGCAGCGTATGGCGCGTCATCGATTTCAGCAGCGGCAGGTTGCCGATGGCGAAATCGAGCTGGCCCGTGCGCAGCGATTCCTCGATGGCGCTCTTCGGCACCTGCTCAACATGGATGCGCGCCAGCGGCGCGTGCTCCCGCATGTATTCGCACAGGGGCGGCAGGAAGAACATCTCGGCGGCATCGGTCATCGACAGCGTGAAGGTGCGCGTGCTCAGCGCGGGCACGAACTGCTCGGCATAGCTGAGCGCATCCTGGACCGCCTGCAGGGCGCGCGTGATCGGCTTGGCCAGCTCCTGCGCCGCAGGGGTGGGCTGCATGCCGGTCTTGGTGCGGATGAACAGCGGGTCGTTGAAGATCGTGCGCAATCGCCGCAGCGCGTAGCTGACCGCCGGCTGCGACAGGTGCAGGCGGTCGCCGGCCAGGGTCAGGCTCCGTTCGTCGGAAATCGCCTGGAAGACGCGAAGCAGGTTCAGGTCCATGTTGTTGAGGGTCGTCATACCAAAATCCATGCTGTTTATGCGATTTATATATTACATCAATTTGATAAATCAAAGGCCCGCCAATAGAATGAATTCATCGCTGCAACAGGACTTGAACCCTGTCTGCGGCGGCGTAGTGCCAGCCACCCAGCCGGATGCACACCCCGGCCAGGTGGCCGGCGACACCGGTTTCCTTATCGTGGGTGATGGCATGAAGATGATTGTCGAAAAAATCGTGGACGAAACGGCGGATGTGCGCTCGTTCCGCCTGGTGCGGGCCGACGGCGCGCCCCTTGCAGCGTACGAACCGGGAGCGCACGTCGACGTGACGGCGCCGGGCGGCATCACGCGGCAGTACTCGCTGTGCGGCGCGCCCGGCGATACGCGGGCCTACACCATCGCCGTCAAGAAGGAGCCGCTGTCGCGCGGCGGCTCGCGTGCCCTGCACGAGGCGGTCACGGTCGGCAGCGCACTGGAGGTCGGCCAGCCGCGCAACCTGTTTGCACTCGATGCCGGCGCCACCGAACACGTGCTGTTCGCGGCGGGCATCGGCATCACGCCGCTGCTGGCGATGGCCTATCGGCTGGTGGACTCCGGCCACGCATTCACACTCCATTACTTCGTGCGCGGTCCGGAATATGCCGCGTTCGCCGACCTGCTGGCCGCGCCGCCGTTTGCCCACCATGTGCGGTTCCACTACGGCGTCGACCGCGGCAGCATGGCCCGCTACCTCGATGCGTGCATGAAGGCTGCCAGCCCGCATGCCCACGTCTACACCTGCGGCCCGGCGCCCTTCATGGAGGCGGTGGTGGCCTGCGCGGGCCAGTCGCGCCACGAGGATGCGATCCATCTCGAACACTTCCAGGCCGCCGCGCCGGCCGCCGGCGAAGCGGGCGACGGCGCCTTCGAAGTGGCGATCGCCAGTTCCGGCCAGGTATTGCCGGTACCGGCCGGCAGCACGATCGTCGATGTGCTGGCCGGCGCCGGTATCGTCATCGACACCTCCTGCCGCGAAGGCATCTGCGGCACCTGCGTGGTGCCGCTGCTGGACGGCACGCCCGACCATCGCGACAACTGCCTGTCGAAGAAGGAAAAGGCCGCCAACGACCAGATCTGCCTGTGCGTGTCGCGCGCCTGCTCGGCACGGCTGGTACTCGACCTCTAGCCTGCGGCACGCGCCGGACCGAACCCCTTCACCAGGAGAAAACCTTGAGCCAACCACCCATCCAGATCGACGGCGTCGACGTCATGCTGCTCGACCTGCCCACCATCCGGCCGCACCAGCTGTCGGTGACCACGATGCGCCGGCAAAAGCTCGTGCTGGTGCGACTGCACGCCAGCGACGGCATCGCCGGCTGGGGCGAAGCCACCACGATCGGCGGCCTGGCCTACGGCGAAGAAAGCCCGGAAAGCATGCGCGTCAACATCGAGACCTACATGGCGCCGCTGCTGCTGGGCGCCGATGCCACCTCGCCGGGCGCACGCATGCGGGACCTGCGTGCGCACCTGCAGGGTAACCGCTTCGCGCTGTGCGCCATTGAAACCGCGCTGTTCGATGCCCAGGCGCGCCGGCTGGGCGTGCCGCTGAGCGACCTGTTCGGCGGCCGCGTGCGCGACAGCCTGCCGGTCGCCTGGACCCTGGCCAGCGGCGACACCGCGCGCGACATCGCCGAGGCCGAACGCATGCTGGAACAGAAGCGCCACCGCATCTTCAAGCTGAAGATCGGCGCACGCGACGTGCGTGCCGACGTGGCCCACGTGGCGGCCATCAAGCGCGCGCTGGGCGACCAGGCCAGCGTGCGCGTCGACGTCAACCAGGCCTGGAGCGAGACCGATGCGATGCTCGGCATGGGCATGCTCGAACAGGCCGGCGTGGACCTCGTCGAGCAGCCGATCGCCGCTGGCAACGACGAAGGCATGCGCCGCCTGCGCGCCATGAACCGCATCCCGCTGATGGCGGACGAAGCCCTGCACGGACCGGCCGACGCGTTCCGCCTGGCCGAGCGCCGCGCCACCGACGTGTTCGCGATCAAGATCACCCAGTCCGGCGGCCTGCGCGGCGCGCAGCAGGTGGCGGCGATCGGCGAGGCCGCCCATGTCGGCCTGTACGGCGGCACGATGCTGGAAGGCGCGGTCGGCACGATCGCCTCGGCCCACCTGTTTGCCACGTTCCCCGAACTGGCCTGGGGCACCGAGCTGTTCGGCCCGTTGCTGCTGACCGAGGAAATCCTGCGCACGCCGCTCGACTACCGCGATTTCGCGCTGCACCTGCCCACCGGCCCCGGCCTGGGCATCGAGATCGACGAAGAAAAGCTGGCCTTCCTGCAGCGCCAGTCCGGCAATGGCCGCTAACCCCACGACCTACCAGTCAACCAAGACACACCGATGCTATTCAAAGTAAGCATGACCGTCCGCCTGCCGCACGCGATGCCGGACACGGAAGCCGACCGGCTGAAAGCCGCCGAACGGGCCATCGCCCAGGAGCTGCAGCGCAGCGGCAAATGGCGCCACCTGTGGCGCGTGGCCGGCCAGTACGCCAACGTCAGCATCTTCGACGTTGCCGGCAACGCCGAGCTGCATGACCTGCTGCTGACGCTGCCGCTGTTCCCGTACATGGACATCGAGGTGGAAGCGCTGTGCCGCCATCCATCCTCGATCCACGACGACGACCGCTGATCACGGATCGATCACGGCAATCAAGATAAACCCGACCAACCAAAGGAGACAACCCATGGACCAGAACGCCATCGACGCGCTGCTGCGCAAGATCGAGAGCACCGAGACGGGCAAAGGCAATCCGCGCGTGCAGGCCGCCGTCAACCGCATCGTGCGCGACCTGTTCGTCACGATCGAGGAACTGGACATCCAGCCGCATGAATTCTGGAGCGCCATCGGCTACCTGACCGAAGCGGGCCGCTCGGGCGAATACGGTCTGATCGCCGCCGGCCTCGGCTTCGAGCATTTCCTCGACCTGCGCATGGACGAGGAAGAAGCCCGCCAGGGCATTGCCGGCGGCACGCCGCGCACCATCGAAGGGCCGCTGTATGTGGCCGGTGCCCCGGAATCGCTGGGCAGCGCACGCCTGGACCAGGACCCGCAGCCGGGCGAAGTGCTGTTCATGCAGGGCACCGTGCGCGGCGCCGACGGCCAGCCGCTGCCGGGCGCGCTGGTGGAGGTATGGCACGCCAACCACCTGGGCGGCTATTCGTTCTTCGATCCGGGCCAGAGCCCGTACAACCTGCGGCGCACGATCCGCACCGATGCGGACGGCCGCTACCGCTTCCGCAGCAGGGTACCGGTCGGCTACAGCGTGCCGCCGGGCGGTGCCACCGACAAGCTGCTCACGCAGCTGGGCCGCCACGGCACCCGTCCGGCCCACATCCACTTCTTCGTGACGGCGCCGGGTCATCGCAAGCTGACCACGCAGATCAACATCGACGGCGACCCTTACCTGTGGGACGACTTCGCGTTCGCTACCCGCGAAGGCCTGGTGCCGCCGATGACGAAGGTCACCGATGCGGATGCGCTGCGCGCCAGCGAAGTGGACGCGCCGTTCTATTCGATCGACTTCGATTTCGACCTGCATGCCCAGCGCGACGGCTTGCCGGCCGACCAGATCGAGCGAGCGCACTTTGTCGCCTGATGCGCTGTCCGCCACGCGGATCCTCACGCCAGGCCCCGAACAGATCGCCTACTGCCTGCAGGGGCCGCCCGACGCCCCGGTGCTGGTGCTGTCCAATTCGCTGGGGACCACGATGGCAATGTGGGATGCACAGGCCGGCGCGCTGGCCGGCCGGTTCCGCGTGCTGCGCTACGACACGCGCGGCCACGGCGGTTCCGGTGCGGGCACGGACCCTGTCTCCGGCTATACCCTGGAACAGCTCGGCAACGACGTGCTGCGCCTGATGGATGGGCTGGGCATCGCGAAAGCCGCCTTCTGCGGCATCTCGATGGGCGGCCTGACGGGGCTGTGGCTGGCCACCCATGCGGGCCAGCGCCTCGACCGGCTGATCGTCGCCAACAGCGCCGCGCGCATCGGCACCGCGGCCGGCTGGCACGAGCGCGCAGAACAGGTCGCGTCGCACGGCATGCACGCGGTGGCCGACGGCGCCGCGGCACGCTGGTTCACGCCCGGCTTCATCCAGCACACGCCGGAGGTGGCAGAGGGCCTGATCGGCGGCTTGCGGCGCACATCGCCCTCCGGCTACGCCGCGTGCTGCCGGGCACTGGCGAGGGCGGACCTGCGCGAGGAGATCCGGGCGATCGGCGTGCCGACGCTGCTGGTGGCAGGCCGGCACGATCCCGTCACCACGGTCGCCGACGCCGACTTCATGCGCGAACGGATCGCTGGCGCGCGCGGCGCGATCCTCGATGCCTCGCATTTGTCGAATGTCGAAGCGGCGCAGCAATTCACCCGCGAACTGGGCGATTTCCTTGCCTGATGCTGTGGCGAGTTAAATCCACCATATTCATGGACACCATCGAAATCATCAATTTGATGAATGCAAGTCCAGCTTCTAGAATCGTCTCACCCTGTCATCACCGTGAAAGAACCGCATGACTTCCGCTGACACCGCCACCGGCACGTTCCGGGAACTGGCCAGCCGTCTCGACCGGCTGGAAAGCGCCCAGGCAATACGCGCCACCCTCGCCCGCTACATGCTGCTGTGCGACCAGCCCTGCGACGACCGCAGCTTCCCGCAACTGCCGGACCTGTTTACCGCCGATGCGATATGGGAAGGCGTGGGCCGGCACTACACGGGCACCTTCGGCCGCCACCAGGGCCGGAAGGCCATCGTGGCGTTCGTCGGCAGCTACCTGGCGCCTTCGCCGCACTTCGAGCGCAACCTGCATTTCCTGACGTCCGAACAGGTCAGCGTGGCGGACCACGGCGCCACCGCGCGCGGTCAATGGCTGATGCTGCAACTGTCCACGTACGGCAGCGGCGGATCGGAAGCGATCACCGCGCGTCTCGACGTGGATTTCGCCCGCGGCAGCGAAGGCTGCTGGCGCATCGCCCACTTCCGCACCGAACGGCTGGAATGCATGCCGTGGGGCGCGCGCACCGAGACCGCGGCATGAGCGCCTGGGTTCAACGGTTCGGCCACGGCACCGATGGCCCGGCGATCGCCGTCAAGGATTGCATCGACATCGCCGGCCTGCCCACTTGCGCCGGCTGCGGCGCGCTGGCCGACGCGCCGCCGGCCGAACGCGATGCCGACACGGTCGCGGCGCTGCGCAATGCCGGCTGGCACATCGCCGGCAAGACCACGATGCATGAACTGGCATACGGCATGAGCGGCGTGAACGCATGGGCCGGCACGCCGCTCAATCCGCAGGATCCGCTGCTGATCCCGGGCGGATCGTCGAGCGGGTCGGCCGCCGCCGTCGGCAGCGGCGAGGTCGATGCCGCGCTGGGCAGCGATACCGGCGGCTCGATCCGGCTGCCGGCCGCCTGCTGCGGCGTGATCGGCATGAAGCCGACGTTCGGCCGGGTCAGCCGGCGCGGCGCCTGGCCGCGCGAGAGCAGCCTCGATTGCGTCGGCCCGTTTGCCCGCATGATGTCCGTCCTCGTTCACGTCATGGCCGCGATCGCACGCGATTTCAATGGCGGCGCCGCGGTGGCACCGATGCATGGCGCCCGGATCGGCCTTGTCGCCACCGCGAGCGACGACGCCGTGCAGGACGCCCTGGCTGCGGCGCTGCAGGCCAGCGGCTGGTCCGCCCAGCCACGCGAGCTGCCCGGCATGCAGGCGGCATTCGACGCCGCGATCGCGGTGATCAACAAGGAAACCTGGAACGCCTTCGGCGACTTGGCCAGCGACAGCCGGCTCGGGCAGGACGTCGCACAGCGGCTGGTGGCGGCCAGCGCGACCACCCATGGCGCGCTGGCGCACGCCGAAGCGGTACGCGCGCGCTTCATCGCCGAAGTCGACCAGGCCCTGGACGGTGTCGATGCGCTGCTGCTGCCCACGCTGCCGTCGCTGCCGCCAACGCTGGCCGACGTGGCGGCGGGCCGCCCGGTGGTCGCGCTGAGCGCGCTGGTCCGCCCTTTCAACCTCAGCGGCCATCCGGCACTGAGCTATCCGGTTCCCGTTCCCGCCGCGTCCGGCCGCACCGGCAGCCGCGTCAAGGCGGGACTGCAGCTGGTCGGCCGCCGTGGCGACGACGAACGCCTCTGCGCCCTGGCGCTGCACCTGGAACAGGCGCTGCGCGGCCCGGACCAATAACTTCTCCCTTTACTGGAGCATCACATGAACGCCCCCTTACGTTTTCATCCGCGCACGGCGGATTCCACTTACGGCAGCCTGGTGCAGGACGGCGCCGTCGACCCTGCCCTCTACACCGACCCGGCGATCTTCGATGCCGAGATGGAGCGCATCTTTGCCCGCACCTGGGTATGGGTCGCCCATGTCAGCGAACTGCCGAAACCGGGCGACTTCCGGTCCACGTTCGTCGGCCGCAATCCGGTGATCGTCGTGCGCGACCGCCAGGACAACATCCACGTGCTGGAAAACCGCTGCCGCCACCGTGGCGCCACGGTCTGCGAAAAAACCAGGGGCAATGCGACCGGCTTTACCTGCCCCTACCACAGCTGGTCGTATGGACTGGACGGCAAGCTGCGCGGCCTGCCCTATTCCGACGGCTACGAGGACGTGGTCGAGAAGGCCGACCTGCCGCTGAAGAGCCTTCGCGTCGGCGTGTACGCCGGCATGATCTTCGCCAGCTACAACCAGAACATCGAGCCGCTCGAGGACTTCCTCGGCAACGCGCGCCACTGGATCGACCTGTTCATGAAACAGGGCGCCGGCTTCCCGGTCAAGACGCAGGGCGAACACAAGTTCACCTTCAAGGGCAACTGGAAGATCCAGCTGGAGAACACCACCGACGGCTACCACTTCCCGGTGGTGCACAAGACCTTCCTGCAATCGGTGGACGCCGAAACGTCGGAAATGCTGTCGTTCATGACGGACGACAAAGCGATCACCCGTTCGCTGGGCAATGGCCACAGCGTGATGGTGATGGTGCCGGAACACGTCGACCTCGACGTCGACGACGGCACCGAGCAGTTGCAGGAGCGCTTCCAGCACGTGATCGACGCGCTGTCGAAGGATTATCCGGCCGAGCAGGTGCGCCGCATCGTCCGCTCGCTGCACGGTGCGGGCTTCAACCTGAACCTGTTCCCCAACGTGGCCATGTCGATGTCGTTCTTCCGCGTGCTGCGCCCCGTCGCGGTGGACGAGACCGAGATCCGCCACATCGCGCTGGGCATGGATGGCGGCCCGGAGATCGCCAACCGCGAACGCCTGCGCATCCACGAACACTTCCAGGGCCCGTTCGGCTTCGGCAGTCCCGACGATGCGGAAGCGTGGGAGCGCGTGCAGAGCGGGGCCCGTGCCGGGAAGGACGTGCCGATCCTCGTCAATCGCGGCCTGAACCGCGAGTGGGTGGACAGCAACGGCGACAAGGTGTCGCATTCGACAGATGAAACCGGCATGCGCGAAGCCTATGCCATGTGGAAGAGGATGATGAGCAATGACTGATATGGATATCCCCGTCGCCGACCTGACGAGCCCGCTGGGCCGCGCCATCGCGTTCATCTGGCGCGAAGCCGAACTGCTGGACAACAAGGACTACGACGCCTGGGGCGCCCTGTGGGCCGAGGACGGCCACTACGTGGTGCCGATCGATCCCGATACGGACGATTTCGAGAGCCAGCTGAACTACGCCTACGACGATGCACGCATGCGGCGCCTGCGCATCGAGCGCTTCACGTCCGGCTATTCGATGTCGGCCGCCGATTCGGCGCGGACGATCCGGACGGTATCGCGCTTCACCCTCGCGGGCATCGACGGCGACATCGTCGAAGTGCGTTCGGCCCAGCTGCTCGCCGCCCACAAGCGCGGCGCGACCACGCTGTTCGCCGCCAACCTGACGCACCGGGTGCGCCTGCTGCCCGGCGGCGCACTGCTGGAGCGGAAGGTGGTCCGGCTGATCAATTCGCAGGAGGCGCTGAACGCGCTGGGCTTCCTGCTGTAGTACCCACTCCTGTACCACCGCTGTACCTGCATGGGTGGCGCGTGCAACAGCCGCAGGCGCCACCATCGTTGTCCGTCGTATCGGCTTTCCGCACTGTTTTCAACCTGAACCTCCCACCACTAAAACAATCGAAGGGTTAGAAATGAGCATGAGCATCGCCTCGCACTGCACTGGTATCGGCTACACCTTGAAGCGTCTGCCCCTGTCGCTGGGGCTGGCCGGGTCGATCGTCCTGCTGGCCGGCTGCGGCGGCCTGTCCGGCGACCGGACCATGGTCACCGTGGACAGCGGCATCCTCCAGGGGGCGGAAGCCGATGGCGTGCTGTCGTTCAAGGGCATTCCGTATGCGGCGCCACCGGTCGGCAACCTGCGCTGGCGTCCCACGCAGCCGGCCGTGGCCTGGAGCGGGACGCGCCAGGCCACCGCGTTCGGCCACGATTGCATGCAGCAGGTATTCCCGAACGCTGCGCCGACGGCCGCAGCGACGCCCTCCGAGGATTGCCTGTTCCTCAATGTCTGGCGGCCGGCCAGCGAGGTGCCGGCGCGCGACAAATTGCCCGTGCTGGTGTATATCCACGGCGGCGCCTATACCTACGGCAGCGGCGCGTCGGACGGCAAGGCGTTCGCCAGGGAAGGCGTGATGCTGGTGACGTTCAATTACCGCCTCGGGCGCTTCGGCTTCTTCGCCCATCCCGCGCTGACCGCCGAGCAGCCCAACGAATTGCTGGGCAATTACGCCTACATGGACCAGGTCGCGGCGCTGAAATGGATCCAGCGTAATATCGCCGCTTTTGGCGGCGATCCCGATAACGTGACCGTCTCCGGCGAGTCGGCCGGCGGCGAGTCGGTGCACTCGCTGCTGACGACACCGCTGGCCAAGGGATTGTTCCAGAAGGCGATCGTCCAGTCGGGCAATGGGCGCGAGAACCAGGTGTACCGCCTTTACCTGCGCCGTAACCCCAAGGGCGTCGGCGCTTACGGCGAAGAAATCGGCGTGGCCTTTGCGAAGAGCGTGGGAATCGACGATACCGGCGCCGGCGGCCTGGCCGCGCTGCGCGCGCTGTCCGCCGACCAGGTGCAGGCCAACCTCTACCTGGGTTACAACTATGCGGGCGGCCCGATGATCGAAGGGAAGATGGTGGTGGATGAACCGGGCGCGCAGTATGCCAGCGGCCAGTTTACCCCCGTCCCGCTCCTGATCGGCAGTACCGATCTCGATCTCGGTTTCCCCGCTCCAGCGCAGACCAAGGATGAAGCCTTCGCCATCTTCGGCGCGCAAAACCTGCCGGCGGCGCGTGCCGCCTTCGATCCCAAGGGCACCGCCACCGTCGACGAGGTGCGCAACCAGATCGCCCGCGTGCAACTGATGGACGAGCCGGCGCGGTTCGCGGCGCGGATCTTCGCCGCGCACGGACAGCCCGCCTATGTGTACCGCTTCTCGTATGTCGCCGAGTCGGTCCGCGACAAGGTGCCCGGCGCCGTGCATGCCGCCGAGATGCCTTACGTGTTCGGCACCCTGGCGGACACGTATGGCAGCGCGGTGACGAGCCAGGACACGGCGGTATCGCGGCTGGCGACGGGCTACTGGGCGCAATTCGCCAAGTCGGGCAATCCGAACGGCGGTGGCCGCACCGCGTGGCCGTCCTATGCCGGCGACAGGAACGGCATGCTCGAGTTCACCGCCGCTGGCACGGCTGCCGCGTTCGAGGCCGATCCGCTGAAAGCCCAGATCGACCTGGTGCAGGCTGTCAGCGACCGGAAAGCCGCGCAATAAGAACGCGTTGGTGCAGCGGACACCGCGCCATGCCGGCGCGGGTCCGTTTCCCTCGATACGGCAGTACCAGTAGCGAAACCGCCCGACGCGGCAGCTCATGCGGAGTGTACCGGCGATAGCGCCTGGTTTGCCTGAGCAGCAAACTTTCTTTCACCAAGGCCTGCTGAATAGCTTGACATATCGCGAAATCTCGATATACTCCAACGCATGGACTTACTCGAAATATTCAAGGCCCTCTCCAACCGTACCCGCCTCGACATCCTGAGACGGTTGAAGGATCCCGTGAACGGCTTCCCCCCGCAGGACGAAGGGGACGTTCATACGGTCGGTGTCTGCGTGAGCAGTATCCAGGAGGGTGTTGGATTGTCGCAGTCGACAGTCTCTGACTATCTCGCAACTCTGCAAAGAGCTGGCTTGATTGAAGTACGGCGCATCGGTCAGTGGACCTACTACAAGCGTAACGAAGAAGCCATCAGTGCCCTGGCCGAACGCATCGGCAAAGACCTGTAAATTTTTTTGCTTGTATACATCGGAATTTCCCGATATCCCTTTTTGACGAAATGAGGACGACAATGAAAGCGATGACACTTACCAGTTTTGGCGGCCCGGATGCATTCGAACTTCGCGACGTGCCCAGGCCGGTTCCCGGAGCAGGACAGGTTCTCGTCCGGGTCCACGCCACTTCCATCAATCCGCTGGATTACCAGGTGCGCCGCGGCGACTACCAGGACCACGTTCCCCTTCCGGCGATTACCGGACACGACGTTTCGGGTGTGGTCGAGGAAATCGGCGCAGGAGTGACGGCATTTGTTCCGGGCGACGAGGTCTGGTACACGCCACAGATTTTCGATGGTCCGGGAAGCTATGCGGAGTACCACGTCGCAGCGGAAAACATCATCGGGAAGAAGCCTGCTTCGCTCAGCCATGTGGAAGCGGCAAGCCTGACCCTGGTCGGCGGAACGGCATGGGAAGCGCTGGTCGTGCGTGCGCAGCTGCGCGTCGGCGAAAGCATCCTCGTGCATGGCGGCGCGGGTGGCGTGGGCCATGTGGCGATCCAGGTGGCCAAGGCCATCGGTGCAAGGGTCTTCACGACCGCCCGTGCCGACCAGGCCGACTTCGTGCGCAGCCTGGGCGCCGATGTCGTCATCGACTACGCGAATGAAGATTACGTCGACGTCGTCATGCGTGAAACCGCCGGCCGGGGCGTCGACGTGGTCTTCGACACGATCGGTGGAGATACCCTCGCCCGCAGTCCTGACGCGCTTGCCCAGCTCGGCCGGGTGGTTTCCATCGTCGATACCGCGAAGCCGCAAAACCTGATCCAGGCCTGGGGCAAGAACGCGAGTTATCACTTCGTCTTCACACGGCAGAATCGCGGCAAGCTCGACGAACTGAGCGCCCTGGTGGAACGTGGCCAACTGCGTCCCCACGTCGGCGCTGTCTATTCGCTGGCCGACATTCCACGCGCGCATGCCCGCCTGGAAAGCCGGGATAACGGCTTGCGTGGAAAGGTCGCCATCGAGGTGGTCCCGGCAGCGGATTCGAGCACTCCGCTGGTCAACGCATAAGCACTGTCGAAGGAGCACATCATGATTTACGAAATTGCTGCGCTACCGGTCAAACCCGATCGGATCGATTCCTTCAAACGCGCGTTCGACGAGGTCGTTCATCTGCTGTCGCGCGCGAAGGGTTATCGAGGCCATCGGCTGATGCAAGGGATCGAGACGCCATCGCATTTCAACCTCATCGTGCGATGGCAAACGCTCGAGGACCATACGCAGGGATTCGAACCGAGCAGCGACCACCAGGCATTCATGGCGGGCCTGGAGGGGTATCTGGCCGCTGACCCGGTTGTCCACCATGTTCGCGCGGAGGATTCGGCAGACGACATCGATATTCTTGCGCAATGAGGTATTGACCGGGATGCGGCTGCGGTCCTGGTCACTCTTCCAGTGACTATGTGCGTCCGCCATGCAGCCGGGATGAGAGCCGTCATCCTGCGGAAGGTCCGGCCA
>NZ_JBUPWE010000033.1:0-32526 GCF_055502615.1 Pseudoduganella sp. jia 9 | reverse complement strand
AGTTCGGTAAACGTTGGGTGAGTATCTCATCAACCGGGGTGCAAGATGAAGCGCTTCATTGAAGGTGAAGACCGAGGACAGGGGACGTTGCTGCCTGAGCTGCTGGACGACTACGTGGCCGAGAACAATCCGGTTCGCGTGGTCGATGTATTTGTAGAAGAACTCGACTTGGGAAAACTCGGCTTCGGGCGTGTGCAGCCGGCCAGGACGGGACGACCGTCCTACCATCCAGCAGTACTGCTCAAGCTCTACATCTATGGCTACCTCAACCGCATTCAGTCGAGCCGGCGGCTTGAGCGTGAAGCGCAACGTAATGTGGAACTGATGTGGCTGACGGGGCGGCTGACGCCGGACTTCAAAACGATTGCCAACTTCCGAAAGGACAACGGCAAGGCGATTCGCAATGTCTGCCGGCAGTTCATCGTACTGTGTCAACAACTGGACCTGTTCGCCGATGCAATGGTCGCAATTGACGGCAGCAAGTTCAAGGCAGTCAACAGCAGTGATCGCAATTTCACGCAGGCCAAGCTCAAGCGCAGGATGGAAGAGATCGAGGCCAACATCGGTCGTTACTTGGCAGACCTGGACACGGCTGACAGGCAAGAACCGGCGACGAAACAAGCGCGCAGCACCCGGCTGAACGACAGGATCGCGGCGATGAAGTCGCAGATGGCTGTCCTTAAGGAAATCGAAGCGAAGCTGGAAGCGACTGGCGAAACGCAGATCTCGCTGACCGATCCGGATGCCCGTTCAATGATGACGCGAGGCTCGGGCATCGTCGGGTACAACGTCCAGACCGCGGTCGACGCCAAGCACCACCTGATCGTCGAGCACGAGGTAACCAATATCGGCAGCGACCGCGATCAACTGTCAAGGATGGCTAAGAAGGCCCGCACTGCAATCGGGACCACCACGCTAACTGCGATCGCTGATCGCGGCTACTTCAAAGGCGAGGAAGTCCCGGCATGCAGCCAAGCCGGCATCACTGCAGTAGTGCCAGCGACAAAGACGTCCAATGCCAAGGCCGACGGGCGATTCGACAAAGCCGATTTCGTCTACGATCGGGAGAAGAACGAGTACCGCTGCCCAGCTGGTCAATCCCTGATCTGGCGATTTTCCGGCGTTGAAAAGGGCATGACGCTTCATCGCTACTGGAGCTCGAACTGTAAGGGTTGCCCGCTCAAGGATAAGTGCACGTCGAGCCAGGAGCGCCGGGTGACGCGCTGGGAACACCAGGACGTGCTTGACGACATGCAGGAGCGTCTTGAACAAAATCCGAACGCCATGCGAATCCGGCGTTGCTCGGTCGAGCATCCCTTCGGGACGATCAAGTCATGGATGGGCGCCACGCATTTCCTGACAAAAGGACTCGAGCGTGTGAAGGCCGAGATGAGCCTGCACGTGCTCGCCTATAACCTGAAGCGCTTGATGACGTTACTTGGTGTCGATGGCATGATCGAAGCAGTCAGGGCATATGCCCTTTTACGGGCGTTACAACGTGCGTTTGCAGCGGTTACCCTACTGGTTCAGTCGCCGAGCTCGAAAGGTGGGAATAGCTCATGTAGCGCCCCTTCAAACCGCAGAAATGCAGCGGCCGGGTGCAGACTGATCACATCTATCCATTTCTGAGTTTTTACACAGTCTGGGCCGAAAGCGGTCGGCGGGTATGGCTCATACAACAAGGTTATTGCTGGCAGGGCAAGACGCTGGCGCGCTACCCATGTCCGCACCCCAGGCACCGCGACCGCTGTGGCGAACATTATTGTTTTGTGGCGAACTTTATTAGTTTGTGGCGAACTCTATTAGCCTGCCACAGTAGAGCTATTTTCAGCATCGTCATGTCGGCAAAAATCGTGGTGGCTCACGCAACAGGACCGCTTCGGGACATTGCCCGCTGTCACCGGGCGCAAGCTTATGGTAACTTGATAGAACTATTAACGAGTGTACACGCACCTCCACATTTCGTGCAGACAAGCCCCGGTCAGCTACCGCCGCATACACACCCGCGCCTGCCCACCATCCGTTTCCGGCTGGCGCTGCTGGTGCTCAGCTGCGTGCTGCCCGCAGCCATCGTGTCGGCCTTCCTGATCTACGACCACTACCGCGTCGAGCGTGCCAGCCTGCTGGGCGAAGCGATGGCAACGGCGCGTTCGATGGTTGCCGTGGTGGACCGCGACTTCGACACCGTCATCACCGCGCTGTCGGCGCTGTCGGTGTCCGACGATATCGATGACACCGATATCGCAGAATTCCGCCGGCAAGCGACCAACGTCCACGCGATCCTGCCGATCACCGAAATCGTGCTGTACGACGCGCAGACCCGGCGCCAGCTGATGAATACCGCGGCGTCGGCGGTGCCGGTCGCCCCCGGCAATGCGGCGCTGCTGCGCGATGTGATGCGCACCGCGCAACCGGTCGTGACCGGGCTGACGGCCGCGGGCACGGGCGGCCAGACCATCACCGTCGGCGTGCCGGTCATGCGCGGCGGCGTGGTGCGCTACGTGCTGGCGGCGCAGGTGCTGCCGGCTGCGCTCGGCGGGATCCTGCGCGACCAGCAGATCCCCGCCACGTGGCGCGCCGCGATCCTGGATGGCAGCCTGCGCATCGTCGCCCGCAACGTCGATATCGAGCGCTACCGTGGCACCCTGCCCGCGCCCGACCTGGTCGAGCGCATGCGCCGCCAGCTCGAGGATACGTTCGAAGGCTCCACGGTCGATGGCAACCCGGTCGTGATGCTGTACAGCCGCTCGGTCAAGTCCGGCTGGAGCGTCACGCTCGGCATTCCCCATGCGAACCTGGCCGCGGGCCTGATGCGCACGCTGGAATCGCTGATCATCGCCACCGTGGTCATCCTGGCCCTGGGCCTGACCATGGCATGGCTGGTGGGCGGGCGCATCGCCCACTCGGTGCAGGCGCTGATCGGGCCGGCCACCGCGCTGGGCACCGGGCAGCACGTGCAGCCGGCCGTGGTGGATTTTTCCGAAGCCCAGCAGGTGGCCGATTCGCTGGTGCGCGCCGCCGCCGCGCTGGACGAGGCGCGCGGCCGCGCCGACAACGAACTGCGCGAACGCCGCGCGGCCCAGGAAGCGCTGCAGGCCGCCGACCTGCGCAAGGACGAGTTCCTGGCCACGCTGGCGCACGAGCTGCGCAATCCGATGGCGCCGCTCGTCAACGCGCTCGAGATCATGCGGCTGGGCGGGCCCGGCAAGCCGCCGCCGCCGAACGTGCTGGACATCATCGGCCGCCAGCTGAAGCAGATGGTGCGCCTGGTCGACGACCTGCTCGACGTGTCGCGCATCACCACCGGCAAGCTGGGCATCCGTGCCGAGGCGATCGTGCTGCAGGACGTGGTCACGCACTCGCTGGAAACGGCCGGCCCGCTGATCGCGCAGCGGCGGCATGCGCTGTCGGTCAACATGCCGGACGAGCCGGTCGCGCTGCATGGCGACCCGACGCGCCTGGCGCAGGTGCTGTCCAACCTGCTGAACAACGCCGCCAAGTACACGCCCAACGGCGGGCGCATTGCGTTGCACGCCGTCCGCCTGCACGGGCCGGAGCGCGTGCGGATCGAGATCAGCGACAACGGCATCGGCATCGGCGCCGACGTGCTGCCGCAGGTCTTCGACATCTTCTTCCAGGCCGACCGCTCGCTGGGCCGCGCGCAGGCCGGGCTGGGCATCGGCCTGTCGCTGGCGCGCCGGCTGGTGGAACTGCATGGCGGCACGCTGAGCGCGTCCAGCCCTGGCAAGGACCTGGGCAGCACGTTTGCGCTGGAGCTGCCGGTCACGCTCGGCACGGCCCTGCCGGCGCAGGTCGACGATGGCGGCGCGGCGCCGCTGTCGCCCCTGCGCGTGCTGGTGGCCGACGACAATATCGACCACGCCAACACGCTGCGCACACTGCTGATCGCGGCCGGGCAAACGGTCACGGTGTGCTACGACGGCCTGTCCGCGCTGCGCAGCGCGGAAAGCTTCGAACCGCAGATCGCCTTCCTCGACATCGGCATGCCGCGCATGGATGGCTACGAACTGGCACGCCGGCTGCGCGCCGACCCGCGCCAGCGCGACTGCATGCTGGTCGCCGTCACCGGCTGGGGCCAGGAAAAGGACCAGCAAAACTCGCAGGCCGCGGGCTTCCACCGGCACATCGTCAAGCCGCTGGCGCCCGCCCAGCTGCGCGCCCTCCTGCAGGAACGCGCCAGCCGTGACACAATGCACGACACCGTTTGAGCAATACCACCCGGCGTCGCTGCAAGCGGAAACTTTGCATGAAAGGCAGGGCTGCGTTGATATCGTGGCGCGGCCCTCGTAAATTCCGATGATTCCATTATCCATACTTGATCTTTCCCCGATCGCCGAAGGCAGCCACGCCGGCGAATCGCTGCGCAACACGCTGGACCTGGCGCAGCACGGCGAGCGCTGGGGCTTCAACCGTTTCTGGCTGGCCGAGCACCACGGCATGCCGGGCATCGCCAGCGCCGCCACCGCCGTGGTCATCGCCCACGTGGCCGCTGGCACGAGCACGATCCGTGTCGGTGCCGGCGGCATCATGCTGCCCAATCACTCGCCGCTGGTGATCGCCGAGCAGTTCGGCACGCTGGAAGCGCTGTTCCCCGGCCGTATCGACCTGGGCCTGGGCCGCGCTCCCGGCTCGGACCAGACCACCGCGCGCGCACTGCGCCGCAACCTGGGCTCCGATGCCGACGAATTCCCGCAGGACGTGCTGGAACTGCAGGATTACATGAGCGACTCGCCGCGCCAGCGCGTGCTGGCCGTGCCGGGCCAGGGCGCCAAGGTGCCGCTGTGGATCCTGGGTTCGAGCCTGTTCGGCGCCCAGCTCGCCGCCCATCTCGGCCTGCCGTACGCCTTCGCCTCGCACTTCGCGCCGCAGATGATGATGCAGGCGATCCACTTCTACCGGACCAACTTCAAGCCTTCGCCGCAGCTTGCCAGGCCCTACGTCATGCTGGGCTATAACGTATTCGCCGCCGACACCGACGACGAAGCGCAGTTCCTCGCCACGTCGATGCAGCAGGCCTTCGTCAACCTGCGCACCGGCCGCCCGTCGAAGCTGCCGCCACCCCAGGCGGATTACCGCGCCACCCTCGGCCCGCAGGAAAACGCGATGCTCGACTCCGTGCTTTCCTGCACCGCCACCGGCTCCCGCGCCACCGTCGCCGTCCAGCTGGACGCCTTCATCGCCAGCACCCAGCCAGACGAACTGATGGTCACCTCGCAGGTCCACGATCACCGCGCCCGGCTGCGCTCCTACGAAATCCTCGGCGACATCCTGCGCGGCTAGCGCTCCGGCCCTGGAACCCACCCAGGGCCTGTCAAAAAGTACCGGCTGAAAATATTGCCCAAAAACGGGATCCGATTCCGGTTTTGGGCAATATGCGTTATCAGTAACAACAAGGAATTGCAGTGCACACGAAACAACAAGAACAACACGATATTTCCGCCGCGATGGTGTGGCTGATGGCAACGGCGACCGGCCTGATCGTCGCCAACCTGTATTACGCCCAGCCGCTGGTCGGCCCGATCAGCCAGGCGACGGGGCTCGATCCAGGGGCCGCCGGCCTGATCGTCACGCTCACGCAGCTGGGCTACTGCCTCGGCATGATCTTCATCGTGCCGCTCGGCGACCTGGTCGAGAACCGCCGGCTGATCGTCACGGCGCTGGCAGGTACCGCGTGCGCGCTGGCCGTTGCCGCCGTCAGCACCAGCGCGGTGCTGTTCCTGGCGGCGATGTTCTGCATCGGCCTCGGCTCGGTGGCGGCGCAGGTCATCGTGCCCTTCGCGTCGCACCTGGCGAAGCCGGAAACGCGCGGGCAGACGGTGGGCACCGTGGTCAGCGGCCTGATGCTGGGAATCATGCTGGCGCGGCCCGTATCCGGGCTCGTCGCCGATGCGCTGGACTGGCACGCGATCTTCGTGCTCTCGGCGCTGGTCATGGCCGGGCTGGCGCTGGTACTCAAGCGCCGCCTGCCGCAACGCGACCCGGCGCATGCGGGCGCCACGCAGCAAAATACCTATCCTGCGCTGCTGGCATCGCTGTGGTTCCTGCTGAAGACCACGCCGATCCTGCGCCGCCGTTCGGCCTACCAGTTCTGCATGTTCGGTGCTTTCAGCCTGTTCTGGACCACCGTGCCGCTGATCCTCGCCAGCCCTGCGTTCGGCCTGTCGCAATCGGGCATCGCGATCTTCGCGCTGGCCGGCGTGGCCGGCGCCCTCGCATCGCCGCTCGCCGGCCGCCGTGCCGACCAGGGCAAGTCCCGCTCGACGACGGCCATCGCGCTGGCGGCCGCCGTGCTGTCGCTCGCCGCGCCACTGCTGCTGCATGGCGGCCGCGTGTTCGAACTGGGCCTGCTGGTGGTCGTCGCGATCGTGCTCGACGGCGCCGTCTCCGCCAGCCTTGTCACCGGGCAGCGGGCGCTCTACGCGCTCAGTGCCGACGTGCGCTCGCGCCTGAACGGCCTGTACATGGCGATCTTCTTCATGGGCGGCGCGCTCGGCTCCTCGGCGGGCGGCTGGATGTATGCGCACCATGGCTGGCAGGGCGTGCTGATGACCGGCCTGCTGTTCCCCGCCGCCGGGCTGCTGGTGTTCGCCACCGAGCCACGGCCGATGCGGGCCGTCACACCTTGATGAACCAGCGCCGCCGCCACATTGCCCAGGCGACGGCGAACATGGCCAGCACGAAGGCCAGCGCGTAAGCCAGCGATGCAGCCTTCGGCGCCAGCGGCAGCGCCGCGACCGGCGCATACATCGCCGCATGCCAGCCGAAATAGCCGATCGTGTTCACCACCAGGCCGGACAGCGCATAGATGAACAGCGCATTCATGCCGAAGATGACGAACGGCCGCGCCAGCGTGGCGGTGCGTTCCCGCAGCGCCGCGGACGGCGCGGCATCGAGCAGCCAGTAGAACGCGCCGAACGCCAGCAGCGCCCAGCCGGTGGTCAGCACGCAGAAGGACGGCGTCCACAGGCTTTTATTGACCGGCATGAGCACCGCGTCCAGCGCCGTGCCGGCCAGCACGAACGCCAGCCCGGCCAGCAGCAGCCACACGGTGCGCTCGCCACTGTCGGCGCGTGCCACCAGCCAGTGCCCCGCCAGCACGCCGAACAGCTGGCTGCACAGCGCCGGCACCGTCGAGAACAGGCCTTCCGGATCCCACGTTGTCGACGCCGCCCACATATGCCCCGACAGCACCATGCGGTCGATCCACGACGCCGCATCGCGCCCTTTCTCCAGCACACCCGCGGCGACCACGCCGTCGACACCGGGCACCGGCAACCACAGCATCACGGCGGTGTACGCCGCCAGCAGCGCTGCGATCCACGCCAACTGGCCGCGCCAGCCGAAGTACACGACGATGGGCGCCGCCAGCGCCGTGCACAGCGCGATCCGCTGCAGCACGCCGGGAATGCGCACCGTCGCAAGATCGAAGGCAGGGTACAGGTTCAGGAACAGGCCGATGGCGAAGATCAGCGCCGCGCGGCGCCACAGTTTCACCAGCACCGCCCATTTGTCCGCGCCGGCGGCCGCCTGCCGCCCCAGCGACAGCGTCATCGACACGCCGCCGATGAACAGGAAGAACGGGAAGATGCAGTCGGTGAACGTCCATCCATGCCACGCGGCGTGCGCCAGTTGCGCGTACAGGTTGCCCCAGTCGCCGGGATTATTCACCAGCAGCATCGCGGCGATCGTGAAGCCGCGAAAGGCGTCGAGGGAGAGCAAACGGGGTTGGGTCATCCTGCCTTCCGCGAGTATGGACGAGCGACGAATATAGAGCACGCCAGCGCCGCTGTCCATTACGGTGCGCTACTCGAATTCGGGCAGCACTCAAAGGCGATCGATCAGGGTGATTCTCGCGTCCTTTGCCGGTACCCGTGTGACTGTGCCCTTGATCGGATCGAACAGTACGACCGCGCTACTCGTTGCGAATACCAAGCGGCCTACCGCCGGTGCTAGCCGTGGGTTTTCGACACTGACGCAAACGGCGTAGGGCTGCGGTTTCTTGTCCACCCCAGGCTTCATTAGGTTCGCCCGGCTACGCAGAGGTGCGCAGTGTTCCGGCATGATCACATACTTGTCGAGGTAAAGCCCTGCGGAGCTCATGCCAAGCAACGGCAGCATGGACAGCAGAAACAACGCTGTCAGCACCACCATCAGCATGGCCCACATGGCCAAAGGCATCCCAAGCAAGATCACTGCGACAACTCCCAATCCCTTCAATGAGAGCACGATCCAGTTATAGAGCGGAGTCCGCTGGTCCTTTTTCTCCGACACCCAACGCTTCAAACCAGCGGACAGCCACGCCGATATGACAATCACGCGTTTGCGGAATGCAATGGCCGCTGCAATCAGAAGCCAAAGGACCGCCAGTATTCCAGTTGTCGGCAGCATGTCCGCCACCATTGGTCCGTACAGGTCCCGCAATAATTCGACCGTTGAAAAACGCTCGAAGAACTGCATGATCGCTGCAACGGATAATTCAATCAGTTCGAAAGGTGACGTGAACAGGGTTTCGTGCGGAATGGCAAACTTAGCCTGAGTCGCTACAGCGACGCCGTACCCCAGCAAGGCCCCGGCTACACCTAGCAAACTCAGCAGTGTGACGGCCCCGGCAACCACACTCCAGGGTTTGGCGCTTTCCGACTTTTTTGACTTTATCGAGTGCTTGCCATCGCCCTTGATGTTGCGGGCGGTAACCCGCACTTTCGTTCTGAATGTATTCGTCGTCACGTTTTCACTCCCGGTCAAAAGCGAACACCATGGCACGGCCTCGATAAGGCTACAATTGATATAAATCAAACGGACTCAACTATGCACAGTCCGCCAAAGCAAATCATGCAATCCAGTTCCTACATCGGCCGCTTCGCCCCCTCCCCCACTGGTCCCCTGCACCTCGGCTCGCTCGTGGCGGCGATGGCGAGCTACCTCGACGCGAAGGTGCACGGCGGCCAGTGGCTGGTGCGCATCGAAGACCTCGACCGCGACCGCAACGTGCCTGGCGCCGATGAGCACATCCTGGCCTCGCTGCGCCGCTGCGGCATGGCATGGGATGGCGAGGTGACGTGGCAGACCCGCCGCGAACACCTGTACGAGGCGGCCCTGGCGCAACTGGCGCAGCATGTCTACCCGTGCGGCTGCTCGCGCAGGGAGATCGCCGACTCCCAGCTTCACCTGCAGGGGCGCTCCGGCCTGGCGCACAATGCCATGCTGGTCTACCCGGGCACCTGCCGCGCGGGCCTGGCACCGGGCAAGGCGCCGCGCGCGCTGCGCCTGCGCACGCCAAGCCACCCTGCGCGGGTGATCGGCTTCGACGACCGCTGGCATGGCCGCGTCGAGCAGGACATCACGGCCGAAGTCGGCGATTTCGTCATTCGCCGCGCCGACGGTTTCTGGGCTTACCAGCTGGCGGTGGTCGTCGACGACGCCGCGCAGGGCATCACCGACATCGTCCGCGGCGCCGACCTGCTCGATTCCACGCCCCGCCAGCTGTACCTGCAGGAGCTGCTGGGTGTCCCTCACCCGCGTTACCTGCACGTGCCGGTCGTCGCCAATGCCGATGGCGAGAAACTGTCGAAACAGACCGGGGCCGCCGCCTTCGACAACGGCGCCGCACCGGAACAATTGCTGGCGCAAAGCCTGCAACCGGCCGCGCGCTTCCTCGGCCTGCATGTCGCCGCCGAGACCATTCCCGCCTTCTGGAACGCCGCCGTGCCGGCCTGGGAGCGCCTGCTGCGGGAACACGGCCGTCTCTGAGGCAGCCCTGCCGGAATACCCGCCCAAGGCATGCGGCCGGGAAAACAGCGCACGCGGCTGTAGGACTGGTCCTCCGGACCTCCGTGGGTTGGCGAACAGACCCGCGCGCGCGCCGCGCGCACACTGCCTCCATTGCTTGAACAGGAGGTGAACCATGCGCCGCTTCATCATTCCCGCCGCGTTCGGACTGGCCGTACTGGCTGGCCCGGGAGCCGTGGCCAACGACCAGATCTACAAATGCATCGATCCGAATGGCGCAACGATGTTGTCGGACAAGCCCTGCGCCATCGTCGAATCGGTGCCCGCCGATACCGCTTCCGCCGACGGTGCCGTGGCCACCACGCCAGCTTTCGTCGACGGGCGCCCGCAGGTGGTGAAGGAATATTTCACGCTGCCCCCGGCGGAAGTCGACCATCGCCAGCGTGCCAAGGTACAGCTCGTCAGCACGCCGCCGAAAGTGGACGTCGCCACGCTGAAGGCCGCCCGGCTGAAGCTGGAACTGGACGACAAGACTGTGTCGTTGCGCCAGGCCAGCCTGGATTGACCGTGGTGCCGGAGACACACTCCGGCTTGCACGAATAAAGTCACTGCGGCTGCCGGCCGCGCCAGCCACCGCCGCAGCGCAGCGCCCGGCTCCACATAGCGGTATTCCTCATCATTTGCGCTAGCGCTACCAGAGTTTATTTGCCCGCTCGTCTTCCCCTCCGAACACAGCCGTATAAGCACGGCACTTTGTTACAAATAATTCATGTTTCTCCTTTGACACATGGTGATGGCCTGCCGAGAATGGCTTCGCCGCATCGACCAAAAGTCGACCGTGCCGGAACTGCCGGCCGCGGCAGGATGCTTAATCAACCACGATAAGGAATGCACATGAAGATGAAGCAGGCATACTTGGTATTGGCATTGGCTTTCGCCGCGGGCAGCGCCGCCGCGGCCACGACGGATTTCTCTTCCGGCACACAAGGCTGGGAAGGAACGCAGCCCCTGAACGGCGTCGGCGGCTCCGGCATCGACACCAGCCTGGGCAACGACGCACCGGCCTACCGCACCATCATCAACAACTTCGGCATCACGTTCGCCAACAGCACGAACGCCGAATTCGTGCGCGACTACACGGCCACGTCGTCCGTCACGTTCGGCATCGACGTGCTGACGCAGCAGGTCAGCTTCTTCGGCCAGGACACCACGCGTGACCTGGTGCTCGAGTTGCGTGACTACGATAACGCCGGCAATGGCCTGCCTTACACCAGCGTCTGGTACACGGTCGGCACGCTGGATGCTTCCAACGAGGGCTGGAAGCACTTCTCCGTCACCATCGGCGATACGTCGGCCATCGGCCTGCCGTCGGGCTGGGGCGGCTACGGCGCCGAACTCTCCGACGGCACGCCATACCTGCCGGAGGACCGCACGTTCGCCAGCGTGCTGGCCGGCGTCGACGAGATCGCGTTCACGACCTACAAGCCGGGCTACATGTACGGCTTCACCGACTTCGACGTGGCCGTCGACAATATCAGCGTCAGCGCCGTGCCGGAACCGGGCACCTACGCGATGATGGTGGCCGGCCTGGGCCTGGTGGGCGCCTTCGCCCGCCGGCGCAAGCAGGCCTGAGGCCAGTTGCATGTCAGCTGCAACTACAGCTGCAACTACAGCTGAACCAGCGCTGAACAACAGCTGACCCGGCACCGGCGTGGCGCGGCCGCACACGCCGGCGCATGACGAATATCCGGACGACGATCGCCTGACTGGCATCGTCGTCTTTTTGCGTGATCGCTCGCCTGAGCGGCGGCTCTATAATGCGCGCTTTGCCGATACCGCGAGAGAACCATGTCCACCGCCGCTACGCTCCCCGATCGCCGCCCCGCCGTCGTGCTGCTGCACAGTTCGATGAGTTCGCGCAGCCAGTGGGCCGCGCTGATGGCCGCGCACGAACGGGATTACCGCTTCATCGCGCTCGACCTGCTGGGCTACGGCCGGGCGCCGTTCCCGGACGAAGCGATGCAGGCGGATTTCTCGCTTGCCCACGAGGTCCAGGCCGTGGAGGCCGCGCTGGCGGCGCAACTGGCTCCGGATGAGCCCTTCCACCTGGTCGGCCATTCCTATGGCGGCGCCACCGCGTTGCGGCTGGCCCGCACGGCACCGGGCCGCATCCGTTCGCTGGCCGTGTTCGAACCGGTCGCCTTCCACCTGCTCGACGAAAGCGATACCGGCCGCGCCGAAGTCGCCGCCGTCATCGCCGCGATCGAGGCGGCCGCCACGCCGGAACAGGCGGCGCGCCGCTTCATCGATTACTGGAACGGCTCCGGCGCCTTCGAGGCACTGCCCGCACCGGTACGCGAACGCTTCGCCGCGCAGGTCGCCAAGGTCAGGCTCGACTTCACCGCCCTGCTCGGCGAACCGGCCACGCTGGCCGATATGGCCGTGATCGGCGTGCCGGCGCTCGTGCTGTCAGGCCGCGACGGCCCCGCCTCCACCCGTGCCGTCGCCACCCGGCTGGCCAGCGCCCTGCCCCACGCCACCAGCGCGCAGACACCCGGCGGCCATATGGCCCCGCTCAGTCATGCGGCCGACGTCAACCGCGAACTCGCCGCGTTCCTGGCCAAAGTGGCCTGAACCCTGCCCTTTTCGCCGTAACTCCCGGAAATATTTCCTGAAACCGGGGTCTGACCCCGGTTTTCGGAAATGTTGCAGGACCGGCTTCCGATCAATGCGCCGCCGTATCCAGCCGGAACACGCCCATCGTCCGCACCAGCGCGCGCGCCTGCTCCTCCAGGCTTGCGGAAGCGGCGGCGGTCTGTTCGACCAGCGCGGCGTTGTGCTGGGTAACGTCGTCGATCTGCATGATCGCCGTGTTCACCTGCTCGATGCCCGAGCTCTGCTCGCCGGAAGCCTGGGCGATGTCCTGCACCAGCCCGGCCACCCGTTCCACGCTGGCGAGGATCTTCGTCATCGCCTCGCCCGCGCTGCCGGCCAGCGCGTTGCCGGCGCCGACCTTGTCGACGCTGGCATCGATCAGCGCTTTGATTTCCTTCGCGGCGGCGGCCGAACGCTGGGCCAGCGTACGCACTTCGCCGGCAACGACAGCGAAACCGCGCCCCTGCTCGCCGGCGCGCGCCGCTTCCACGGCCGCATTCAGCGCCAGGATATTGGTCTGGAAGGCAATGCCGTCGATGACGGCGATGATGTCGACGATGCGGCGCGCGCTGGCGTCGATCTCGCCCATCGTGTCCACCACGCGCAGCACCACGTCGCTGCCCTGCCGCGCCATGGCGCTGGCCGTGCGCACCAGCGCGCCGGCGCCCTGCGCGTGCTCCACGTTCTGCCGCACGGCGGCCGTCAGTTCTTCCATCGACGATGCCGTTTCTTCCAGGCTCGACGCCTGCGCCTCGATACGCGCCGACAGGTCGGCGTTGCCGCTGGCAATATCGGCGGTGGCGGAGCCGATCGCATCGACGCTGCCCCGCACGTCGCCGACGATCCCGCGCAGACTGTCGTTCATGTCGCGCAGCGCGCGCAGCATCTGCCCCACCTCGTTCGGCGGACCCACCTCGATATCGCTTGCCAGGTCGCCGGCGGCCACGCGCTGCGCCACCTCGACCGCGCGATTCATCGGCACCGTCACCGAGCGCGCGATCAGCAGGCCCGCGGCGCCTGCCAGCGCCACCAGGGCCGCGAGTGCGGCGATCATCAGCCTGTGCGTGCGTTCGAACCCGGCGATACGCTCGCCGAACACCGTGTTCAGCATGGCACGCGAGGTATCGTTCAGCGCGAACAGCGCATCGATCGTCTGTGTCGCGTCCTGGAAGAACGCATCGGACGATGCCGTGATCGCGGCCGGCGCCACCACCTCGTCATTGGCGCGCCGCGTCAGCGCGCGCACCCCGTCGGCGGCCGCCCGCATCGGCGCGCCCAGCTCGGCGGCAAAACGCGGATTGCCGCGCGCGGCCTTGTCGAACGCATTCATCGCCTGCGCCAGGCGGTCTTCGGCGCGCGCCAGCAGCGCGGCGACGGCGAAGCGCTCTTCGGGCGAACCCTCGTGCCGCGTCAGCAGCACCGACGCCCGGGCGCGCAGCCTGCCCAGTTCCTCGGTAAGGACGGGCATCTGGAACACGGTCGCCTGCAGCAGCTGGTAGGTGTCGGCCTCGGGATCGAGCGACAGGCCGTAATGGTCGCCGATCAGTTCCTGCAGCCGCATCAGCCGCAGCACGATGGACGAGTGGGCCGTGAAACTGTCGGCGGGCGCCATGGCCTTGCCAGCGACGGCACGGGTCACGCCTTGCCAGTCGCGCCGCACGTCCGACCACAGCGCGGCCAGGCCGGCATCGCCGGTGGCGGCCACGGCGCCGTCGATGTCGCCGAATGCCGCATCGGCTTCCCGCTGCTTGGCGGCGCGGCGTGCCTCGGCATCGCCGCCGGCCAGCACTACCGCCGACAGCCCGCGGTGCTGCTGCGCCAACTGCACCCCCTTCAGTACCTGCGCCACGGCCGGCATGCCGGCCAGCTCGGCCTGGTAGCCGGCCAGCGCCTTGCCGCTCTCCTGCAGGTAAAGCCAGCTGGGAATGGCCGTCATCGACAGCGCCAGCATGGCGAGGATCAGGAATTTGTGGGCAAGCTTCATGCGGGCCAGCGATTGCGGGAACATCGGGTACTCTCCAGAATTACACTACATTGGTGAAGATTCTATCGCGCAACTAGTTCCTTACCGCAATAAATTCGGTCTCGAAAAATAAAGTGCATTCATGATTGTTGGGATTACAGGACATACCCGGCCGTTGACATCCGGTGAAATCGCCTGCTGCCGCAAGCTGTTCGGGGCAGCGATCGACTACGAGCGGGTGCGCATCCATGCCCGCGGCTGGTTCTTCGGCATGCAATGGCGCCACACGGCCATGGCGCCGGACGGACACGTCTGGTTCCGGCCGGAAGACCACCAGGACGATTTTTCCCGCGCTCCGGCCTGGCGCTTGCTGTGGTTCATGCACGAGATGGTGCACGTATGGCAGTGGCAGATGGGCTACCCGGTGATGTGCCGCGGCGCCTTGCGCGCCGGCCTGTCCTACCGTTACCGGCTGGCGCCTGTCCGGCGCCTGGCCGATTTCAACATGGAAGCGCAGGGCGACCTGCTGGCCGACTGGTTCGCGCTGCGCTGGCTCGGCGAGCCGCGGGCGATGCGCCAGAAGCAGTATGCCGGCGATGCCTGGCTGTTCGAGGAAGTACTGGGTGACTTCCTGGCCGATCCGGCGGACCCGGCCTGCCTACCGCGTCTGCCCCTGCCCTTCGCCCGGCAGGCAATGGCGCTGCTCAGGCGCCGGCGGGCTGCCTGAGCCAGGCCGCCAGCTCATCGCTCGGCAGCGGCCGCGCGTACAGGTAGCCCTGCCCCTTGTCGCACTGCAGCGTGCGCACCACCGCGGCCTGCGCGGCCGTTTCGATGCCTTCGGCCACGGTACTCATGCCCAGGCTTTGCGCCACCTTCACGGTGGCCTCGATCAGCACGCGGTGATGGTGGCTCGTCTCGCTCTGGCTCACGAAGGAGCGGTCGATCTTCACCGTGTCCACCGGCAGCAGGTGCAGGCTGGCCAGCGATGAATAGCCGGTACCGAAATCGTCCAGCGCCAGCGTGATGCCGAGCGCCTTCAGCTCGTGCAGGCGCTGCTGCACGTCGGTATCCTGCGCCGCCAGGCTTTCCGTCACTTCGAGCTGCAGCCGCTGCGCGTCCATGCCCGTCTCGGCGAGGATGCGCGCCACGGTGCCGGCCCAGTCGCGCTGCCCCAGCTGCGCGCGCGACAGGTTCACGGCCAGCAGCCGCGGCGCCAGCTCGCCCAGCTCGGTGCTCCAGCGCACGAAGTCGCGGCACGCGCGTTCCAGCACGTAGTCGCCCAGCGCGCCGATCAATCCGCACTCCTCGGCCACGCCGATGAACTCGAACGGCGGCACGATGCCGCGCACCGGGTGCCGCCAGCGCACCAGCGCCTCGACGCCGGCCGACCGGTCGGTGCCGCCATCGGGCCGCAGCGCCACCACCGGCTGGTACACCACGAACAGCTGCCCGGCCTGCAGCGCATGCCGCAGCTCCGTCTCGATATCGTTGCGGCGCGCGGCCCTTTCGCGCATCTCGGCGGCGAACCGCACGAAGCGTGCACCACCGGCGCGCTTGGCTTCCAGCATGGCGATACCGGCATCGCGCAGCAGCGCATCGGGATCGTTGCCATCGCCCCAGGCGATACCCACGCTGACGTTGCAGACCACGTCATGCCCATCCAGGTGATAGGTGTGGCCGATCGCTCCGATCATCCGCGCCGCCACGCTTTCGGCATCCTCCACGCGGCGCAGGCCATCGAGCACGATCACGAATTCGTCGCCTCCGACGCGCGCCGCCACCTGCCCGCCGCGCTGGCCCACCGTGATGCGGTCGCTGGGCGGGCGCAGCACGTTGCGGATGCGTTCGGCCACCAGCACCAGCAGGCGGTCGCCCATCGCCTGGCCCAGCGTATCGTTCACCTGGCGGAAGCGGTCGCAGTTCATGAACAGCACCGCAAAGCCGGGATTGCCGTCGCCCTGGCCTGCGTTGCGTTCCAGGATCGCGCGCAACTCATCGTGCACGGCGCTGCGGTTCGGCATCCGTGTCAGCGCGTCGGTGCGCGCCGCCGACGACAGCCGGCTGGCCAGCCGCTCCTGCTCGCGCCGGGTTTCCAGCGTGATGTCGTTGATCGTCGCCATCAGGCGGCTCCGGTCGATCTTCATCACCGACAGCGACAATACCTGCGGTCCGTCGCGTCCGTCCGGCGCATCGATCCGCATGCCTTCGACCACCACGCCGGACGGCGTATCGCAGCGCGCCACCGCCGCGCGCAGGTCCGGCGCCGCGGCGGCGAAGATCGCGAACAGGTCGTCGAGCGCGCCATCCGGGGAGAGCGGCATCAGCAGTTGCGCCGCCATGGGGTTGAGCATGTCGATGGCACCGCCGATGTCCGCCTGCAGCAGGCCGATCGGCGTGCGGTACATGAACTGCACCAGCGCCTCGTAGGCGAGTTTGTCGTCGTGCGCCATCATCGGGCGGTGCCGGCCAGGTCGGCGGTCCAGCCGACCACGCGGTTGCGGCCGGCGGCCTTGGCGGCATACAGCGCCCGGTCGGCGCGCTGTTGCAGGTCGTCGATGCCGCCCAGTTGCGGATCCCACTCGGCGACACCGGCACTGACGGTGAAAGTCACCGCCGCGCCCTCGACCCTCACTGTCAAGCCCTCCACGGCGGCCAGCAGGCGTCGTGCCACGGCGCTGGCCTGCACGGCATCGGTCGACGGCAGCAGTACGGCGAATTCCTCGCCGCCCACGCGCGCCACCACGTCCACGGCGCGGAAGGTTGCGCGCAGCGTGTCGGCGAACGCGCGCAATACGGCGTCGCCTACCGGGTGGCCGTGCGTGTCGTTGACGCGCTTGAAGTAATCGAGATCGAACAGCACCAGCGCAACGGGCCGCGGGTAGCGGTTCGCGCGACCGAGCTCCAGTTCGGCGGCATGGAAGAAGCCGCGGCGGTTGGCCACGCCGGTCAGGTGGTCGGCAAATACGGCCTGGCGCCAGCTTTCGCTGGCGGCGCGCCGGTCGCTGATGTCGCGCAGGACCAGGCAATAGGCGGGATCGGTATCGGCCGCGCCAGGGTCGCGCTCGGGCAGCGGCGTGATCATCGCGCTGCCCCAGAACGGCGTGCCGTCGGCGCGCAGGCGCAGGCCTTCGTCCACGCTCCAGCCGCTGGCATCGGCCTCGCGCAGCATGTCGCGCGCACGTTCCGGGGTGGTCGTATCGTCCGGCTCGAACACCGCATACGAATGGCCCACGACGGCATCGCCGTGGCCGGTGACCCGCCCGATGCTGCCGTTCCATTGCTCGACCCGGCCTTCGCGGTCCAGGCTGACGAGCGCGTAGTCGGCAACGCTGGCCAGCAGCGCATTCAGCCAGGCGTCGCTTTGCCGCAACTGGCGGTCGCGCTGCACCTGCAGCGTCACGTCCTGCAGCACCGCCATCAGGCGCGCGGCATCGAGCTTGACGATCGACAGCGCCAGGATGCCCGGGCCCTCGCGCCGGCCGCCGCCGTGCAGCGGGATGTGCAAACCGTCGCAGATCCGGCCGCGCGGCGCGGCGAATGTTTCGCAGAGCCTGCGCACTTCCGGCGCCACGTCCTCTAGCGCGGTGAACAGGTTGTCCAGGCAACCGTCGCGCGACAGCGGCATCAGCAGCTGCGCGGAAATCGGATTGATCAGCGTGATCTCGCCATCGGCCCTGGCCTGTACCAGTCCCACCGGCGCCAGGTAAAGGAACTGCATCAGCGCTTCGTGTTCAGCGGCGAGTTCCCCGCCGCCATCGGATTCGGGCCCGGTTGCCGGCCGGGTGCTCACGGCTGCCGCTGCACGAGCACGTAGCGCGTGGCCGCGCCGGGCAAGGCCAGCAGGCGCAACTGCACCTTGGTCGGGCGCATCCGCAGTGTCAGCACGTAGGGAATCGTTGCGTCGAGCGCCACGCCGTCAGCATGTGCCTCGTCGAAACGCTGCGCCACCATGAAATTGTTCATGCAGGGGGCCACGCTGGTGAAAAAGTGCTGCCCCACCACGCTGTGCGGCGACAGGCCAGCCGCCTGCGATTCGAAGCGGTTGTAGCGCCGCACCACGGTCGCGTCATCGAAACCGATGATGCCGAACGCGGCATCGTCGAGCTGTTCATCTGTCAGTGCCGCGAGGCGTTGTCCCAGGTCGGGCTGGTCGAAGGCGAGAGCGGTCATCGGTAACTCCAGGTAACTGCGTGCGTGAGTGTGAAAATACCCGGCATATTGCCAGGTTGATCTATGGAAATATATGCTGACATGGTCATAACGCCCTGTCAATCCACGCACGATTGAAACCTTTCCTTCTTCCTGTGAAACATGGTTTTTCAAAGGGTAATGGATCGCGGTCCTGTTGCATCCGATGCTACGATCAAAGCTCGAGTCACCAATCAACCCATTGAAAAAAGGAACTGATCATGACCATGACCAAAGCTATCTTCGCGGCAGCCCTGTGCTTCGGCCTGGCCGCCTGCAGCACGACCGACAGCATGAACTCCAGCGGCACGGGCGACAGCTCGGCAAGCGGCTCGAGCACCTCGTCGGGCAGCTCGATGGATTCGGGCACCTCGGGTTCCACGACGTCGGGCTCCAGCACCTCGGGTTCCACTACTTCCGGTTCCAGCACTTCCGGTTCGACGGATTCGAGCCAGTGGAACCAGTCGGGCACCACGTCGCCGACGGCAACCCCGGGCACTTCGCCCAGCACCCCGAGCAATGCGGACGACAACTCGGTAAAGAAATAAGCGCCACGCCTGAATGAAAATGGCCCGCCGATGCGGGCCATTTTTCATTGCGGGCACTACGCCATCGCGCCTCCCGGGCCGGCAACCCGCGCCGACAGCCCCAGCCCGCGGTACTGCAGCGCCGCGAATCCCAGCACTCCCGCAGCCTGCACGAGCACATATGCCGCACCCAGCCCGCCGGGCGCGAGAACACCGCCGGCCAGCAGCGCCACGCTCAGCGCCGACCAGCCCACGTTCCCGGCAATCACGAACATCACCAGCGCGCGCCACACGACGCGGCTGCGCGCCAACGCGATCAGCAACAGCACGTAGCCGGCCAGGAACAGCCCGGTGCCGGACAACAGCGCCGCCGGCAGCGCCAGCGCCTTGCCCAGCACGCCGGGCAGCAACAGGTGAGCGGCTGCCATCGCGCCGCTGGCGGCGGCATCGATCAGCAGGATGGATTTGAGCAGGCCCGATGGCTGGACGGATTGCATGGCGTTCTCCTTTGCGGTGGTTGACGGTGCGAATGCAAGCAGTGTCGCGCCGCCACCGCACCACGCCAATTACGTCCCAGGTAATCGTTCGCCGCTCACCGCAAGCTGCTCACTGCAAGCCACTCACCGCAAGCCGCTCACCTCCAGCTGCTCACCTCGAGCTGCTCACTTCAAGCCGCTCAGTTCAAGCCTGTAACGCAGCTTGGTGCGCTCGCCCCTGGCATACGTGGCATACCACGGCGGAATCGGTACCGCTTCCACGAATGTGCAGCCGATCCGTTCCAGCGTGCGCCGGCAGGCGGCGTTGTCCGGCGTGGTGGTGATCCACGCGGTATCGAGGCCCAGCCCGGCCACTTCTGGCAGCAGCGCCAGCACCGCCAGGCCCGCCAGGCCCTGCCCGCGAAACGCGGCTTCGACGGCAAAGCCGATGTGGCCGAGCAGGTGCGTGAATACCTGGGAATGGCCGTCGCGCAGGCTGATCGAGCCGGCACGGATGCCGTCCGCCATGATGTGCCAGCGCCAGGCGCGCACGCCCCACGGGGAATTGGCGGCATCGTAAGCCGTGTGCAACACCAGCGACACCTGGACAGTGCGGGCAGTGCGGCCGGTGAGCGCGTCGGCGTTGGATTGGGGAGCTGGGCGGAACAAGGTCGGCAGGCGGAAAAATTCAAGCCGCAAGCTTACCATCGGCGGCACGATCGGATGCCTCCCTGGCCGCAAATCGAACTCTTGCCGCGCGACGCCATTTACGGCAAGATCGCTCTTTACCCGGCAATTTCAACGATGTTTACTTCATCTTTCGTCAAGATTTCAAAATCAGCAGCCAGTGTTGCCGCCTTGCTGCTGCCGGCGTGCGCACTTGCACTGCCCACCCGGGCACCGCATGCGCCGGATCTCGCCGTCCTGATCAACACCTACCGTGCCGCGCCGGGCAGTTGTGGCGGCATGCCTGCCGCGCCCGTGCCGCCGCTCGCCGTGGAGGCCGCGCTGTCGCAGATTCGCATCGTTTCCGGCACCTTCCTAGAACCGGCGCTGGAAAATGCCGGCTACCCCGTCGAACATGCCGAAGCCCTGTTCATTTCCGGCGCCGCCGACGCCGCCGAAGCCATGGAGACGCTGCGCGAACGTTACTGCGCGCGCCTGCTGTCCAGCGATATCGCGGCCGTCGGCACGATCCGTGTCGCCGATGGCTGGCACGTCGTGCTGGCGCGCCCCGAGCGGCGCGAACTGCCGGCGCCGGAAGGCATAGGCGAGGCAACGCTGGCCGCCGTGAACGCCGCGCGCGCCGCGCCGCGCCAGTGCGGCGAGCGGCAATTCGCCGCCGCCCCGCCGCTGCGGCTGAACGACGCGCTCGATGCCGCGGCCGTTTCGCACAGCCGCTACATGGCGCAGGTGCGCTATTTCAGCCACCAGCAGAAGAACGGCAGCGTGGTCGGCGACCGCGCGCTGCGCGCCGGCTACCGGTGGCGCACGATCGGCGAGAACATCGCTTCCGGCCAGCGCACCGCGCAGGAAGCCGTGCAGGGCTGGCTTGACAGCCCGGGCCACTGCGCCAACATCATGAACGCGGCGTTCGTTGAAATGGGGGTCGGCTATGCCGTCAACCCGGCGCGGGGCACGCTGTACTGGACCCAGGTACTGGCGCGATAGCCTTCCGCCATGCGGACTCACAGCGAGTTCCTCACGTCCCTCACAGCCTGCGCCGCAGCGCGGGCGATCTCGGCGATGTCCTGGTCGCGCCGCCGATCGAGCCAGCGCACCACGCCCCCCAGCAGCCACCACGCGGGCAACGCGGCCACCACCAGCATCGGCACGGCCACGATGGCGACTCCGAGCGAGGCATCGATGCCGCACAGCGCCATCACCGAACCGGCCGATACGAACAGCGTGGGCCACCACGAATGCAGCGCCGCCAGCAGGAAGGGGCCGGCAATGGCCGCCATGGCGATAGCGCTGGCGAAGCGCACCCAGCCCTCCCTGCGCGTGCGGGGCCACATGAACAGGAACGTCAGCGCGCAGGCAATGGCGCCGGCCAGCAACGGCGCCGCAAAGATGGTGAGAAGCGCGCTGCCGGCCGCGCCGATTTCGATGGTCATGATGCCTGGTCTCCTGAGCTGTTTAGCAAGCTGAAAGTTCCATGCCCCTGCTTGAGCGAGGGCAAAAAAACATCAGGCCGCTTGCAACCGACTTTAGCAATTGCTATAGTCGGAGTCAAGCGTTTGCTAATCTATCGAAAACACCCCGCATCAGTGGACTTTCATGAATATCTATCAACATCGACGAGAGCGGCTCACCTCCCTGATCCGCGAACACTACGCCGGCACGCGCAAGGCCCTGGCCGATGCCAGTGGCTGGAGCGAGGCGCGCCTGTCGCAGATCCTGTCCGCCACGTACCGCGAGGGCCGCGCGTTCAGCGAAAAAATCGCCCGCAAGCTGGAGAGCGACCTGGCGCTGCCGGCCATGTTCTTCGACCATGGCGCGATCGCACCGGGCGAGGAACCGGCACAGGCGCCGGCCTTCCTGCGCGTGCGTGCAATCGATGAGCACAGCCCCGGCATCGTGCAGATCCGCCGCGTGCGGCTGCGCCTTTCGGCCGGCATCGTCGGCTTCGCCGTGGAACCGGACGAAGACGCCAGCGGCTCGTTTGGCGTGGAAACCGACTGGATGGCGCGCAACCGCTTCAAGTGGGAAGACCTGCTCGCCCTCGAAGTGACCGGCGAAAGCATGGAGCCGCGCCTGTACAAGGGCGACCTGGTGGTGGTGAACACGGCCGACAAGACGCCGGCCGACGGCCAGGTCTTCGCCGTCAACTACGAAGGCGAGACGGTGGTGAAGCGGCTCACGCGCGATGCCGGCCACTGGTGGCTCACGTCCGACAATCCCGACCAGCGCCGCTTCCCGCGCAAGCTGTGCGACGGCGTGACCTGCCTGCTGATCGGCCGCGTGGTGCTGAAAAAAAGCGAGAACATCTGATGGCGGCGTTCCGCCTGGCCTGCGCGTTCGTCGACGGCGTGGACAATGCCGCCGCGCAGTCGCTGCATTTCATCGGCGGCGCGCACGACCGGATCCTGCTGGAGGCCCCGGGGGCCATCGGCGAACTGTGCATCTGGGCCAGCGTGGAAGTGCGCCCGGACGCGGGGACCGGAGCGGGCGGCGATGCCGGCCTGGAAGCGGACGTGGGCGCGCCGGCGCCGCTGCGCAAGCTGGCGCTGTCGCTGTGGGCGCATGGCAGGGAAATCGACTGGATCACCTACGAGGATGCCGCGGTGGCGCCGCCCGCCGGCCGGGCCCGTGCGACATACACCGTCGACCACATCTTTCCCCTCCCGGCCTGGCTGACCTTCCATGAATGCGTGTTCGACGTGCGCGCCACCGGCGACGGCGTGCCGATCGGCACCGCGAGGCTGTCGCTGGAACTGCCGCTGCCGTTCTAGCCGGGCAGTCACGCGCCGCGGCCCGGAACGTTCCCGAGCCGATCAATCATGTGACTATTACGGGCTGGTTGGCCACCGGCACGGCTTTTTCCGCTACCGTTCCCCGATGAGCATACGAAACGCAGTCACCCTTGCCTGCCTGCTCGCGGGCATCGGCGCAGCCCCGGCGCACGCGGCGCAACCCTACAAGCCCGAGGCACCGTCCCTCGCTCCCAACCTGCAGGGGCAGCTCGAGCGCCCGCTGCGCTACCGCCCCGACGGCGCCGATTTCGTCATCGACGACGGCCGCGAATTCTTCAATCGCCCTCTCTACGGCGGCAACACCGCATTCCGCGTGGATGGCGGCGACCGGCCGGAATTCTCGCTGTACCTGCCGGGCCGCGGCGGCAACCTGCGGCTGGGATTGCGCACGCCTGGCGGCACGCGATGGCTGCACGAAGCCCGCCAGGTGCAGGCGCGCTACCGTCCCGGCGAACTGCATTACGAGATTGCCGACGACCTGCTGGGCCCCGGCGGCCGCCTGAAAGTAGCCGCGGTAGCCTATGCCGCGACCGACGGCCTGGCGGTGGAGGTGCGCGGCGAGAACCTGCCGGCCGGCGCGGAACTGGTGTTCGCGTTCGGCCCCGGCAACGGCCAGCGCGGCCGGCGCGACGGCGACATCGGCACCGAGCGCGTGCCGATCGGCGAGTTCTTCCAGTTCTCTCCCGCCTTCGCGCGCGGCGCGCGGTTCGACGTCTCGGCGCAAGGCTTTTCCGTCGTGACGCCGAAGGCCACCATCAATGCCACGGTCAGCGTGCCGGCGCAGGTGCGGCAAGCTTCCGCCGCCGACTGGAACGCCCTGCCCGCCCTGCTTTCCGCAACCGCGGCGGGCGCCGAGAACGTGGTCGTCGGCCGCGTGCCGCTCGGCACGCAGCCGGTGCACCTGTCGCTGCAGGTGGCGGCGCGCGAACAGCCCAGGGAACAACAGGTGTACCGCGAAGCCGGCGCGGCCGGCGACAGGAAAGCGCCGCAGCCGCTGCTGCCCCGCTTCGCGCCGGCCGAACTGGCGCAACGCTTCGCCGAAGCCACGCGCCACTTCGCGCAGCTGCGCAACCGCGTGCGCATCGATACGCCCGACCCCTACCTGAACGCGGCGATGGGCGCGCTGAACGTCGCCGCCGACGCGGTCTGGGACGACACCCAGCAAGCCATCATGCACGGTGCCGTGGCCTGGCGCAGCAAGCTGCTGGGCTGGCGTGGCCCGTATGCGCTGGACGCGCTGGGCTGGCACGAGCGCTTCCGCCGCAATGCCGATGCCTGGACCGCGCAGCAGAACACGTCGCCGGTTCCCGCCACCGTGCCGCCTCCGGAACGGGCCACCAACCTGGCGCGCAACCGCGCGGGCATGCATTCGAACGGCAACCTGACCCAGTCTCACTACGACATGAACATCGGCTTCGTCGATGCGCTGATGCGCCACCTGTTATGGACCGGCGACCTGGCCTACGCGCGCGCCGTGTGGCCCGTGCTGGAGCGCCACCTGGCCTGGGAGCGCCGCCTGTTCCGCCGCGAGTTCGGGCCGGCCAGGCTGCCGCTGTACGACGCCTACGCGGCCATCTGGGCCAGCGACGACCTGTTCTACAACGGCGGCGGCGCCACGCACACCACCGCCTACAACGCCTGGCACAACGCGATGGCGGCGCGCATCGCCCGCCTGATCGGCAAGGATGCGGCGCCCTTCGAAGCGGAAGCGGCCGCTATCCACCGCGCGATGCGCGAGCAGCTGTGGATGCCCGAGCGCGGCGCCTTCGCCGAGTACCGCGACCATCTGGGGCGCCAGCAGCTGCACCCCAGCTATGCGCTGTGGTCGTTCTATCACACGCTCGATTCGCGCGTGCCCACGCCGTTCGAAGCGGCGCGCATGGCGGCCGACCTGGACCGCCACCTGCGCCCGATCCCCGTGCGCGGCCCCGGCGTGCCGGCGGACCGCCCGTATGCCGTGCTGCCGACCACCGACTGGATGCCGTATTCCTGGTCGATCAACAACGTGGTGATGTCGGAAAACCTGCACACCGCGCTGGCCTACTGGCAGGCCGGCCGCGCCGATACCGCTTTCGCGCTGACGAAAGGCGCGCTGCTGGCCAGCCTGTACATGGGCATCAGCCCGGGCAATATCGGCAGCATGAATTACCTGGACGTGTACCGCCGCGAATCGCAGCGCGACTTCGCCGACGGTTCGGGCGTGATGTCGCGCGCGCTCGTCGAAGGCCTGTTCGGCGTGCAGCCCGACGCGCTGGCTGGCGTGCTGGCCGTGCGCCCCGGGTTCCCGGGCAACTGGGACCACGCGCGGCTCGACCATCCGGACGTGGGCATCGCCTGGCGCCGCGACGGCAACCGCGAGACCTGGCAGGTCAGCCAGGCGGGCAGCGCGGCGATGCGGCGCTTCCGTCAACTGGCGCTGCAGGTACCGGCGCGCGCCGCCAACGTGGCGAGCGTGACGGTGGACGGCAAGCCGGCGCGCTGGAAGGCCGAACCCGATGCCGTGGGCACGCCCCGGCTGCTGGTCGAGGCGCCATTGGGGGCGCAGGCCAGCATCGACATTGCCTGGCGCGGCGACGCGATCGACACTGCCCGCGCTACGCCGGCCGGCGCCGCGCCGCGCGACGGCTTCGAGCAGGTACGCCAGGGCGATTTCAGCTGGTGGCGCCCCGCGTCCGCCGCCACGCCCGGCCCGGCCGCGGCCTGCACGCTCGAGGGGCCGGGCTGGACGTCCGGCCGCCCCGTACGCCCGCGGCACGTCGACCTGGCCGGCGCCTTCAACGACCGCGTCACGGAACTGTTCAAGCCGTTCAAGTACCTGTCGCCCCGCTCGCCGCACGTCACGCTGGCCTTGCCCGCGCAAGGTGCCGGCGCCTGGGCCGGCCACGTCAACGACTTGCCGAAGCTGGACGATGCCGGCCTGCGTGCGCTGGGCGGCACACTGCGCCTGCCGAACGGGCTGACGTTCGCGACGCCTGCCAGCGGCGCCAACGTGGCCTTTGCTTCGCAGTGGGACAACTACCCGCGCGAAACCACCGTGCCGCTGGCCGGCCAGGCATCGCGCGCCTTCCTGCTGATGGCCGGCTCGACGAACCACATGCAGAGCCGCGTCGACAACGGCGAAATCGTGGTGGCCTACACCGACGGCACCACGCAGCGCACGGCGCTGCGCAATCCGGACAACTGGTGGCCCATCGAGCGCGACTACTTCCTGGACGATTACCAGTTTCGCCTGTGCGGCACGCTGCCGGTGCGCGTCGACCTGAAGACGGCCGCGGTAACCGTACCCGATCCGGCCACGTTCAAGGGCGCCAGCCGCGAAGCCATCGATGGCGGCGCGGCGACCGTGCTGCCGGTAGCCCTGGACCGTTCAAGGACATTGCAAAGCGTGACCGTGCGCGCGCTGGCCAACGATGTCGTCATCGGGGTGATGGGAGTGACGCTGGACCAATGAACTCCCGCCCACCTCATTTCCCGCACGGGCCAACCTGAAAGGATGTCTCCCACCATGCACATTGCCAGGACCGCCGGAAGCACGCTGCTGTGCTCCGCGCTGATCGCATCGACGCTGTTCATTCAAACCGCAAGGGCCGCCAACATGGAAAAAGAGTGCTCCGTCAAGTTGCAGGGCGTTCACTTCACGAAATGCCTGAACGACGCCGATCGCAAGTCGACCGTGGCCGGCGACGCGGTCACGATCCGCGCGGGCGCAAAGCAGGATTACTTCAACGACCCGGACGGCAAGCTGTCGAACAATACCGCGCCGGTGCTGCTGACGAAGGTCGACAACACGCAGCCGTTCACGTTCGTGGCCCAGGTGACGCCGGAATTCAAGGCAATGTACGACGCAGGCGCCCTGTACTTGTTCGTGACCGAGAAGCTGTGGCAGAAATTCGCCTTCGAACGCGACGAGCGGGGCACCACCCGCATCGTCAGCGTGCGCACGATCGATACGTCGGACGATGCCAACCACGATCCCGTCAGCGACAAGTCGAGCTGGCTGAAGCTGTCCTCGGACACGAAAACCGTGGGCCTCTACCACTCGCGGGACAGGAAGACCTGGCATCTTGCCCGGCTGTACAAGAACAGCTACCCTGCCACCGTGTGGCTGGGCCTGAGCGCGCAATCGCCGGTCGGCGACGGCAGTGCCAGCACGTTTGCCGCACCGGTGCTGACGAAGGAAAGCGTCAAGGATTTCCGGCTCGGGAACTGACCGGCCGGGCTATCTGCCGCCGATGGCGTGCGTGACCGCTTCCATCACGTCGAGATCGCGCCCGGTGGCGGGCAGCTCGACCGACGAATGCTTGCCGGTGCGCGGGTTGAACAGGGCAACGCCGAGGCGTCCGCCCTGTTCGCCGTTCCCCGTGGTGCGAAAGCTCCACAGTTTCCTGCCGATGCGCACCGTGAGCTCATGCCCGTCGGCGCAGGCGCCGACGGCGAGCTGGCTGCGCGACAGCGCCCGGCCGCCATGGTCGGCCGCCAGGTGCAGCAGGATGAAATGCAGCACGTCCGCCACCGCATACATGCGCAGCACAGGTTCGATGCGCTCGACGGTGCTGGCCGAGGTGATGAACCAGTGCGGGCAGGGACAATCGTTCAGCAGGTTCTGCAGCGGCGCGTGGCACTGGTGGCAGCAGCCCTGCTCGCGGGCCGCCATGAAGCGCTCGCGGCGGCGCGCGTCGCAGCCGAACGGCGCCAGGGCCGCGAGGCCGCGTGCCAGCGGCGGTTGCGGTTGCGGTTGCGGTTGCGGCTGCGCCGGCGGCGCGCCCCTGGCCGGCGCTTCGTGCCCTGCTGAAGGGATGGGGCGGCGATACGCGAAGGCTGGCAGAGCCAGGCCCACCGCATGCTCCCTGTCGTTTGTTGCCCGTTCGACGATTCCAGTGTCCATTTGCAGCCTCGCTGTGTGGTCTCACCAGCTTTGACGAACGGCGCGCGATTTTCCTCCGGCAAATGTGAAAATAGTTGCCTGCTCCTTTCTTCCGGCGCGCGCAGTCCGGTCATCCGCCGCGGATGGCCGCCAGCTGGCGCTCGAAATCGCTCGGATCGAAATAATCGCGCCACACGGCGATGCGTCCGTCCTCGACGGTGATGGTGCCCATCACCGGCAACACGATCTCGCCGCCCTGCCGGTGGCGGAACACGTCGATGCGTTCGTTCAGCACCACGTTGCCCGCCGCCGCGATATGCGTGATCTTCCAGTCCAGCAGGAAGTCCGTGCCGATGCCGAAGCCGCGGTGGAATGCCGCGACTTCGTCGCGGCCGACGATGTCCGGGAACGGCACGTTATCGTAGAGGACGTCGTCGGCCAGCATCGCCAGTGCCGCGTCGATCCTGTTGTTGCTCCAGTGGGCGAAAAAGGTTTCCGCGACCTGTATGGGGTTCATTGCCATGCTCCCCGGTCAGGCCGACTGGCCGCCGTCGACGTTCAGCGTGGCGCCGGTGATGTAGCCTGCATCCGGGCCGGCCAGGAATGCGACCGCCGCGGCGATGTCGTCGGGCTGGCCGTAGCGGCCCAGCGCGGCCATGTTCTTCAGCGTCTCCGCAAACGCCCCATCCTCGGGATTCATCTCGGTATTGATCGCGCCCGGCTGCACCACGTTGACGGTGATGTTGCGCGGCCCCAGGTCGCGTGACCAGCCGCGCGTGTAGGCCGCGACCGCCGCCTTCGATGCGACATAGTCGGCGGCACCGGCAAACGGGATGCGGTCAGCGCCCGTGGTGCCGATCGAGACGATGCGGCCGCCGTCCGTCAGCAGCGGCGCGGCGGCGCGCACCGCGGCGGCCACGCCGCCGACATTGATGGCGAACTGGCGCTCGATCGCGGCGGCATCGACGGCGCTGTCGCCCACCGCGCCGGTCACGAACACGCCGGCCGAGTTGACCAGGATATCCAGCCGGCCGAACGTGGCATGGACCGTCTTCACCAGCTCGGCTACTGCCGCGCTGTCAGCCTGGTCTGCCCGTACCGCCAGCGCGCGGCGCCCCAGCGCTTCGACTTCGCCGGCCAGCGCGTTGGCGCGCTGTTCCGAGGCGGCATAGCTGAAAGCGACGTCCGCGCCGTCGCGTGCCAGGCGGCGCACGATCGCGGCGCCGATGCCGCGCGAGCCGCCGGTAACGAGAGCGACACGGCCTTGCAGGGGAAGCCTGGAGTTCATGGTGTTTCCTTTCGATGTGAGTGGAGTGACGCCACTATCGCGCTTTTTTTCCCCTTTGATTAGTTGCCAATCGCTTTAATCATTTTCAATGAATACTTTAAAATATGGGCATGGAAACCCTCAGCAACCTTGAATGCTTTGTACGCACCGCCGACGCCGGCAGCTTTTCGGAAGCGGCGCGGCAACTGGGCCTGACCCCGGCAGCGGTCAGCCGCAATGTGGGCATGCTGGAAAAGAACCTTGGAGCGCGCCTGTTCCACCGCTCCACCCGGCGCCTGGCAATGACGGAGGCCGGTGAGCGCCTTCGCGAAGGGATTGCCGGCAACCTCGAGGAATTGCAGTCCGCCCTGACCGCCGTGTCGACCGAACGGCTGGAACCTTCCGGCCTGCTGCGCGTGAGCATGTCGCCCAGCATGGGAATGGGCTGGCTGATGCCGATGCTGCCGGAGTTCCTGGCGCGCTTTCCGCGCATCCGGCCGGAATGGCATTTCGAGAACCGGCAAGTGGACCTGGTGGGCGAAGGCTACGACGCGGCGATCGGCGGCGGCTTCGAGCTGCGCCAGGGCGTCGTGGCACGCCGGCTCGCCCCGGCGCACGTCATTGCCGTGGCATCGCCCGATTATGTGCGAACGCGCAGGCCGCCCGTGCACCCATCGGAAGCCGGTCTGGTTGGCTGGATCGCACTGCGCTCGCTGCAAAGCGGCCGCATTCGCACCTGGGTCATGCGCGACGAGGCGGGCACTGAAGCGGCGCTGGATATCGCCCCTGCCCTCGTGCTGAGCGATCCCGCTGCCGTACGCGAGGCGGCCCTGCTGGGACTTGGCATCGCGATGCTTGCCGTGCCGGACGTGCTGCCGCAACTGGAACAGGGCAGGCTGGTGCGCGTGCTGCCGGCCTGGCATGCCGACGTGGGCGCCATCTCCCTGTACTACGCCAGCCGTGCCCTGCTGCCGGCAAAAACACGCGCCTTCGTCGGCTTCGTCACGGAAGCCTTCGAGCGCGACCGGCTGGCGCAGCGCTTCACCGCCGTACTGTCAAATCCGTGACACCTGCGGCACCGCTGGCCCGCCGAAGGCGAATACCCTGCGCGAGGCAGCGGCGATCGCCACCACGCCCAGCAGGCTGCATGCCAGTGCCGTGCGCAGGTCGCTGCGGTGCGCTACGAAGCCGACGATCACCGGCCCGACGAGCAGGCCCACATACGCCAGGCGCGTGGTGATGGCCAGCCCGGTCGACGGCGACACGCCGTTGGCCAGCGCGATGCGCCCGGCCGACGAAAACATCACGGGAATGATGTTCGCGACACCCAGCCCGCAAAGCAGGAAGCCCGCCAGCGCGGTGCCGATCCTCGGCAGCAGCAGCGCCAGTCCGAGCCCGGCGATGCACAGGATACAGCTGGCCACGACCAGCGCCCCTTCGGAAAAGCGCGCCCTTACCGGGTCGCCGGTGAAGCGCCCGGCGGCCATGCCGATCGAGAACGCGGCATAGCCGGCGCTGACGAAGCCGCCGCTCGCCATCGCCACGTCGCGCATGTAGACGGCGGTCCAGTCATACATCGCCCCTTCCACCAGCAGGGCAAGGAAGGCCAGGCAACCCAGCACGACCAGTTTGCGCCGCACGGCGGGAGGGAGCACCTGGGCTCCGTGCGGCACGCCGTTCTCGCCGGCCGGCGACGACGGCTCGGGCAGCAGCCATTTCGCGGTCGACAGTGTCAGCACCGCGCACAGCGTGCACACGGCCGCCAGGTGCCATTGGCCTGGCCACGCCACCGCCTGCCAGCCGCTGGAGACCAGCGCGCCGAAGATGCCACCCAGGCTGAAGGCGCCATGCAGCGAGCCGATGACGGGCCGGTCGAACGTCGCTTCGATCACCGCCGCCTGCGAATTCGCCGCCACGTCGTTCACGGCGGACATCGCGCCATACAGGGCCAGCCAGAACAGCAGCAGCGCGTATTGCGGCATCAGCAGGATGCCGAAAGCGGCGATCGCCATCAGCACGCCGCTGTTGACCGACGCCCGCGCACTGCCGACCCTGGCGATCCAGCGCCCGGCCCAGGCCATGATCAGGATGCCGCCCAGGGCCACCGCCAGCATCGACAGCGACAGGCTGGCCTCGGACAGGGCGAACTTGTCCTTGATGGTCGGCACGTGGGTGCCCCAGGAAGCATAGATCACGCCGTTGCAGAACAGCACCGACATGGCGGCGAGGCGGGCTTTTCCAAGGTCAGGCATGCCGGCCTCCTGGCTGGTGGAATGGGACGGGCAAGGACTGTTGTGTAGAGATGGCCGGGAAAAACACGTTGGACGTTCTAGGGAAGTGGGATGGGCTGCGCAGTGTAATCGATCCGCAACGGGGCGGGCCCGTAGTTGACCTGGACAGGGACGCGTGGTGTAAGCTGGCGTTCGATAGCCGATGAGTTTCAAACACCGAGAAGGCCGATCATGGAACTGGTTCAGTGCACTTCCACCGCGCAGGATGGCTGGTTACCCCTGCGGCGGCAGTTATGGCCGGAGGGTTCCACGAACGAGCATCTGGCCGAGATGCAGATGTTCATCGACCAGCCAGGCAGATTCTTCCAGCTCGTGGCGTATGAGCACGACCGGCAGCCCGCCGGCTTCGTCGAGGCAGCGCTGCGAACCGACTATGTCAACGGCACCGAGAGCTCGCCGGTCGCCTTCCTCGAGGGGATCTACGTCGCCCCGCCGTATCGCCGCCGGGGCATCGGTACCCTGCTGGTGGCCGCCGTCGTTACCTGGGCCAGGGCATGCGGTTGCACCGAGCTGGCTTCGGATGCCTTGCTGGATAACGAAAGCAGCCACGCCATGCATCGCGCGCTGGGCTTCGACGAGACCGAACGGGTCGTATTCTTCCGGAAGCTGATTCCGTAACCGGTAACAGACTCGAATTATTGGAAATATTGCTCGGATTTTGGTGCCGCTCACCGTTTTTAGGCCAACAAAAACTGAGCTAAATGCGAAAAACCCCCGCCAGATCACTGGACGGGGGTTTCTCTATATAACAGCCTGACGATAACCTACTTTCACACTGGTTGCAGCACTATCATCGGCGCAAAGTCGTTTCACGGTCCTGTTCGGGATGGGAAGGGGTGGGACCGACTTGCTATGGTCATCAGGCATGACTTGTACGATCGATTGCTCTCAGTGGAGCAGCAATCGATCTCAATCTGGAAGAAGTAAGTTGGGTTGTAGTGATTAACTACGTCTCATCAAAGAGTAAATGCACATAACCGTCAAGGTTATAGGGACAAGCCGTACGGGCAATTAGTATCAGTTAGCTTAATGCATTACTGCACTTCCACACCTGACCTATCAACGTCCT
>NZ_JBUPWE010000032.1:0-45375 GCF_055502615.1 Pseudoduganella sp. jia 9 | reverse complement strand
GGTTCATCGCACTTTGCCGGGGAACGCATTCTTGATTTTCAAGAAGAAGTAGGATGCGTCCCGGAATCCGTAAGCCATGCGTTTGATCACTTTGATGCGATTGTTGACGCCTTCCAGGATGGATGAGTTCATCGGATAGATGGCCGAAGCCAAGATACCGCGCCGGTATTTGGCCAAGCGTTTAGCGAACTGGATCAGCGGTGCGATCTGGCTTTCCAGGGCGAGCTTGAGCCAGGTTTTCCATCGACGAGCACCTTCCCAGGCCGATGGCGCATACCAGATCTCTTTCAGTTCGGTCTTGAGCAGGTAGACCGTTGCCAAGGGCTGGTTGGCGGCGAGCAGTTCGTCAAGTTTGATCGCCTGGTCGGTTTTGAGATTGTCGCGATTACGCAGCAAAAGCCATCGGCTGCGCTTGATGACCTGACGGGCTTTTGGCTCTGCACGTAGTGCATTGGCTTGATCGACCCGTACCCGGTCAACGACTTCGCGGCCAAAACGGGCCACGACATGAAATAGGTCGTAGACCACCTCGGCATTGGGGCATTGCTGGCGCACTTCGAGATCCATAGCCGTGTTCATGTCCATCGCCACGGCTTCAATCCGCTGGCAGCCTTCCGGTCCCAGCATCTCGAAAAATGGCCGGATCGCTTCCCGGCTATTGCCTTCTCCAACCCACAATACGCGCATCCGTTCAGCATCGAGCGCGACAGTGGCATAGCGGTGTCCCTTGTGCAGGGCGAATTCGTCCATCACCAGGCGCCGTACACCCTCTGCTGAGAAGTCAGCATGCAAGTGCTTCAAGCGCCGATGATCGATCTCTTTGACGGTATGCCAGTGTAGGCCGGTCAGCCGGGCCACATGTGCTATCGGAAGCAGTTGCGCCAGCGCCTCGACCCACAGGCGCACACGATGCGTAATGCGTGAACGCCGGTCAAGCCAGACAATGTGCTCGGCAACCCGTGCATTACAGTGATGGCAGTCCAGTCGCCGCACTGGCACATCAAGCCAGACGCGTTTGTCCAGAATATCGCGGTCGCGCACCTTGCGTCTTCGGCGCTCATGCACCAAGGCGCAAGGCTGGCGGCACGACCCACACAAAGCATCACTTGTCGGACAGGGTTCGAGAACGATCAGCAGGGAACCGTCTTTCTGTTCTTGGACGGAGTCGAGAATATGGCCTTCCCAAAACGGGAGAGACGACATAGCATTGAGCATGGCGGTGGTTTGAAAGATTGACTTGTTTGGCGACTATCAATCTACCAACTTCAGACCCCCGCCACCACTTCCTGCTCAGATCGTCAATCCCGTCTTCCCCCATTCCCCGCGAAGAACCATAAAAAATAGGGACGGACCCTGTTTTTAAGGAAATTTCCTGAAAAACAGGGTCCGTCCCCATTTGTTGGGGGCCGTCCCCATTTTCGAGCAACTATTCGTCCGGATCGGGCTTCAGCTTCGCTTTTGCAATGGCGCGCCTGGCGGCCTGGCGTTCGGCCGATTTGCTGCGCTCGTGCGGGCCGGCCGCGCGCGCTTTCGCCAGCGCGGCGAAGGGATTGCGCGGCTTGGAGAACGATTGCGACGGCTCGATGCGGATGCGCATCTTCTGCCGGGTTGCCAGGGCCTTGTTTGCCATGATGGACGGTGCTTGGGTTACAGGACGTATCGCGACAGGTCTTCGTTGACGGACAGCGCTTCCAGCCGCCGGTTTACATAGTCTGCATCGATGACGATGTGCTTGTCGCCCGCTTCGGTGGCCGAGTACGAGATTTCTTCCAGCAGCTTTTCCATCACCGTGTACAGCCGGCGCGCGCCGATGTTTTCGGTGCGCTCGTTGACCTGGAACGAAATCTCGGCCAGCCGCGTGATGCCATCCGGGGCGAATTCCAGTGTCACGCCTTCGGTGGCCAGCAGCGCCGCATACTGCAGCGTCAGGCAGGCATCGGTACTGGTCAGGATGCGCTCGAAATCGGCGATCGACAGCGATTCCAGTTCCACGCGGATCGGGAAGCGGCCCTGCAGTTCCGGAATCAGGTCCGACGGCTTGGCAAGGTGGAACGCGCCGGAGGCGATGAACAGGATGTGATCGGTTTTGATCATGCCGTACTTGGTGTTCACCGTGGTGCCTTCCACCAGCGGCAGCAGGTCGCGCTGCACACCGGCGCGCGACACGTCGGCGCCACCGGTTTCGGAGCGCGATGCGATCTTGTCGATCTCGTCCAGGAACACGATGCCGTTCTGCTCCACGTTGTGGATCGCCTTCTGCTTCATCTCGTCTTCATTGACGAGCTTGGCGGCCTCCTCGTCGACCAGCAGCTTCAGCGCTTCGCGGATCTTGATCTTGCGCGCCTTCTTGCGGTTGCCGCCCACGCCGGCGAACATCGACTTGATCTGCTCGGTCATTTCTTCCATGCCGGGCGGTGCCATGATTTCCATCTGCGGCGCCTGGTCGGCCAGTTCGATCTCGATTTCCTTGTCGTCCAGTTCGCCCTGGCGCAGGCGCTTGCGGAACGTGTGGCGCGTCGAGTCCTTTTCCGGCGCTTCCACCGCGGCGTTGTCGCGGAAGCCGAAGTCACGCGGCGGCGGCACCAGGATATCGAGCACGCGGTCTTCCGCCGCATCTTCGGCACGGGCACGAACCTTGGCCATTTCCGCCTGGCGCGTCTGCTTGATGCCGATGTCGATCAGGTCGCGGATGATGGTTTCCACATCGCGACCGACATAGCCCACCTCGGTGAACTTGGTGGCTTCCACCTTGATGAATGGCGCATCGGCCAGCTTGGCCAGCCGGCGCGCGATCTCGGTCTTGCCGACACCGGTAGGGCCGATCATCAGGATGTTCTTCGGCGTGATCTCATGGCGCAGCGGCTCTTCGACCTGCTGCCGGCGCCAGCGGTTGCGCAGCGCGATCGCCACGGCCTTCTTTGCCTTGCCCTGGCCGACGACATGCTTGTCCAGTTCGCCGACGATTTCCTGCGGGGTCATGTTCATATGTATTCCTGCTGTTATCCGTAATGGTTATTCCAGCGTTTCGATGATGTGCGACAAGTTCGTGTAAATGCACAGTTCGCCCGCGATCGTCAGCGATTTTTTCACGATCTCGGCCGGCGACAGTTCCGTGTTCTCGAACAGTGCCTTGGCCGCTGATTGCGCGTACACGCCGCCCGAGCCGATCGCGCCGATACCGTCTTCCGGCTCCAGCACGTCGCCGTTGCCGGTGATGATCAGCGTCGATTGCGCATCGGCAACGAGCAGCATGGCTTCCAGCCGGCGCAGCACGCGGTCGGTGCGCCAGTCCTTCGCCATCTCGACCGAGGCGCGCAGCAGGTTGCCCTGGTGTTTCTCCAGTTTTGCTTCGAAGCGGTCGAGCAGCGTGAAGGCATCGGCGGTGCCGCCGGCAAAGCCGCACAGGACCTTGCCCTGATACAGCTTGCGGACCTTGCGGGCCGAGCCCTTCATGACGATATTGCCCAGCGTTACCTGGCCGTCGCCGCCCAGGGCGACCTGGTTGCCGCGCCGGACGGAGAGGATGGTGGTGCCGTGAAATTGTTCCATAATTGCCTCAAGTGATGACGCCAGCCGCGAAAATGGGGTTGGATCAAAAAATTGCAAGGCGGATAAAAAACCGGTCAGTAGTGGTGCGGCATCAGCCTTGCAACGGCGCCGTATCCCAGCAGCCGCGCCAGCGCGGCGACCATGTGGTTCAGCTCGCGAAACTCGATGCGCCGTTCCGTCTCCGTCAATTGCTGCAGCAGCGCCAGCAGGTGCCCGGCCGCGGCGTAGTCGATCCGTGCCAGCCGCGAACAGTCGAACACGAGCGAAGGAGAACGGTCGGCGTGGTCACGAATGGCGGTCCAGATTTCCATGGCGTTGCCCTCGATCGTGCGCGGCAGCAGGTAGCGGTTCGTGGCCGGCGCGGCGGCCTGCCGCGGCGTGCTTGCCACCTTGCCCGGCGGCGTGAACGGCGGTGGCGATACTTCAAAGGTCACGCAGTAATCCATGCTGGCTTCGTCGAATTCCTTCTCGCGGTTCAGCAGGCGCAGCAGTTCCAGCATCAGCAGCCACGGCGCCGTGCCGTCGTCGCGCCGGCCCACGTCGACGATGGCGCGTACCTGCAGCAAGAGTTCTTCCGCGCCGCCCAGTATCAAGTCGCGGCCGCGCTGCACGTCCCGCAGCGTGTCGTACAGCAGTGCGCAGCCCTCCGGTTCGACTGCGGTAACGCGCGAAAAATCCAGCCGCAGCACGGCAGCCCCTTCGGCCGCGGCGCGCAGGTGGGCAATCTGCGCGCTGGTGGCGGCATCGAGCACGCCGGCAAGTGTCGCGGTCGGGGTAACGCCGCTGCAGGGCGCGGCGTTGTCCGCCAACACCGGATTCCATGGGGGCGGCGACGTTTCAAAGGTGCTGGCGTAGTCGATCGACAGGCTGTCGAACGCTTCCCGCTGGCCCAGCACGCCGTACAGGTCGAACAGCATCCACCAGGCGGTACGGTCGCCCGCCGGAAGCGCGTGGACGGCATCGGCCAGCAGGCGGCGAGCTTCGTCCGTTTCGCCGTTGGCATACAGGATGGCCGCTTCCTCGACCGCGGGGGCGCTTTCGGCAGCGGCGGCTTCGAGCGGGATGTCGTCGTCGTCCAGCAATTCCGTGACCGCACCGTCGGGCGAAGGAGCGGAGCTGCCGGCAGGCGCGGCGCGCCGTGGCGGTCGGCGGAAAGCCGGTTCCTCGAACATGTCTGCCGCCATGGCGGCCTCGATTGCATCGATCTTCAGTACGGTGGCGCGGGCGATATCGCGCTGGCGGTCCAATTGCAGCTTCAACTGCAGGTTCGACTCTGATGCGTCGTCGCGGCGCTGCAGTTCGCTGTTGGCGGCCAGGCGGGCATAGGCCTCGTCCTCGTCGACGATCGGCTTGTCTTTGCGGAAGCGGGAAAAGAGTCCCATCGCGCTAGTGTAGCCCAGAGGCAAACATGAGCCCGGCACCGCAGAAAATAAAAAAGCATGCCGCGGCATGCTTTTTCATGGGAGGGTGACGGTTCAGTCGCCGTACAGTTTCTGTTTCAGTTCGCGGCGCTGCTGCGCTTCCAGCGACAGCGTGGCGGTCGGGCGGGCGATCAGGCGCGGAATGCCGATCGGTTCGCCGGTTTCTTCGCACCAGCCGTAGTCGCCGTTGTCGATCGCCACGATCGATTGCTGTACTTTCTTCAGCAGCTTGCGCTCGCGGTCGCGGGTGCGCAATTCCAGCGCATGCTCTTCCTCGATGGTGGCGCGGTCGGCCGGATCGGGCACCAGCACGGTTTCACGCAGGTGTTCGGTGGTTTCGCCGGCGTTTTTCAGCAGTTCTTTTTCCAGGGCCTGCAGCTTGGCCTTGAAGAACGCCTGTTGCGCCGGATTCATATAGTCCTTGTCGCTCATCGCGAGGATTTCTTCTTCGGTGAGGATAGGCGCTTCCGCGGGGGTCTTATTTGTTTTGGTCATGACTTCGCTTACCTTCGATACGACAGAGTTTTCAAATTCCAGCCGGGAGGCCGCATGGCCTGGACCGGACGCGGCCCCACAAAAACCGGGTTAGTTTATACCAGACATTGTTCCAAACCGCGAATAAAGATGTCTTTTGGTAGATTTTTGCCGATAAACACCATCTTGCTGCCGCGCACATCGTTTTCGCCCCATTTTGCCCCCAGATCGCTGCCCATCAACTGGTGCACGCCCTGGAATACGACCTTGCGCTCGGCGCCCTGCATCCACAATACGCCTTTGTAGCGCAACATGCGAGGGCCGTAGACGTTCACGAGCCCGCCCAGGAATTCGTCCAGTTTGGCTGAATCGAACGGCCGGTCGCTCTTGAATGCAAAGGCGGAAATGTCGTCCGTATGGTGCGCGTGATGGTGGCTCGGGTGATCGCAATGCTCGCCATGCTCATGGTCGTGATCGTGATGATGTTCGTGAACGTGCTCTTCGGCCGCCAGGAAGTCGGGGTCGATTTCCAGCTTCTCGTTCAGGTTGAACCCTTTCAGGTCCAGCACCTCGGTAATGGGCGCATTGCCGAAATCCGAGCGGCCGATCGGCGCACGCGGATTGATGCGCTTCAGGCGCGCCGTCAGTTCCTCGATCGCGGCGGCGTCGGCCAGGTCGGTCTTGGACAGCAGGATCTTGTCCGCGAACCCCACCTGGCGCTGTGCTTCCTCGTTGGCGTCGAGCTGTTGCATCGCGTGGCGGGCGTCGACCACGGTCACGATGGCATCGAGCAGGTAGTGGCTGCCCACTTCCTCGTCGATGAAGAAGGTTTGCGCGACGGGGCCGGGATTGGCCAGGCCCGTCGTTTCGATGACGACGCGGTCGAACGCAATTTCGCCGGCGGCGCGTTTCTTCGCCAGGTCTGACAGGCCAATGATCAGGTCGCCCCGCACCGTGCAGCAGATGCAGCCATTGTTCATCTCGACGATCTGTTCGCGGCTTTCCTGCACCAGGATTTCATTGTCGATGTTTTCCTGGCCGAATTCGTTCTCGATCACGGCGATGCGCATGCCATGCTGCTCGCGCAGGATACGGTTCAACAGCGTGGTTTTTCCGGCGCCGAGAAAGCCGGTCAGGATGGTGGTCGGAATCAATGCCATGTCAGTTGAAAGAAAGGGTTGCCAAAATCAGAATCGGTCGATTATGCCGGAATTCCAATTATGCTGTCCAATCGCACAATTGACCTCGTTCAGCCGCTGCCTTTACCGGTTTTTGCGCGCGGATGGGTCTTGTCGTACACCTCGGCCAGGTGCTGGAAATCGAGTGCCGTATAGACCTGGGTGGAGGTGATGCTGGCATGCCCCAGCATTTCCTGTACGGCCCGCAAGTCGCCGGACGACTGCAGCACATGCGATGCAAACGAATGCCGCAGCATGTGCGGATGTACGTGTACCGGTGCGCCGCTGGCGATCGCGTGCCGCTTCAGCCGCATCTGCACGACACGGGGCGACATCCTGCTGCCTCGCTCGCTGACGAACAGCGCGGCGCTGCCATCGGCCGGGGCAGGGCGCACCTGCAGCCAGGCGTCGATCGCGGCCAGCGCGGCCTTGCCGACCGGTACGCGGCGCATCTTGTTGCCCTTGCCGGTGACGACGACTTCGGCATTGTCCCGCTCGAGCCAGCCCGCCGATGCGGTGGTGGTGCCGTCAGCCTTGTGGAAGTGCACATCGAGCCCGCACAGTTCCGATACCCGCAGGCCACTGGAATAGAGCAGTTCGAACATTGCGCTGTTGCACGATTCGGCCGGGGTCGGCGTGGCGGCCGGGCGTGCCGGCGCCGCCACCAATTGCACGGCATGATCGACCGACAGTGCTTTTGGCAGCAATTTCGGCCGCTTCGGCGCGCGTACCCCGTCGACCGGGTTTGCTGCCAGGCTGGTGTGTTCGGCCAGCCAGCCGAAAAAGCTGCGCCAGCCGGACAGCTTGCGCGCGATCGAGCGCGGTTGCTGGCCGCCGGCGTGCAGTTTCGCGGTATAGCGGCGGATGTCGGCGTGGGTGATGGCGGTCCAGTCCTGCCCGCCGGCCAGGTCGGCCAAGGCGGCCAGTTCGGCCAGGTCGCGGCCATACGCATCGACGGTACGCGCCGACAGCTTGCGCTGCGTGGCAAGGTGCCTCAGCCATTCCGCGCTCCAGCCGGCATTGCCGCGCGGATCGCTCATGCTCAGGCCAGCAGCGGTGCCAGCGCGACGCTGGCCGTTTCGCCGATGTGCACCAGGAAATCGGTGGCCATCAGCGACGTGAAACGTTCCGGATCGGGCGAGCCCATGATCAGCAGGCCGAAGGCCGCGCCAGTGGCGCCGGGCTGGCGCAATGCCACGATGACGGCGGATGTGATCGAGCCGGCGTCGTCGAGCCAGCGCACCGCTTCGAAATCGTTGTTGCTGCCGCAATAGGGCGTGCGCAGGCCGTTGGCGAACAGGCGGGCATCGTCGGACACGCCGGCGGCGAACCATTCGTCCGCATATTCCGGCGCCACACCGAACAGGCGCAGCGTGGCTGCCGGCACATTGAATTGCGCCTTCAGGCCTTCGGTGACGGCACGCGGCATGGCGGCGACGTCGCGCTCGCGCAGCAGGGACTGGTTCCAGCCGTGGAAACGGTTGGCGATGGCCTGGTTTTCCTGCGCGTTGCGGTTCAGTTCGGACAGCCGCAGTTCCAGTGTCTTGTAGCGCTCGCGCATCACTTCCATCTGGCGTTCCTGCAGCGACACGGCGCGGCCGGTCAGGGGGCTGGACAGACGTACATCGCCCAGAAGGCTCGCATGTTCTTCAAAGAAATGAGGATGGTCTGCCAGGTATTGCGCGACAGCCGAGGAATCCAGGAGTGCGGTCATTGTTGTCACTTTAAAAAAAGCAAGCAACATTCTACCTGACTGGCCGCCAAAAAAAGAACGCTCCGGCAAACTGCGCCCGGAGCGCTTCTCCCTCGCACAGTGATAACCGATCAGAAGTTGTGATGCACGCCCAGCGCGTAATGCTTGCGGGTGTCGTCGTTGGTGGCGGTGGCGACGAACGGGGCCTTTTTCACCGACAGGTCGACATACAGGTACGTACGCGGCGAGATGCTGTACTCGTACCCGACGGACGCCTGCTTGGTCTTGATCACGCCGTCCGGATTCTTCTGGCCATAGCCGACGATGAACTTGTTCACGCCGACCGTGTAGTTGGCGCCCACCACCCAGGCGCGGATATCGTCGTTGATCCACTGCGTGTGGCTCTGATCCTGGCGCTGGTAGGACGCCATCAGCTTCAGGTCGGGGATCGGCTTGTACGATGCCGCCACCGACCAGAGCTCCGTTTCGATGGCGTTGCGTTCAGCGCCCAGCATTGCCGCGAACGGGCCATTGGTGTACGTGGCACTGACCGAGTAGGGGTTGGCCGATGCCGTCGAGTTGGCCGCGTACTGCGGCGCCGCGGCAGTACCCTTGCCGATCACGGCCGGGCCATTGTTGGCTTCTTTCGTGGCCACCGACACGTTGACCTGGAAGCCGCTCCACACCGGCGTGTTGTAGAACACGGCATTCGAGAAACGGTTCAGCGAGTTGCCCGCAACGCTCAGCGGGTCGCTGGTGTAACCGGCCACGTGCATGTCGGTCTGGTAGCCGGCCACGTTCGGCAGGCCGGACCACGGTTCGAAGGCTACCGACGATTCCTGGTAGGCGGTCAGGCCGCGGCCGATGCGCACGGTACCGAACGCACCCTGCAGGCCCACGCGGCTCTGGCCCTGGAACAATGGGCGCACGTTGTTTTCGAGGGCGCCCGTATCGGGATCGTAGCGGATTTCCAGCTGGAACAAAGCTTTCAGGCCATTGCCGAGGTCTTCGACACCGCGGAAGCCGAGCTTGTTGTTATCGCGCCGGGTCACCAGCGTGGCATCGTTGGCGGTGTGCGTGGTGCGCTGAATGCCCGCGTCGATCGTCCCGTAGATGGTCACGGAAGACTGGGCGGCGGCGCCGCCGAAAGCGGCCGTGAGGGCCAGGGCAACCAAGGATTTCTTCATTTGTCGTTCCCTCTGTTCTGAATTGATGGGTTCAAGAAGCCAGCGGTGAATGCTTGTGAAACTGCACAGGTGCACAGTAAATCGTGTTGCCGTCCAGTTCGGCCGATTGGTCGATTGGCGGCACGAGTCTTGGTTGAAAGAGTAAAAAAACTTGATTCTTGTTGTATTTATAAAACGGTAGTTTTACGGTGTCATTTGTTAACCCACGTCATTCAATCCTTTCATTGGTAAGGTATTCACGAGAAGCGTAGCTGGATCATCGGTAGACCTCGTTTGCGGTAAATCAAGCGAGGTCTACCTTGTATAAGGCGTGCAACAGTTCAAGGTCTAAACTGTTCAGTTGCGCCGCTATTTCTACAACGAAAAAAAGCGCAGCAGGCGGATACCGGTTTTGCCGGCCGCCGGCACAAAGCAGCTTTCTGGAGACCGACATGGCCAATCGTGAAGAGCTGGCAGTGATCCGGGGTGCGCGGTCGGGAGACCCTGGATGCCAACTGAAATTGGGAAAGCTGTACCTTGCCGGCGGTGCCGGCCTGCCGTGCAGCCCGCCAACCGCGCTGCACTGGCTGTCGCGCGCGGCAGCCGCCGGAATCGACGAGGCATGGCTGCTGATCGGCCGCCACATTCCCTGGCAATATGCCAGCCACCACCGCACCGAGTTGCTGGACTGGTATGCCCGTGCCAGCGAAGCCGGCATCGTCCAGGCCGCGCTGACGCTGGGCCAGCTCGTGCTGCAGGAGCCGGTCGTCACCCAGACCGCTTTGTGCCAGTGCGCGCGCCGTGCGCTGGATGGGGCGGCGTGCGCCGGCTCCGTCGAGGCCGGCGAATTGCTGGCGAAGTTGCGCCTTGCCGTCACCGAGCCGGAGGCGCTGCCCGTGGTCGTGCCGGCCCGCGATGCCGTGGAAGCGCCCGGCGAAGCAACCCTTCCCCTTGCCGAAGCACTACCGCTGGCGCGCGCGCTGCTTGCGCAGGCGCCGGCCGATTGCGCAGCATGGGCAGGGTCCGCCGCGGATGCGCGCCTGCTGGCACGCTGCGCGGAAGCATTGGCCCATGACGGCGACTCCGGCGGCGAAGCGCAGCGCATGCGTGAGCTGGCTGCCACCGCGGGCGACCGCCACGCGCAACTGGCGCTGGGTTTGCAACTGGCGCGCATCGATGCGGATGGCATGCGGTTGCCGCATGGCTGCCCCGCCAGCTTCAAGCGGGCGGTACGCTGGCTCACGCGGGCCGGCGAGCAGGGTCTGGCCGAAGCCTGGTTCGCACTGTCGCGCATCTATGTGAAACCGGAATTCTCGCAGCGCTGCGTGGGCGAGGCGCAAGCCTGCCTGGAGCGGGCGGCGGCACTGGGGCATGGCGCTGCGCAGCTGGAATGCGGCTTGCAGGCATGGCGCATGCGGCGCAGCAGCGACCGCAACGATGTGAAGGCCGCATACTGGCTGCAGAAAGCGGCGGCGCAGCACTGCGTTCAGGCTGCCGAAGTGCTGGCGCGGATCGCCCCGGCGCCGGATAGAACCGGATGGGCGGTGCCGCTCCTGCCGTTGTTGACGCGTGAGCTGGCCAGCAGCCAGCCGCTGCTGGCGGCGCGGATCGAACTTGCCGCGCTGTTCGGGCTGACGCGCGCCGAAGCGCTATTGCTCGACGTGAAGGCAGCCGACCAGGGGCACTGCCTGGTCGTCGATATCCGGTCCAGTTATGGCCGTGGGCGCCGCCGGCTGGTGCTGGTGCAAACCGCGCGCCAGCGCCAGGCACTGGACCGCATTGCGCGGCAATTCGAGCGGTTCGACGACAGCCTGGAAGGAAATTACCGGCAGCGCTTGTACCGCTTCAAGACATGGCTGCAACTGGTTGAAGCAGGAGAGGAAGGCGGCCGCGCGCGGCTGGCCGCCTAGTGCCGCTGATACCCATGGGTGCCAGCGGGATCGGTCAGATGGTGATTTCGCCTTCGAACACCGTCACGGCGGGGCCGGTCAGGTACACCGGCTCGCCTTCGCCGGCCCAGGCGATCGACAGCTCGCCGCCGCGCGCATCCACGCGCACCGGCGAATCGAGCAAGCCGCGGCGAATGCCGGCCACGACTGCCGCGCAGGCACCTGTGCCGCAAGCCAGTGTTTCGCCGGCGCCACGTTCGAACACGCGCAGCCGGATGTGCTTGCGGCTCACCAGTTGCATGAACCCGGCGTTGACGCGCTTCGGAAAGTGGGCGTGATGCTCGATCAGCGGGCCGGTCAGCTCGACGGGCGCCGTATCCACCTCCGGCACCACCTGCACCGCATGCGGGTTTCCCATCGACAGCACCGAGACCAGCACGGTTTCCTTTTCACCGGCCAGTTCCAGCACCAGCGGCCACAGCGTATCGCCGCCTTCAGGACGGCCTTCCAGCCCTTCCGTATCGAAGGGCACGAGTGCCGCATCGAATACCGGCGCGCCCATGTCCACCGTCACGCTGCCGTCTTCTTCCAGGCGCGGAGCAATGATGCCGGACATCGTTTCGACAGCGATGCTGCGGCGCTCGGTCAAGCCTTTTTCAGCCACGAATTTTGCAAAGGCACGTGCGCCGTTGCCGCACTGTTCCACTTCGCCGCCGTCGTTGTTGAAGATGCGGTAGCGGAAATCGCAGCTGGGGTTCGTCGATTTCTCCACGACGAGCAACTGGTCGGCACCGACGCCGAAGCGGCGGTCCGCCAGCGCTTTCCACTGTGCGGTGGTGAAGTCGATCTGCTGGTTGATGGCATCGATCACGACGAAGTCGTTGCCGGCGCCATGCATCTTGGTGAATTTGAGTTTCATCGCTTGTTCGAGTAGAAGGACGGTTCGCCGTTCGGGCGGGTCTTGTAGCGCTTGTGGGTCCAGAAATATTCCGCCGGCGCTTCGCGCACGCGCTCCTCGATGAACGCATTCATGCGGCGCGTGGCGGCAACCATGTCGGTACCAGGATAATTGTCCCACACCGGATAGAACTTGACGCGCCAGCCTTGATAATTTGGCAGGAAAGTCGCGATCACCGGCATTACCTGCGCGCCCGTGGTGGCAGCGATGCGGGCAGTGGCCGTCAGCGTGGCCGCCGGCACGCCGAAGAACGGTACGAACTCGGCATCCTTCTCGCCGAAATCCATGTCCGGCAGCATGAAATAGGGCAACCGGTCGCGCAGCGCGCGCAGGATCGGCTTGATACCGTCCTGCCGCGTGAACAGCTTGACCGGCTTGAAGCGGGCGCGTCCGGCACGCAATACCGCGTCGAACGTGGCGTTCTTCTGCGTCACGTACATCGACGACGCGGAAGCTTCCATCGCGATCGCGGCACCGCCGACGTCCAGGCACACGAAGTGCGGACACAGCAGGATCGTCGGCTTTTCCGTCATCGCGGCCACCGGGATCTGGCCCGGCGGCATGCCCTCGCTTGTCTCGATGCGGATCAGCCGGCGCAATCGCCGTTCGGATGCCCACCACAGCACCGCCCGTTCGAACACGCTGCGCGAATAGGCCTGGAAATGGCGGCGCGCCAGGTCGCGGCGCTGGTCTTCCGATAATTCCGGCATCGCCAGGCGCAGGTTGACCAGCGCGATCTCGCGGCGCGGGCCCATGACGATGAACAGCAGGCTGCCCACCGCCGTGCCGAAGCGGCCCAGCACCGGCAGCGGCAGCCAGTGCAGCAGCCACATGAAACCAAGCAGGATCTTCATGCGGCCTCCGCGGTGTTCGGCGCCGCCACGCCGGGCGGTACCTTGTAGCGGTTGTAGCTCCAGTAATACTGGGCCGGGCAGCCAGCGATCAGCTGTTCCATTGCCGCATTGATCGCCCGCGCCTGTTGCGCGTTGTCGCCTTCCAGCGAGCCGGGGAAGGGCACGAAGTGGATCAGGAAACCGCGGCCGCGCGGCAGCCGCTCGGCATAGGTCAGCACCACCGGCGCATCGCCCCCTAACTTGGCCATCTTGGCCGGCAGCGTCATCGTGTACGCCGGCCGGCCGAAGAATTCGGCCCACACGCCTTCGCCTTCCTGCGGCACCTGGTCGGGCAGGATGCCGACTGGCTTGCCGGACTTCAGGAATTTCGCCAGCATGCGCACGCCGGACAGGTTGGCCGGCGCCAGCAGCATCTGGCCGCGGGCACGCGCCACCTCCACCAGCGGTTTCATCGCCGCCTGCTTCGGCGGGCGGTACATCACCATGATCGGACTGTCATGCGACACGCGCTGCGCGGTGATCTCGAAGCAGCCCAGGTGTGGCGTCAGGAACACAATGCCACGGCCGGCGCGCAGGCTTTCTTCCACGAGTTCATAGTTTTTCAGGAAGACGCGGCGTGCGATCCGCTCGTCGGATGCCAGCCAGACGAATGGCAATTCGGCCACTGCCTTGCCGCCCTCGGCGATGGCCGCGCGCAACTGCCCGCCATAGCCGGCACGCACCATGTTCTCGCGCATCCGGCGGCGGTACGATGGTGACAGAAGATACACGGCCCATCCCAGGAAACTGCCCAGCATGTGCAGGACCGGCAAGGGGAGTATTGAAAAGAAACGGAAAATTCGTAACAGCATGAACTCGAAAAAAAGAAGTGTGCCTGCGCAAAAAATTTTGAAGAAGCGTAAAATACCACGGCAGCAGTAACCGCCGAGTTAACAGACAACTTGCGAGGCGGAATAAAAATATCGCTAAAGCGTCGCAAGCCGTATGGGTTGTTGCGACAGTCTCATCAACATAACTTATACAGGAGCTTGCGATGTCTGCCATCGATTACCTCTTCACGTCCGAATCCGTTTCCGAAGGCCACCCCGACAAGGTTGCCGACCAGATTTCCGACGCCATCCTCGACGCCATCCTGGCCCAGGATCCGACCGCCCGCGTGGCCGCCGAAACGCTGTGCAATACCGGCCTCGTCGTGCTGGCCGGTGAAATCACCACCCACGCGAACGTGGATTATATTCAGGTCGCCCGGGAAACCATCAAGAGCATCGGCTACGACAATACCGACTACGGTATCGACTACAAGGGCTGCGCCGTGCTGGTCGCCTACGACAAGCAGTCGCCGGACATCGCCCAGGGCGTCGACGAAGGCGCCGGTATCGACTTGGACCAGGGCGCCGGCGACCAGGGCCTGATGTTCGGCTACGCCTGCGATGAAACGCCGGAACTGATGCCTGCCGCGATCTACTACGCGCACCGCCTGGTCGAGCGCCAGTCCCAGCTGCGCAAGGACGGCCGCCTGCCATGGCTGCGTCCGGATGCGAAGTCGCAGGTCACGCTGCGTTACGTAAACGGCCGGCCGGTGGCCGTCGATACTGTCGTGCTGTCCACCCAGCACGCGCCGGAAATGCAGCACAAGCAGATCGAGGAAGCGGTAATCGAGGAGATCATCCGCCCGGTGCTGCCGAAGGAATGGCTGCAGGACACGAAATACCTCGTCAACCCGACCGGCCGCTTCGTCATCGGCGGCCCGCAGGGCGACTGCGGCCTGACCGGCCGCAAGATCATCGTCGACACGTACGGCGGCGCGGCGCCCCATGGCGGTGGCGCATTCTCCGGCAAGGATCCGTCGAAGGTCGACCGCTCGGCCGCCTACGCTGCCCGCTACGTGGCCAAGAACGTCGTGGCCGCGGGCCTGGCGCGCCAGTGCCAGGTGCAGGTGTCGTACGCGATCGGCATCGCCCGGCCGATCAACATCACGGTCTACACCGAAGGCACCGGCGTGATCCCGGACGAAAAGATCGCCGAACTGGTGCATGAACACTTCGACCTGCGTCCGAAAGGCATCGTGCAGATGCTCGACCTGCTGCGCCCGATCTACCGCAAGACCGCCGCCTATGGCCACTTCGGCCGCGAAGAGCCGGAATTCAGCTGGGAGCGCACCGACAAGGCCGCCGCCCTGCGCGCCGCCGCCGGCCTCTCGTAAAAGTTGCTCGAAAAATGGGGACGTACCCCATTTGTTGAGCAATATTGCCAGAAGAAAGGGGTGCGCCGGCTCGCCGGACCGCCCCTCTTCAGGCAACAAAAACCGGATCGCGTATCCGGTTTTTTGTTATAGAATGCCTGTTCTCCGAGGAGCGTTGCGACGGATCAATCGAATCCGCCAGGCTCGGACACTTCTGCAACCGCGCTCACGTCAACTTTTTTCAACATGAAAGGAGGCGTGATGAACGCCGTACTCAAAGATTCCCAGGATTACATCATTGCCGACATCGGCCTGGCCGCGTGGGGCGAGAAAGAAATCAAGATCGCCGAAACGGAAATGCCCGGCCTGATGGCGATCCAGGATGAATTCGCCGCTGCGCAGCCGCTGAAGGGCGCCCGCATCACCGGCTCGCTGCACATGACGATCCAGACCGCCGTACTGATCCGCACGCTGGAAGCACTGGGCGCGCAGGTGCGCTGGGCGTCGTGCAATATCTACTCGACGCAAGACCACGCGGCCGCCGCGATCGCCGCAGCCGGCACGCCGGTGTTCGCCGTCAAGGGCGAAACGCTGGACGAATACTGGGAATACACCCACCGCATCTTCGAATGGCCGGGCGAAGGCGTGTACTCGAACATGATCCTGGACGATGGCGGCGATGCCACGCTGCTGCTGCACCTGGGCGCGCGCGCCGAAAAGGATGCTTCCGTGCTGGACAATCCGGGCTCGGAAGAAGAAATCTGCCTGTTCAACTCGATCAAGGCCCACCTGGCGAAAGACGCCACGTGGTACTCCAAGCGCCTGCCGCACATCATGGGCGTGACGGAAGAAACCACCACCGGCGTGCACCGCCTGTACCAGATGCACAAGGAAGGCAAGCTGGCCTTCCCGGCAATCAATGTGAATGATTCCGTCACCAAGTCGAAATTCGACAACCTGTATGGTTGCCGCGAATCCCTGGTGGACGGTATCAAGCGCGCTACCGACGTGATGATCGCCGGCAAAATCGCCGTCATCGCCGGCTATGGTGACGTGGGCAAGGGTTCGGCCCAGGCCATGCGTGCGCTGTCGGCCCAGGTGTGGGTCACCGAGATCGACCCGATCTGCGCACTGCAGGCCGCGATGGAAGGCTACCGCGTGGTGACGATGGACTACGCCGCCGAACATGGCGACATCTTCGTCACCTGCACCGGCAATTACCACATCCTCACCGAACAGCACATGCTGAAGATGAAGGACCAGGCGATCGTCTGCAACATCGGCCACTTCGACAACGAAATCGACGTTGCCGCGCTGAAGAAGTATCAGTGGGAAAACATCAAGCCGCAGGTCGATCACGTGATCTTCCCTGATGGCAAGCGCATCATCCTGCTGGCCGAAGGTCGGCTGGTGAACCTGGGTTGCGGCACCGGCCACCCGTCGTACGTGATGAGCTCGTCGTTCGCGAACCAGACCATCGCGCAGATCGAACTGTTCCTGCACAAGGACAAGTACCCGGTCGGCGTCTACACGCTGCCGAAGCACCTGGACGAAAAGGTCGCCCGCCTGCAGCTGAAGAAGCTGAACGCGCAGCTGACCGAGTTGACGGCAGAGCAGGCCGCCTACATCAACGTCAAGGTCGAAGGCCCGTATAAACCGGAACACTACCGCTATTGATGGGTACGAAGGCCGGCGCAACGCCGGCCTTTTTTTGCAACACATTTCCCTTGTTATTTTTTCCGCTTGAGGCTTTCATCCAATGCGTCTGGTCCTGACCTGGTTCATCAATGCCGCGGCGCTGTTCGCAGTGCCTTACCTGATGCATTCCGTCGACGTCACGAGCGTCGGCGCAGCCCTGATCGCGGCGCTCATCCTCGGGCTGGTGAACACGCTGATCCGACCACTGCTGCTGCTGCTTACCTTACCCGTGACCGTGCTGTCGCTGGGCCTGTTCATCTTCATCGTCAACGGTTTTACATTCTGGCTGGTGGCGCAATTCGTGGACGGCTTTACAGTGACGAGTTTCTGGGCGGCGGTCGGCGGCGCACTGCTGTACAGCGTGATCTCCTGGGCCCTCTCTTCCCTGTTGTTGAAAGACGCCGATGGCTGACCATAATTTTAGTATCGAATTTTTCCCGCCGAAGACGGTGGAAGGTGCGGAAAAGCTGCGCGCCACGCGTGCCAAGCTGTCCGAACTGCATCCCAAGTATTTTTCCGTCACGTTCGGCGCCGGCGGCAGCACCCAGCGCGGTACGCTGGAAACCGTGCTCGACATCATGTCCGCCGGCGAGGACGCCGCACCGCACCTGTCGTGCGTCGGCGGCACGCGTGAATCGATCCGCGCCATCCTGAACGAATACAAGTCGCACGGCATCAAGCGCGTGGTCGCGCTGCGCGGCGACCTGCCCAGCGGCTACGGCGGGGCGGGAGAATTCCGCTATGCCAACGAACTGGTGGAATTCATCCGCGCCGAAACGGGCGACTGGTTCCACATCGAAGTCGCCGCCTATCCGGAAGTCCATCCGCAGGCAAAATCGCCGCAGTCCGACCTCGACGCCTTCGTGCGCAAGGTGAACGCGGGCGCCGATGCCGCGATCACGCAGTATTTCTACAATGCCGACGCGTATTTCCAGTTCGTCGATGCGGCGCAGAAGGCCGGCGTTACCGTGCCGATCGTGGCCGGCATCATGCCGATCCTGAACACCACGCAGCTGATGCGGTTTTCCGACATGTGCGGCGCCGAGATTCCCCGCTGGGTGCGCCTGAAACTGGCCAGTTTCGGCGACGATACGGCCTCGATCAAGGCCTTCGGCCTGGACGTGGTGACGGCACTGTGCGAGCGCCTGCTCGCCGGCGGCGCCCCCGGCCTGCACTTCTACAGCATGAACCAGGCAGCCGCGACCACGGCGCTGTGGCAGCGGCTGGTCAAATAAAAAATGGGGTCCGTCCCCAATTTTTATGCTTTCTCGGTGATGATCCGGTCCAGCGCGATGTCGTGGCCATCGCTGCCGAACTCGGCGGCCAGGCACGCGTAGGCGATGCCCACCGTCGCCGGGCGCGGCGCCTTCTCCAGCGTGCGGTCGTAGAAGCCGCCGCCATAGCCAAGCCGGTAGCCTGCGGCATTGAAACCCAGGCATGGCACCAGCAGTGCCGGCGGAGTCGGTTCGATCCGCAACTCGGCCGGTACCGCGATCCCCATCGCATCCTTCACCAGCGCTTCGCCGATCTGCCAGGACGCAAACTCCAGCGGTGCATCGCGCTTCAGCACGACCGGCAACAGCAGCCGCACGCCGAGGCGCGCCAGCTCGGCGTAGGCGGCATGCAGGTCGGGCTCGTCGCGCAGCGGCCAGTAGACGCCGAGTGCATCTACTCTTGCCTCATGCCACCATTGCACGATATGCCGGCAAATGTCCGCATCCCACTGCGCGCGGGTTTCCGACGGCAAGTTGCGCCGTTCAGCCAGCAATTGCTTGCGCAACGCAGCCTTTTCCGCCGCAGCGGTCTGTGCGCTCGCGGGTGGTAGCCCTTCAGGCAGGCGTGTTATTCTAGGGTCGCTGGTCATATCACTTTTTGAGAGTCGTATCTTGATTTCCCCGTCGAAATGGATAGCCGGCGCACTGCTCGCGATTTCCTGCGCCATCCCGCCCCTCGCGGTTCCGCAAGACCTGGGCGACAGCCGCAAGGAGGACGATGCGTTCCTGCTGCTGCGCGACTCGGTGCGCCGCAACGATGCGACAAAGGCCGAGTTCTATGCGGCACGGCTCGCCGACTATGCCATTCCATCCTACGTCGACTATTATCGGCTGAAATCCCATTTCACTGCCGCCACCTCGACCGAGATCCTGGCCTTCCTGCAGCGCTACCAGGGCACGGCGATTGCCGACCGCCTGCGCAATGACTGGCTGCTGGAACTGGGCCGCAAGCGCGAGTGGGCGATGTTCGACCAGCAGTTCCCACTGTTCGTGCTGAAGGACGATACCCAGGTCAAGTGCTACGCCTTGCTGTCGCGCCTGTCGAAAGGCGAGAACGTGGCCGCCGACGCCCGTGCGCAACTGATCTACCCGCCGTATTACGGCGATGGCTGCAGCGCGCTGATCGCGTCGCTGGCACAAACCGGCCAGTTCACCCAGGAAGACCTGTGGGCGCAGGTGCGCCTGGCCGGCGAAACGAAAGCCACCGCCCAGGCGCGCCGCGCGATCATGCTGCTGAACGGGTCGGACAAGAAAATCGCCCAGGCCATCGACGTGCCCGCCGTGGTGTTGGCAAAAGGTGTCGGCAGCACGAAGGCCGACCGCGAGGTCTTCCTCGTCGCGCTGGGCCGCGCCGCCCGCACCAGCGTCAAGCTGTCCGTGCTGGCGCTGAGGAAGGCATTGCCGAAGCTGACCCCGCAGGAGCAGGCGATCGGCTGGGCCAATATCGCGCTGCCGGCGTCGTACGTGGTCGATCCGGAAACTTCCGACTACTGGCGCAGTGCCGCCGGGGCACCGCTGTCGATCGACCAGCACCAGTGGCGCACCCGCTACGCACTGCGCGACGGTAACTGGCAGCTGGTGCGCGACTACCTCGCGGCGATGCCGCCGCAGTTGCGGCAGGATCCCACCTGGGTGTACTGGCAGGCCCGCACTTCCGTCGCGCTGGCCGGCGGCCACATGACGCCCGAGGCGCAGTTCCTGTACCAGAGCATCGCCGACCGCGAGGATTACTATGGCTTGCTGGCCGCCGAGGAGCTGGGCCGCACGGTCAGCATTCCCGCGCCGGGAGCGCCGGTAACGGCGCAAGAGATCGCCGCGATCGCCGCCAACCCGGGCATCCGCCGCGCGCTGAAGTTCTTCGACATGCGGCTGCGCTTCGAAGGCATGCGCGAATGGAACTGGGAAGTGCGGCACCTGTCCGACCGCGAGTTGATCGCCGTGGCCGAGTATGCGCGCCAGCACCATATCCTCGACCGGATGGTGTACACGTCCGAGCGCACCCGCGCGCTGGCCGACTACACCCACCGCTACCCGGCGCCGCACGATGAAATCATGCGGCCCACCACCAACACGCTCGGCCTCGACCGTGCCTGGGTATACGGTCTGATCCGGCAGGAATCGCGCTTCGTGATGAATGCGCAGTCGAGTGCGGGCGCATCGGGCCTGATGCAGGTGATGCCTTCCACGGGGCGCTGGGTGGCCAACAAGATCGGCCTGACGAATTTCGTGCAGGACATGCTGACGGACGTACGCACCAATATCCTGCTGGGTGCCAACTACATGAACATGGTGCTGGGCAGCATGGATGGCTCGCAGGTGCTGGCCACCGCCGCGTACAATGCCGGCCCGGGCCGGCTGCGCTCCTGGCGCTCGAAGCTGGACAAGCCGATGGATGCCACCATTTTCATCGAATCGATTCCCTACTCGGAAACGCGCGGCTATGTAAAGAACGTGATGACCAATGCGACCTACTACGCGGCCCTGTTCGAAGGCCGGCCGCAATCGATGAAGGCGCGGCTGGGCGTCGTCACGCCGAAGGGCTATGGCGAGAATGAGCTGCGCGAGCCCGATCCGCGCGGCCAGGACCCGCAAGAGAACAGCCTCTCGAGCCGCTGAGCCGGCGCGCTCCCTTACTTTCCCGCATTTTCCACCTCCATGCAAACGATCGAACTCGACCCTACTTTGAACCAGACGCTGGCTGCCGCGCGCCAGCCCGGCCTCACGCTCGTCATCGGCAACAAGAACCTGTCTTCCTGGTCGATGCGGCCCTGGGTGGCGATGACCGCCTTCGGCATCCCGTTTACCGAGGTGCGGGTAAAGCTGGACCGCCCCGACACATCCGGCAACATTGCCCGTTACTCGCACAGCGGACGCGTGCCCGTGCTGCTGGCCGGCGACATCACGATCTGGGACAGTCTGGCGATCTGCGAATACCTGGCCGAGCAATTCCCCGACAAGCACCTGTGGCCGCAGGACGTGGCAGCGCGCGCCACGGCGCGCTCGATCTGCGCCGAGATGCACTCCAGCTTCACCGGACTGCGCAGCACGATGCCGATGAACATCTGCGCCAGCCTGCGCGGCCAGGGCCGCACGCCGGAAACGCAGGCCGACATCGGCCGCGTCAGCGAAATATGGGAAGAATGCCTGTGCCGCTTCGGCCACAACGAATTCCTGTTCGGTGATTTTTCGCTGGCGGACGCCTTCTTCGCCCCGGTGGTCACCCGCTTCAACACCTATGGCGTGGCATTGCCGCCGGCACTGTCGGCCTACTGCGAGCGGGTAACCCGGCACCCGGCCGTGGCGCGCTGGATCGAGGGTGCCCAGGCCGAGGGAGCCGGAGGCGCGGCAGACGAATGAAGACCTACGTCGTTGGCGGTGCCGTCCGCGATGAACTGCTGGGACTGCCCGTCAAGGACCACGACCATGTCGTCGTCGGCGCCACGCCGGAGCAGATGGTGCAGCAGGGCTTTCGCGCCGTCGGCAAGGATTTTCCCGTGTTCCTGCACCCGGACACGCACGAGGAATACGCGCTGGCCCGTACCGAACGCAAGACCGCGCCCGGCTACAAGGGCTTCGTGTTCCACACGGCGCCGGATGTCACGCTGGAACAGGACCTGGTACGCCGCGACCTGACCATCAATGCGATTGCCCGTGCCGAGGATGGCACGCTGACCGACCCGTTCGACGGCCGCGGCGACATCGGCCGGCGCGTGTTCCGCCATGTGTCGGACGCGTTTGCCGAAGATCCCGTGCGCATCCTGCGCGTGGCCCGCTTTGCCGCCCGCTATGCCGATTTCACGGTGGCGCCGGAAACCAATGCCTTGATGCGCCGCATGGTCGACGAAGGCGAAGTCGATGCGCTGGTGCCCGAACGCGTATGGCAGGAATTGTCGCGCGGCTTGATGGAGCAACGCCCGTCGCGCATGCTCCAGGTGCTGCGCGACTGCGGCGCGCTGGCGCGCATCGTGCCGGAACTGGACCGCTTGTGGGGCGTGCCGCAGCCCGAGCAATGGCATCCGGAAGTCGATACCGGCATTCACCTGGAACAGGTGGTCGACCATGCGGCGCAACAGGGCCATGAACTGCCGGTGCGCTTCGCGGCACTGCTGCACGACCTGGGCAAAGGCGCCACGCCGGCCGACAAATGGCCGGCCCATCACGGCCACGAGGGCCTGGGCACTGCCCTGGTGAAGGAGGTATGCGCGCGGCTGAAGGTGCCGACCGAGTGCCGCGACCTGGCGGTGCTGGCCGCGCGCGAGCACGGCAACGTGGCGCGTGCGCTGGAATTGCGCTGCAATACGATCGTCAAGCTGTTCGAACGCAGCGACGCGTTTCGCAAGCCGGCCCGTTTCCTCCAGCTGCTGCAAGTGACGGAATGCGATGCGCGTGGCCGGGAAGGGGCGAAAGCTTCATTCCGCGAGGCGCCATTCCCGCAGCGCGAATACCTTGAGCGGGCGCTGGCTGCCGCGCGCGGCGTCAACGCCGGCGAGATCGCCCAGGGATGCGCCGACCGGCCCGAGCGCATTCCGGAACTGGTGCGCGAGGCGCGTGTGCGTGCGGTGCGCGAGGCGCTGGCCCGGCCCGACGAACCGGACGACGTGGATGAACGCAGCGGCGCGGGAGAAGGGTGATGCCCCGCCTGAACCTGTTCCGCAACCCGCTGCACAAGTGGCTGGGCCGCCCCGAGCCGCGGCCGACGATTCCCGTGAAGGAATTGCGCGAACGGGACCGGCGCCGCATGCTGAAGCATTTCCTGCAGATCGAGGGCCGCGACCGGCTGCTGCGCTTCGGTTCGCCCATCACGGACGAGCAGGTGACGAAATACGTCGACGGCATCGACTTCGACCGCGACATCGTGTTCGGCGTGTACAACCGCGTGTTCCGCCTCGTCGCGGTCGGCCATCTGGGGTTCGCGGAGCGCCAGCCGGAGAAGGACAGCGCCACCGACAAGGAACAGGTGGCCGAATTCGGCGTATCGGTACTGAAATCGGCGCGCGGGCTGGGCATCGGTTCGAAGCTGTTCGAGCGCGCCGCGATCGTCTGCCGCAACCACGATGTCGACACGCTCACCATGCATTGCCTGTCGTCGAACCAGATCATGATCCACATCGCCAAGAAGGCGGGCATGGAAATCCACCGCGACTATGGCGAGGCGGACGCCTATCTCAAGCTGGGCCCGGCCGATCCGTCGAGCGTGATGCAGGAAGCCATGCAGGAACAGCTGGCCACCATCGATTACGCGCTGAAGGCCAATGTGCGGCGTGCCGCCAAGCTGTGGGACATGCTGCCGGGGCGCGGCAAGAAGGAATAAGGCCGCACCCGGGCGGCATCACACCAGCGGCAGCGCCGTCGTATCCTTGATGCGCTGCAGCGCAAAGCTGGACTTCACATCCAGCACGGCCGGATGCCGCAACAGGGTGGCCATCATGAAGCGCGAGAAGTGGTCCATGTCTTCCACGTGCACGCGCAGCAGGTAATCCATTTCACCGGTCATGGCGTAGCACGCCACCACTTCCGGCCATCCTTCCACGGCCACGGCGAAATCCTCGCGCGGCGATACGGTGCCCGGCAGCGCCCCCAGCGCCCTGGCCGTGCTGTGCGCCACCGCGGCGGCGTCGCTGTGCTTTTCCAGCCGCACGTTGACATAGGCCAGCAGCCCCAGGCCGATCTTGTCCGGATCGAGCAGCGCCACATACTGGCGGATCACGCCTTCCTCTTCCAGCCGCTTGATGCGGCGCAGGCAGGGCGACGGCGACAGGCTGACCTGCTCGGCCACGTCCTGGTTCGACAGGCGTCCATCTTCCTGGAGAATGGAAAGGATTTTACGGTCTGTCTTGTCCAGCGCGATCTTGGTCATAATCTCCTCTTGGTGTGCCTGATAACGCAATATTATTGCTCAGAACAAGCTTGTCTGGGAAATCTTTGCAATTTAATTCTCCAGGGCGAAGCCTATACTTTTGGCTATTCGATAAAAGGAGACACACATGCAGTTCACGCCCTGGGACAATCCGATGGGAACCGATGGATTCGAATTCGTCGAGTTCGCCGCACCCGACCCGAAAGCACTCGGCAAGCTGTTCGAGAACATGGGATTCACCGCAATCGCGCGCCACCGCACCAAGGATGTCACGCTGTACCGCCAGGGCGAGATCAACTTCATCATCAACGCCGAAGAGCATTCGTTCGCCCAGCGCTTCGCCCGCCAGCACGGCCCTTCCGTGTGCGCCATCGCGATCCGCGTCGACGATGCGGCCTACGTCTACAACAAGGCGCTCGAGATGGGCGCCTGGGGCTTCGACAACAAGACCGGCCCGATGGAGCTGAACATTCCGGCGATCAAGGGCGTCGGGGATTCGCTGCTGTACCTGGTCGACCGCTGGCGCGGCAAGAATACCGCCAGGGGCCAGGCGCCCGGCAGCATCGGCGACATCAGCATCTATGACGCCGATTTCGTGGCGATCCCCGGCGTGGACCCGAATCCGGTCGGCAACGGCCTCACCTATATCGATCACCTCACCCATAACGTCTACCGCGGCCGCATGGCCGAATGGGCCGGCTTCTACGAGCGGCTGTTCAATTTCCGCGAGATCCGCTACTTCGACATCGCCGGCAAGCACACGGGCCTGAAGTCGAAGGCGATGACTTCGCCGTGCGGCAAGATCCGCATCCCGATCAACGAATCGTCTGACGACAAGTCGCAGATTGCCGAGTACCTCAACGAATACCACGGCGAGGGCATCCAGCACATCGCCCTCGGGACCGACGATATCTACCGGTCCATCCAGGGAATGCGCGACAGCGGAATCGCGTTCCAGGATACGATCGAAACGTACTACGAACTTGTCGACCGGCGGCTGCCGAACCACGGCGAAAACCTGGAAGAGCTGCGCCGCCTGCGCATCCTGATCGACGGGCAGGCCACTAGTGAACAGCAGCGCGAGCTGCTGCTGCAGATCTTCACGCAGAACGTGATCGGCCCGATTTTCTTCGAGATCATCCAGCGCAAGGGCGACCAGGGCTTTGGCGAAGGCAATTTCCGTGCGCTGTTCGAATCGATCGAGCTCGACCAGATTCGCCGGGGCGTGCTGGAGGACAAGCCGACCATGGCATAGCGCAGTAACGCTACCACCGCAAAGCCGGCAGCACCCCATCAGAGGGCGCGCCGGCTTGAAGCTTTTGCAGAAAATACTGGAGACAACCCATGAACGCACCTCACAAGGGTACGGAGCTAGGCAAAGAGGACATCACCCTCGACGACAAATGGACGCTGGAGCGCGGCCGCGCGTTCCTCACCGGCACCCAGGCGCTGATCCGCCTGCCGATGCTGCAGCGCGAGCGCGACCTGAAAGCGGGCCTGAATACCGCCGGCTACATCACCGGCTACCGCGGTTCGCCCGTCACGTCGATCGACCAGACGGCGATCAAGGCGAAAAAATACCTGGAAGCGCATCACGTCAAGTTCCACCCGGGCATGAACGAAGACCTCGCAGCCACGGCTGTCTGGGGCACGCAGCAAACCAATCTGTTCGCCGACGCGAAATACGATGGCGTGTTCTCCATGTGGTACGGCAAGGGTCCCGGCGTGGACCGCTGCGGCGACGTCTTCAAGCATGCCAACAATGCCGGCTCGTCCCGGCACGGCGGCGTGCTGGTGCTGGCGGGCGATGACCACGCGGCGAAATCCTCGTCCACTGCGCACCAGTCGGACCATATCCTGGCCGCCTGCGGCATCCCGGTGCTGTACCCGTCGTCGGTGCAGGAATACCTCGACTATGGCCTGCATGGCTGGGCGATGAGCCGCTACACGGGGCTGTGGGTGGCGATGAAATGCGTGACCGACATCATCGAATCGGGCGCCGTGATCGACTTCGACCCGGACCGCGTGCAGATCGCCATGCCGGACGACTTCGAGCTGCCGCCGGGCGGCCTGAACATCCGCTGGCCCGACGCGGTGCTGGACCAGGAAGTGCGGATGAACAGCTACAAGTGGTACGCCGCCCTGGCGTACTGCCGTGCCAACAAGCTGAACAGAATCATCTGGGACAGCCCGCGGCCGAAGATCGGCATCATCACGGCCGGCAAGTCGTATCTCGACACGCGGCAGGCGCTGGCCGACCTCGGCATCGACGAACAGGCCGCCGCCGACATCGGCATCCGCCTGTACAAGGTGGGCATGACGTGGCCGCTGGAGGCAGACGGCGTGCATGAATTCGCCCGCGGGCTGGACGAGATCCTGGTGGTGGAGGAAAAGCGCCAGATCCTCGAGTACGCATTGAAGGAAGAGCTGTACAACCTGCCGGACGGCCAGCGCCCGCGCGTGGTCGGCAAGTTCGACGACACCGGCGAATGGTCGAACCAGCACCGCAGCGGCCATGGCGACTGGCTGCTGCCCGCCACGTATGAACTGAACCCGGCGCAGATCGCCCGCGCCATCGCCAGCCGCATTTCGCACTATTGCGCGGGCCATCCGGTTGCCAGGCGCGTGCAGGAACGCATTGCCTTCCTGGAAGCGAAGGAACTGGTGCTGAAGAACGTGCCCGCCAAGGCCAATCCCGAAACGGACCGCACGCCTTACTTCTGTTCCGGCTGCCCGCACAACACGTCGACCAAGGTGCCGGAAGGTTCGCGCGCGCTGGCCGGCATCGGCTGCCACTACATGGTGCTGTGGATGGACCGCGAAACATCCACCTTCACGCACATGGGCGCGGAAGGCGTTACGTGGGTGGGGCAGGCACCGTTCACGAACGAGCGGCACGTGTTCACCAACCTGGGCGACGGCACCTATTTCCACTCCGGCATCCTGGCGATCCGGGCGGCGGTGGCCGCCAAGGTCAACATCACCTATAAAATCCTGTACAACGACGCGGTGGCCATGACGGGCGGCCAGAACGTCGACGGCCCGCTCGACCCGGGCATGATCTCGCGCCAGATCGCCGCCGAAGGCGTCACGCCGATCATCGTCGTCACCGACGATCCCGACAAATACCCGGACGACTACGCGTGGGCGCCCGGCGTCACGGTGCGCCACCGTTCGGAGCTGATGGACGTGCAGAAGGAATTGCGCGACAAGCCCGGCGTGTCGGCAATGATCTACGACCAGACCTGCGCATCCGAAAAGCGGCGCCGCCGCAAGCGCAACGAATACCCCGATCCGGCCAAGCGCGTGGTCATCAACGAAGCCGTCTGCGAAGGCTGCGGCGACTGCTCGGTGCAGTCGAACTGCCTGTCCGTGGAGCCGCTGGAAACGGAGCTGGGACGCAAGCGCCAGATCAACCAGTCTTCCTGCAACAAGGATTACTCGTGCGTGTCCGGTTTCTGCCCGTCGTTCGTGACGGTGGAAGGCGGCCAGCTGAAAAAGCCGAAGAAGGCCGCGGCCGGCGGCGAAGTGCCGGCCTTGCCGGCGCCGGTGCTGCCCTCCACCGCGCAGCCTTACGGCATCCTCGTCACCGGCATCGGCGGAACCGGTGTCGTCACCGTCGGCCAGATCCTGGCCGTGGCGGCGCACGTGGAGAACAAGGGCGCCGTGGTGCTGGACATGAGCGGCCTGGCGCAAAAGGGCGGGCCGGTGATGTCGCACGTGCGGCTGGCCGACCGCCAGGCGGACCTGCATTCGACGCGCGTGGGCACCGGCAGCGCCGATCTGGTGATCGGCTGCGACCAGATCGTCACCGCCAGCCGCGATGCCTTGAGCCGGATGGGCGAGGGCCGCACCTGGGCCGCGATCAATTCCACTGGCGCCACCACCGCCGCGTTCGTGAAGAACCCGGACTGGCAATTCCCCGGCAACAGCTCGCAATCGGAAATTTTGCTGGCCTGCGGCGAAGACCGCGTGGACTTCATCGATGCCGGCCGCATCGCCACGGCACTGATGGGAGATGCGATCGCCACGAATATGTTCATGCTGGGCTACTGCTTCCAGAAGGGGCACGTGCCGCTGTCGGAAGCGGCGCTGATGAAGGCGATCGAATTGAACGCCGTCTCGGTGGCATTCAACAAGGCCGCCTTCAACTGGGGCCGCTATGCCGCGCACGACCTGGCCGCTGTCACGAAGATGGCGGCACCCGCACAAGTGATCGAGTTCAAGCGCTCGCAGACGCTCGACGAGCTGGTCGCGCGCCGCGTGGAATTGCTGACGGCGTACCAGAACGCGGCGTATGCCCGCCAGTACACCGATTTCCTCGACCAGGTAAGGCGTGCCGAAGAACCGCTGGGCACGAAGAAGCTGACCGAAGCGGTAGCGCGCTACCTGTACAAGCTGATGGCCTACAAGGACGAGTACGAAGTCGCGCGGCTGCACACGGACCCTGCCTTCCGCCGCAAGATCGAAGGCATGTTCGATGGCGATTACGCGGTGAAGTACCACCTGGCACCGCCGCTGCTGGCGAAGAAGGACAAGGATGGCCACCTCGTCAAGCAGCAGTTCGGCCCATGGATGCGGCAGGCGTTCGGCGTGCTGGCGAAGCTGAAGGGCCTGCGCGGCACGCCGCTCGACGTGTTCGGCTACACGGCGGAACGGAAGATGGAGCGTGCGCTGATCGGCGGCTACCGCGACACCGTGCTTGCGCTGCTGCCGAAGCTGGCGAAGGACAACCTGGATACGGCGGTGGCGATCGCCCGCATACCGGAAGAGATCCGTGGCTACGGGCATGTGAAGGAGCGGCACCTGAAGGCGGCGAAACAGAAGGAAGCTTCGCTGCTGGCGCTGTATCACTCCGGGCCTCGCGTTGCGCCCCACTCTGCACCGGCGGCGGCACCACACGCGGCCTGAGGCTTGATGCAGCGACCGCGAGGATGCCACGGCATCCTCGCGGCGTATTGCCGGTGTCTTGCCATCGCCCTGCAAGGCGTATTCGCCAGCGGCCCGCAACCGTTGAGCAACGCATAAGCAATCACGAAAGGCTTCGTTCAAAAAAGACAAGCCCGTTCGTATGATTCGGTTCCCACAAGGACCAATCATGCCGACACTGAAGACCAAAAATCCGATTCTCGCCGCAGCAGTCAGGACCTTATCCTGCGTTCCGTTCTGCGGCATGCCCCTGCTGGCGCAGGCGCAGGCTGAACCGCCGCCCGAAGGGGCGGCGCCCACCGTCGTCGTCACCGGCTCGCGCATTCCGCGCGCTACCCTCGAAGGCCCATCGGCCGTCACCGTGATCACGGCCGAGGACATCACCCGCCAGGGTTACAAGAACGTGTTCGATGCCCTGAACAACCAGGTGCAGAACAGCGGTTTCGTGCAGGGGGCCGACTTCGGCAATACTTTCACGCCGTCCGCCAACACGATCAGCCTGCGCGGGCTGGGGCCGAACCATACGCTGGTGCTGCTGAACGGCCGGCGCCTCGCCGATTTTCCCATCGCGTACGAAGGCACCGTCAACTTCACCAACCTGGCCAACATTCCCTCGACCGTCGTCGAGCGGATCGAAATCCTGTCCGGCGGCGCTTCCGCGATCTACGGGTCGGATGCGATCGCCGGCGTCGTCAACATCATCCTGAAGAAACAGCACAGCGGCTTCGACGTCAACGTCAAGGCCGGCGGTACCACGCGTGGTGGCGGCGCGGACCGGCGCGTGCAGTTCACGGGCGGCAGGCAGTTCGGCAAGCTCGATACCGTGTTCGCCCTGGAGGTGAGCGAGCGCCAACCCTTGGCGGCTTACCAGCGCGACTTCATGGACACGCGGGACGGCACGCCGACCAATGTGCTGTCGCGGCGCAATGTCACCGCCGGCCGCTACGTGGACCTGGGCGGCACCTGCGAGGCGATCGGCGGCCTGTTCGGCGGCAGCGTCGCCAGCTATGCCTCCCGCACCGGTGCCTACTGCGCCAGCCCGAAGGTAGGGCCCACCTACTGGACCGTGCAGACGAAGAACCTGAGCAAGAACGCATACGCCAGCGCCACCTATGACCTGGACGAGGACACCGAATTCTTCGCCGACGTGCTGGCCGGACATAACGGCACGCAGAACAATACGCGCGGCCTGACGTGGACGTCGCAGTCGACGTCCAACAGCTATTTCCTGAACCGGAACACCGGCAACTACGAAGCGTGGACCCGCTATTTCTCGCCGGAGGAAATGGGCGGCGTGGAGCAGTTCAACCGGGCCTGGAGCGACCGGGCGCTGGCCGCGTCGCTTGGCGCGCGCGGCCGCATTCCGGGCACGGGCTGGAAGTATGAAGCGGGCTACAGCGCCTCATGGTACAAGAGCGAGAACCACGTACCGCGTGCGCTGGCGGGCATCGACAGCTTCTTCCTCGGCCCGCGTCTGGGTATCGACGAGGATGGCGTGGGCATCTATGCCCCCGATCCGAACCGCCTGGCCACGCCGCTCACGCCGGCCGAATTCGGCGTCATCAAGGGCCTGTCGCACAGCGAGGATGAATCCTGGACCAATACGCTGTCGGCCTCCGTGAACGGCACGCTGGTCGAATTGCCGGCCGGCCCGCTGCAACTGGCCGCCGTGCTCGAGGCCGGGCGCCAGGGTTTTTCCAATATACCCGACCCGCGCATCAACGCAGGCTACTTCAACGTGGCCACGCGCAGCGACGTCACGGCGGGCACGCGCACGCGCTACGCGGCCGGCGCCGAAGTGAATATTCCCGTGCTGAAGACGGTCAATGCCACGCTGGCGGGGCGCTACGACCGCTACAAGTTCGCCGAGCGCACCAGCGGCAAGTTCACCTATGCGGGCGGGCTCGAATGGCGACCCGCGAAGGAGCTGCTGCTGCGCGCCAACCGCGCCACCAGCTTCCGCGCACCGGACATGAACTACATCTACAAGGCGCGCGGCACGGGTTATTACTCGTCCACCACCGATTACTACCGCTGTGGCCTGGCGGGCCAGCCGCTCGACAGCTGCGATTACGCCAACGTGTCACCGGGAGCCGACTACGTGCAGAACGGCAGCCGCGACCTGAAGCCGGAGCGGGGCCGTTCGTATGGCGCCGGCATCGTCTGGTCGCCGAGCAGCACGTTCGATGCTTCAGTTGATTACTGGAACATCCGCATCGACGACCTGGTGACAAACCTTTCCGCCGACCAGTTGCTGCGCGACGAAGCCGCATGCCGGCTGGGTACGCAGGACATCGATTCGCCTACCTGTATCGACGCGCTGGCCCGCATTACCCGCTACGCGGCCGATTCGCTCGTGCGGCCCGGAGAGATCCGCGAGATCCGCGTGAACCCCATCAACGCGGCGCAGCAGGGCAGCAGCGGCTTCGACGTGAGCGCGAAATACGCGTTGCGCACGGCCGACTACGGCGTGTTCACGGTGCGCGGCAATTACGCGAAGACCGTCACGCGCCGCTCGAAGCAGTTCGCCGGCGACGAAGTCTCCGACGACCTGCACTCGTACGAAAGCTCGGACTGGCCGGACAAGCTGACGGCCAGCGTGAACTGGAACGTGGGCCGCTGGTCGACCACACTGTTCGCGACCCGCTACGGCAAGATCCCGAACGCCGCATGGACCGGGTACCTGACACCGACCACGCTCGTCAACGCCAGCGCCGTGTACCAGGTCACGGATCGCCTCACCGTGTCGCTGATCGTCAACAACGTGGCCAACAAGATCAAGCACGATACCACCGGTGGCTGGCCGAACTACCCGGTCGGCAGCTACAGCCCGGCGGGCCGCGCCGGCTGGGTCGAGCTGAATTATCACTTCGGTTCCTGATGTACTCTGGTTGACCGGCATGACGGGCATGTTGTAAGTCTATAATGTTTCGGCCGTGGCGGAACCGGCATGCGATCCATGCCGCGTTCCGCCTTTTTTTATCGGTCGACCCGACCCTTACCGGAGCCTTTTTAGATGATTCGCACCGCATTGTCGCTTGCCTTGCTCGCCGCTGTCCCGCTGGCCCAGGCCGCCCCCGATCTCACCACCGTGTCGGAACGCTCCGGCTTCCAGGCCACCGGGCGCTATGACGAGGTGATCAGGCTGTGTGCGGACTTCCAGAAAGCCTATCCGAAGTCGGTGCGCTGCCTTGAATTCGGCCGCACGCCGGAAGGGCGGCCGATGCTGGCGCTGGCCGTGTCGAAGAGCGGTGCGTTGACGGCGGCCGAGGCGAAGGCGAAGAACGTGCCGGTGCTGCTGGTGCAGGGCGGCATCCACGCCGGCGAGATCGATGGCAAGGATGCCGGCTTCCTGGCACTGCGCCACGCGCTCGACGGCAAGCTCGCCGGCGGTGCGCTGGACAAGCAGGTACTGCTGTTCGTCCCCGTGTTCAATGTGGATGGCCATGAGCGCTTCGGTCCGAACAATCGCCCGAACCAGCGCGGACCGGTGGAGATGGGCTGGCGCGTGACCGCGCAGAACTACAACCTGAACCGCGATTACCTGAAGGCCGACGCGCCCGAGATGCAGGCGATGCTGGCGCTGGTGAACCAGTGGGATCCGCTGGCCTACATCGACCTGCACGTGACCGACGGTGCCAAGTTCGAGCCGGACGTGTCGATCCAGGTCGAACCCGTGCATGGCGGCGACGCGGCGTTGCGCGAAGCCGGCACCGCCCTGCGCGACAATGTGATCGCCGATCTGCGCAAGCAGGGTTCCGATCCGAAGCACTTCTATATCTCGTTTGCCAAGACGGATGAACCGCAATCGGGCTTCGTCGATGAAATGTCGGGTGCGCGTTTTTCGACCGGCTATTTCTACCTGCGCAACCGCTTCGGCATGCTTGTCGAAACGCACTCGTGGAAGGATTACCCGACGCGCGTGAAGATCACGTACAACACCATCGTGTCGCTGATGGACCAGGTGAGCAAGCATGGCGCGGCGTGGCGCCGGGCGGCGCTGGCGGCCGATGCGCGCGCGGCCGCGCTGGCGGGGCAGGACTTCCCGCTCAGCTACAAGACCACCGACAAGGTACAGACGATCGACTTCCGCGGCTATGAATACAAGCGGGTACCGTCCGATGTCTCCGGCGGCACCTGGACGCAGTACGACGAAACCAGGCCGCAACTGTGGAAGGTGCCGCTGCGCGACGAGATCGTGCCGGACTTCACGATCAAGGCACCAGCCGGCGGCTACCTCGTGCCGGCGGCGCAGGCCGCCGCCGTGGGCGCCAAGCTGAAGCAGCATGGTGTGTCATTCAAGGTGCTGGCAGCGGCGCCGGGCAAGGTGGATGTGGAAGCGTTCCGCGCAACGAAGACGAAGCTGACGCCGCAATCGTTCGAGGGCCACCAGATGCTGGCGGTGGAAGGTGCGTGGGAGGCCGAAGCGCGCGAGGTAGGCGGAGGTGCCTTGTTCGTGCCGATCGCTCAGCCCAAGGCACGCCTGGTGATGACGATGCTGGAACCGCAGGGCGCCGATTCGCTGCTTGCCTGGGGCATGTTCAACACCGCGTTCGAGCGCAAGGAATACATGGAGGAGTACGTCGCCGAGGAAGTGGCGCGCGAACAGCTGAAGGATCCGGCCGTGGCTGCCGCGTTCAAGGAACAGCTGGACAACGATCCAGCCTTTGCCAAGAGCTCGCGCGCGCGGCTGGAATTCTTTGCGAAGCGGCATGCTTCGTGGGATGAGCGGTTCAACCTGTATCCGGTGTACCGCACGGATCGGACATTCTGAACCAAAAATAGGGACGGACCCTGTTTTTGAAGAAATTTCTTGGGGGTAACGGCCTGGCCAATGTACCGGTCCCCCGGGAGTCGCGAAATCGTTTCCTGAAAAACAGGGTCCGTCCCTGTTTTTCAGGAAATTTTATTTCGGCTGCAATGGGATGATGCCCGGTACCGCGGCCGGCGTCGAACACGGTTCCTCGTCGAACGCGATGTCGCCCAGCGGGTTGGCCACGCCATCCGTTTTCAGGTCGGTGAAGCCGAACAGGTTGCGGTCCATCAGGTGCGAGGGCACCACGGTCGACAGCGCCGAGAACACGCTTTCCACCCGGCCCGGGGTTTTCTTTTCCCAGTCGCGCAGCATCGCCTTGATCTGCTTGCGCTGCAGGTTTTCCTGCGAGCCGCACAGGTCGCACGGAATGATCGGGAAACCTTTCACCGCGGCATAGCGTTCCGTGTCTTCTTCCTTCACGTAAGCCAGCGGGCGGATCACCATGTGCTTGCCGTCGTCAGACACCAGCTTGGCCGGCATGCCCTTGAGCTTCCCGCCGAAGAACATGTTGAGGAAGAAGGTTTCCAGGATGTCGTCGCGGTGGTGGCCCAGCGCGATCTTGTTGCAGCCCAGTTCATCGGCCACGCGGTACAGGATGCCGCGGCGCAGCCGCGAGCACAGCGAGCAGGTGGTCTTGCCTTCGGGGATCAGGCGCGTGACGATCGAGTACGTGTCCTGGTTTTCGATGTGGAACGGCACGCCCAGGTCCGTCAAGTAGCGGGGCAGCACGTCGGCCGGGAAGTTCGGCTGCTTCTGGTCGAGGTTCACGGCCACGATGTCGAAGTGGATCGGCGCACGCTCGCGCAGGGTCAGCAGGATGTCGAGCAGGGCGTAGCTGTCCTTGCCGCCGGACAGGCACACCATCACCTTGTCGCCTTCCTCGATCATGTTGAAGTCGCCGATCGCCTGGCCCACCAGGCGGCACAGGCGCTTGTGCAGCTTGTTGTTTTCGTAGGCGATCTTGTCGGCGCTTTTATCGATCACGGCATTCATGCTTCATCCTTGATACGGAACACTTCGACACCGACGCCTTCGCAATCCGGGTACACGTCCGGCTTCATCGTCGACAGGCGCACGGCGCGCACGCGCGGGTGGGCCAGCAGTGCCTGCACCAGGTCGTCGCACAGCGTTTCCTGCAGGTGTACGTGGCCCTTGGCCATGCGCGCGGCGATCGTGTCGCGCATGAAGTCGTAGTCGACCACTTCGTGCAGCTCGTCCGCTTGCGGCGTCGACACGGCCAGCGGGATGTACAGGTCGACATTGAACAGCACGCGCTGTTCGCCCTTCTTCTCGAACTCGTGCACGCCGATATTGATCAGCACTTCGTAATTGCGCAGGAACAGCCGGCGGCAGTCTTGCAGACGGGGGTGGGTGAGGGCGGACAGCATGATGGAAATATGGAGAATATAAAAAGGTTATTGGGCGAGGAACATCACGTCGCGCGGCAGCGGCAGCAGGTGCTGGCCGCCATCGACCAGCAGCGTGGTGCCGGTGACCGCGCGCGCGGTGGCAGCGTACAGCACGGCCGCGGCGATATCTTCAGGGGTACTGGAGCGGCCCAGCGGCGTTTGCGTATGGGCTTTGGCGAAACCTTCCTCGCTCTGGTCGCCGGACACCATCGTGATGCCCGGCGCGACGCCGACCACGCGGACCTTCGGCGCCAGCGCCTGGGCCAGCATCGTGGTCGCTGTGTGCAGCGCCGCTTTCGACAGCGTATACGACAGAAAATCGGGATTGAGATTGTACAGCTTCTGGTCCAGCAGGTTGACGACAACGCCCTGGCAGCCTTCGGCAAGCTGTGCATGCAACGCCTGGGCCAGCAGTATCGGGGCAGCCACGTTGGCGCGCATGTGTGCATCCAGTTTCTCACTGGTGAAGTCGGTGGCGCTGTCGTAATCGAACAGGGAGGCGTTGTTGACCACGCACGTGACGGGCCCCAGCGCGTCGGCAGCCGCGGGCAGCAGCCGGCGCACCGCCGCCTCGTCGGACAGTTCGCCGTGCAGCAGTGTCGCGCGGCGGCCCAGCGCGGCGATCGCGCGCGCCACTTCCTCGGCCTCGGTGCGCGAAGCACGGTAATGCACGGCGACATCCCAGCCGGCGCGCGCCAGTGCCAGGGCGATGGCGCGGCCGAGCCGGCGCCCGGCGCCGGTGACGAGCGCCACGGGGGTGTCATGATGGCCTGTCGTGGCCTGGCCGGTGGTTGCCTGGTGTGTCGTAATCATGTCCGATCGTCAAGTTGGGGCGCCGCGCCCGATTCGCTACAATGCGGGGATGTCTCTTCCCGCACCTTCTCCGGACGCGCTGGCCGCGTCGCAAGCCCTGCAACAGCAGATCGCCGCCGATGTGGCGCGGCACGATGGCGTGCTGTCTTTTGCCGCGTTCATGGAAACGGCGCTGTATGCGCCCCGCCTCGGCTATTACACCGGGGGCGCAGCCAAGCTGGGCAAGGATGGCGATTTTACAACCGCGCCGGAAATGTCGGCGCTGTTCGGTGCCGCGCTGGCACGCGTTGCAGCCGACATTATCGCCCAAAGCGCACCCAACATCCTCGAATTCGGTGCCGGCACCGGCAAACTGGCGCGCGATGTGCTGACCGAGCTGGCCGTCATGGGCGTGACCGTCGAGCGCTATGCGATCGTCGAACTGTCCGGCGAGCTGCGCGCGCGGCAGCAGGAGGCGCTGCGCGATTTTCCGCAGGTCGTCTGGCTGGACGGGTTCCCCGACGCGTTCGATGGCGTGGTGCTCGGCAACGAAGTGCTGGATGCGATGCCCGTGCACCTGGTGACGAAAACCGCGGCCGGCTGGCGCGAGCAATGCGTGACGGTGGCGGAAGGCCGCTTCGACTACGTTGCCGCCGACGCGGCGCCCGGCCTGCTGGAACAGGTGGCCCGGCAGATACCGGATCACGACACGCTGCCGGAAGGCTACGTGACGGAGCTGCACGGCACCGCTTGCGGGTTCATGGGAACGCTGGGCGCCTTGCTGGCCAAGGGCCGCGGCGCCGCCATCCTGCTCGATTACGGTTTCCCGGCGCACGAGTTCTATCATCCGGACCGGTCGGCCGGCACGCTGATGTGCCACTACCGCCACCATGCCCATCCCGATCCATTCTTCCTGCCCGGCTTGCAGGACATTACCGCGCACGTGGATTTCACCGCGATGGCGCTGGCGGCGCAGGATGCCGGCGCCGAGGTGCTGGCGTACATGAACCAGGCGGCATTCCTGCTCGGTGCCGGCATCGGCGATCTGCTGCTGCGCACTGATCCGGCCGACACGAAAGCCTATCTGCCGCAGTCGAACGCCGTGCACAAGCTGCTGTCGCCGGCGGAAATGGGCGAGCTGTTCAAGGTGCTGGTGGTGGGCAAGGGCGTCACGCTGTCACCGGTGCTGATGGCCAGCGACCGCGCCTACCGCCTGTAGCCGGTGCGCCGCGGCCGCGTCTTTCATTCCCCTGTTACTGTGTAAAAATTGTTATAAGTTCGGCTATTATGGTTGACCCGGCGCGAAACCCGTCGTGACGCGCGGCTGAGAATACTGGAACGATGGGAAAGATCCATACACATTATGACAACCTGAAAGTGGCCCGCGGTGCGCCACCGGAAGTCGTACGTGCCGCCTACAAGGCGTTAAGCCAGAAATACCACCCCGACAAGAACCCCGGCGACGAGCGCGCAGCCCGCATCATGGCGATCGTCAACACCGCCTATGGCGCGCTGGCCGATCCGCAGCGGCGCAGGGAACACGACGAGTGGATTGCCCAGGAAGAATACGAGATCGAACTGGTGGAAAGTACCCGCCAGGACGATGCGCCGCGCGGCGGCGATGCGCCGATCGGCGCATGGTCCGACGGGGTACGGCCGGTGCGCCGCCGCCAGCGCCTGCTGACCAGCTGGCGCTGGTGGGTAACCGCCGCGACCTGCCTGGGCGCGGGCTGGGTCGGCGGTGTGCTGACGGTGACGGAACCCCGTGAAGTGTCGACCGTGCTGGCGGCCGCCTGGGGCGGCAAGCCGGCGGGCGAAGTGACCGCCACGGCCAGCCCGTATCCCCGCGCCACGCCCGGCCCGGCAGTGAACGATGGCTGGGAAACGGCGCCGCGCCCGTATTCGCCGGACAGCGACATGCAACCGCCACCGATCAAGGTGGTGGCGCTGTCGCAGGTGATCCTGCCCGGCTATACGGGCGATTGCGAGAACGAAACGCCGGCACTGGTGGCACCCAACGGCGAGCCATGGCCCACCCAGTCGGGATACGTGGAAGGGTTCCCGCTGATGAACAAGGGACAGGACATGCAGCTGACGCTGGACAACGGCGACAATGCCTTCCCGGTATTCATCAGGGTGTTCGACCTGGACCGCCGCTCGAACGTGCGCTATGTGTTCCTGCAGGCCCAGGACAAGTTCGTCGTCGACCAGCTGGCCACCGGCAAGTACGAAATCCGCTACCAGAACATCGACCTGGCCGGCAAGAACGGCTGCACGCGCCGGCAGCGCGGCTAGCGGCCGTGCGATGGAAGGGCGCGCGTTGGTGCCGAACCTCGTTCCGCCGCGCAAGGCTCCTGCCGGGCATTTGGCAACGGTCCTCCCCGGAACGCATCGTTGCGCGCGACGCGCGACCGGGCTGACGCATACCATGGAAACTGGGACAATCACCATGCGGATATCCTTCCGCATGGCCAGCATCGCTTGAACACCGGAGCTTTCATCACATCATGGCGCAACTGAACGGCCTCGCCGCACTGCTCATCGAGCCGCATTCGGGTATGCGGGCGAACCTGCAGAACATGCTGACCACGCTGGGCCTCGCCCGCGTGGACGTGGCGACCAATGCGCAAGGAGCGTTGCGCGTGCTGGCGGCGCGGCAGTTCGACCTGATCCTGTGCGAATACGAGCTCGAAGGCGGCCAGGATGGCCAGCAGTTGCTGGAAGACCTGCGCCAGCAGGAACTGATCGCACCGGCCACGCTGTTCTTCATGGTCACGGCGGAAGGGCAAAGCAGCAAGGTCACCAGCGTGGCCGAACTGATGCCGGACGATTACATCCTGAAACCCTTCAAGGCCGATACGCTGCTGGCCCGTATCGAACGGGCGCTGGACCGGCGCGCCGCCCTGTTGCCGGTGCAGGGCTTGCTGGAAGCGGGCGACTACCGCGCGGCGATCGCCGCCTGTGCCGAACAGGAGAATGGAGAGCGGGCTCAGCCGCGCTACAAGGCCGATTTCATGCGGCTGCGCGCGGAAACGCACCTGCTGCTGGGCGAGCCGGAGCAGGCCGAACATGTGTATGCGATGGTGTGGCAGGAGCGCCAGGCCCCCTGGGCGCGGCTGGGGCAGGCCAAGACGCTGGCGCTGCGTGGCCGCATCGACGAAGCACGCGACATGCTGGCTGAACTGCTGGGCCATAACGAGCGCTATCTTGCCGCCTACGACTGGCTGGCCCGGGTGCATGAAGATGCCGGCCAGCTGGCGGAGGCGCAGGCCGTGCTGGCCGATGCCGCCACATTGTCGCCGCACGCGATAGGGCGCCTGCGCCGGCTGGGCGAGGTGGCGCTGGAAGCGGGCGACGCCGATTCGGCCGAGCGGGCATTGAAGCAGGTGCTGCAGCGCGCCCGGTTTTCCGAGTTTCGCGATCCGGAAGACCACGCCAGGCTGGTTCAGTCGTTGCTGAAAAAGGGCGACATGGCCCAGGCCGAACTGGTGATCCGCGACATGGAGCGCTCGCTGGCGAACCGCGAGAACACGCCGGCATGTGCCGCGATCGCCACGGCGATGCTGCTGGAAGCCACTGGCGATACGGCGCGCCTCGGTGCCGCACTCGACAGTGCGCTGGCCGGCGCGCGGCTGGCGCCCCACCTGTCGGCCGGCATGAAGCTGGAACTGGCACGCACCTGCCTGGCGGCCGGGCGCGAGCAGCAGGCGGCGGAAGTGATGCGCGACGTGATGGCCAGCGCCGGTGGCGGTGCGCCGATGGCAAAGGCGATGCGCCTGCTGGAACAGTCGGGCAAGGGCGACATGGCGAACCGGCTGGCCCGCGAAAGCCGTCACGCGGTGGCCGAAATGGTGGCGCAGGGCGCGGCACAGGCCAAGGCGGGCGATTTGCGGGGCGCCGTCGACACCATGCTCGACGCCGTGCAGAAGCTGCCGGACAATCCGCAGGTCGTGTTCAACGCCGCGGTTGCCGTGCTGAAGTACCTGGAGCGCACGGGATGGGACGAGAAGCTGGGCACCAAGGGCATCGAGCTGGTGGCGCATCTGCGCCGCCTGGATCCCGCCAACGCCCGGCTCGCTGCGCTTGGCGGCCTGCAGGAAGAATTGCTGAAGAAATATAACGTGCGCCCGGGCCGCCGCACCGTCACCGTGCGGCAGCGCGCGTAGCACGGGCCGCGCAGTGCGTAGAGCGCTGTTGCGGTCCTAGGCAGTGGCCCGCACCGGCCCGTCGAGCGTGGCGCCGGTGTCGCGCTCGAAGTCGGCTGCCGGCATCGGCCGCGCGAACAGGTAGCCCTGCGCTTCGTCGCAGCCGTGGGCGCGCAGGAACTCGGCCTGTGCCATCGTCTCCACGCCTTCGGCGATCACCTCCAGCCCCAGCGCATGCGCCAGGCCGATCGTGGCGCTGACGATCGCCGCATCGTTCGGGTCGGACTCGATATCCTTGACGAAACCACGGTCGATCTTGATGCGGTCCAGTTCAAACAGCTTCAGGTATGACAGCGACGAATAGCCGGTGCCGAAATCGTCGATCGCCACGCGAATGCCGCGCGTCCGCAAGGCTTGCAGCAGAGCGCGGCTGCGCTCCGGGTCCTGCATTGCCGCCGACTCCGTGATCTCCAGTTCGAGCAGCGCGGGATCGACGCCTGCCTCCGCCAGCATCCGGTCGAGCTGCGCCAGCAGGCCATGGCCCTGGCACTGCCGGGCCGAGAGGTTGACCGCCAGCCGCAGGTGGCCCAGCCCGATCGTTTGCCAGTGGCCCAGCAGCCCGATGGCGCGTTGCAGCACCCATTCTCCCAGCGGCAGGATCAGGCCGGATTCCTCGGCGATGGGGATGAACCGGTCCGGACCCACGGTACCCAGTTCGGGATGGTGCCAGCGCAGCAATGCCTCGGCACCAATCACCGCGCCGCTCGCCAGGTCGATCTGCGGCTGAAGGTACAGTTCGAATTCCTGCTGTTCCAGGGCCTGCCACAGGCGGCTCTCCAGCAGCAGCCGTTCGTGGGTGGCAGCATTCATGTCGCGCGAGAAGAACTGGAAATTGCCGCGGCCACGGCTTTTCGCCGCATACATCGCGGTGTCGGCGTGCTGCAGCAGCGTGCTGGCATCCTCGCCATCGACCGGGTACATCGCGATGCCGACGCTGGTGCCGCTATGGACGGCCTGGCCCTGCAGCGGATACGGCCGCGCCAGCGCGTCGACGATGCGTGCCGCCATGTGGCCAGCGTCATCCGGCGTGACGTGGCCGGTCACCACGATGAACTCGTCGCCGCCGAGCCGGGCGATCGTGTCGACTTCGCCCGGCAGTTCGCGCAGCCGTTGCGCCACCGCCAGCAGCAGTTGGTCGCCGGTCTGGTGGCCGTGCGTATCGTTGATTTTCTTGAAATGGTCCAGGTCGAGGAACATCACGGCGACCGTGCGCTGCTGCCGGCGCGCGCGCCCGAGCGCCGCCTCCAGGCGCAGGTTCAGCGACAGCCGGTTTTCCAGACCCGTCAGCGGATCGTGGTGGGCCAGCCGGTGGATGCGCTCCTGGGCGCGGCGCTGCTCCGTCAGGTCGTGCAGGATCGCCACGAACAGCTGTCCGCCCGGTACCTCCACGTCGCTGACCGACACCGCCAGCGGAAAGGCGGCGCCGTCGCTGCGCCAGCCGGTCGCTTCGTGCTCGCGCGTGTTGCCGGCCGCAATCCGGCGCAGCAGGGCCGCCGGCGTGTCACTTTCGCCGATCGGCAGCAGCTGCGCCAGCGGCAACCCGGCCATCAGGTCCGGCGCATAACCGAACAGCCGGCCGGCGGCCACGTTGGCGCTGGTCAGCATGCCGTCGGCGGAGATCGTCAGGATCGCGTCCGCGGCCTTTTCAAGGATCGCCTGCAGCCGTGCCTCGCGCTCCTGCAGCCGGGCGGTGCTGGCTTCGACCTGGGCGCGAACTGACGCCTGTTCGCCACTTGTCAGCAGCAGCAGCCCGCCCAGCAGGCTGGTCAGGATCAGGCCCGCGGCCAGCACGGACCAGCTCTGCCAGCCGCGCTGGCTGGCGATGTAGTCGGCCGTGGGTGTCAGCGTCAGCCGGTACTGCCGGCCGCCAAAGCTCAGCGATTGTTCGAACGCGGGTTCGTCCGCGGCGCCAACGAGGGCCGCCGACAATGCCGCGCCGGTAGCCTCGTCGCGCAGGCTGGCCAGCAGGTGAGGGAAGCCGACCTGCCGCATCACGCTGTCCAGGTAGGTACTGGGCTCGAGCGCAATCAGCATGGCGGCGCCTGGTGGCGCGCTGCTGCCAGACGGCACCGCCTGTACCAGCGCAACACCCTGGCCCCGGCCGGGCTGTACCAGCGTCATCGGGGCGCTGGCGGTCGGCTCGCCGCTCGCCAGGGCTTGCAGCACGGCAGCGGCACGCACCGGCTCCGATAGCATGTCCAGCCCCAGGTAGATGCGATTGCCGCGCGGCTCGGCGTAGCTGGCAACCACGTACCGGTCGCGCTGCGGGGCCGGATGCAGCGCACCTTCGCTATCCCACGCGCGGATCGCAAAGGTGGGATCGACCGTTTCACGGGCCCATGCTTCAAAGACAGGCCGGTCGGTTCCGGCCACGGGCATCAGCCAGCCCATCGTCAGTATTTCGGGATGGCGGGCCTGGTAGCCCCGGGCGATATTGCGGAAAATATCGGGGCCGATATGCTCGCTTTTGTCGCTGATGGCATTGGCTATCGCGAACAGGTACCGCTCGTGCTCCGAGAGCTTGGCCTGCAGCAGATCCGACGCCTGCTGGGCCTTCAGCTGTACCTGCTGCATCTGCTGGTGCGATTCCCAGCGGCGCACCTGCAGGAAGATCACCAGGAACAGCGCCACCAGCACCAGTATCGGTACGCCGACGGTCCAGCGCCGCCGCGACCACAGCGTGCGCGGCTGGCCGAACGCAGTCCAGGCCAGCGGTGCGCCCAGCAGGATACCCAGTACATCGCCCATCCACCAGGTGAACCAGTTGGCAAGCAGGTCACCGCCCGGCATGACCCCCAGCAGCGCAAGCGCGCACAGCGACAACGTGCTGCTGATCAGTGCCACTGCCGGCGGCAGGGCCAGGAAGCGCAGTACATCGCGGCCGGCACCGATGGCCGGGTCCACCCAGCGGGCAAACGCATGCATGCCGGCATAAGCCTGCAGCGTGGCGGCCGCGGCAGCGGCAATGGCGGCGGCGGCCAGCGTGCCGGGCGACACAACGGTGGCATTCGGCAATGAATACAGATTCAGCAACAATACGCCCAGCGCGATGCCGGGCAGCAGGCGTGAGCCGCCGCTGACGAGTGCCGCCAGCGCCAGGCCGGCGGGAAGGAACAAGGGCGTGGCGAAGCCCGGCAACATGGCAAGCTCGAGACCGACGGCACCGACGGCGGCATAGGCAGCTGCCAGCAGCAGGTTGGCCGGCAGGCGGTGCTGAAGGGGATTCAAAGCAAGGGGCTCCAGGGGGCGCCGGCATACGGCTGACTTGCAGATTCTATAGCAAAGCATGCAACGTAAAAACAACACTTGCATTTCCTGCGGGGTAGCCGCTACAATCTCGCCCCGAAGCAGGCAGTTAGCTGCTCGATACGAAATGTTTGTGTCGAGGCGTTGACAGTTTTGATTTTATGCTTCATACTCTGCGGTTCCTCGCGGAGGGGTGGCCGAGTGGTTAAAGGCAGCAGACTGTAAATCTGCCCTCTTATGAGTACACTGGTTCGAATCCAGTCCCCTCCACCAAGTTTTCGCAAGGAAGCTGAGTGACAATGTAGTGAAACGGAACCTCGCGGGTGTAGCTCAATGGTAGAGCTGAAGCCTTCCAAGCTTAAGACGAGGGTTCGATTCCCTTCACCCGCTCCAGTCTTCGTTGCAATGTAGTACAAAAAAGCCCTTTTAGCTCAGTGGTAGAGCACTCCCTTGGTAAGGGAGAGGCCACGTGTTCAATCCACGTAAAGGGCACCAGAATTCGCTGCAGGGCCGAAGTGACTTCGGCCCTGCGGTAGTATCAGACAGCAGTATCGGTACCCAATCTGACAGTCGGGCGCGTGCCCAGCAATATCTTAAAAATTGTTAGGAGTCTAAAATGGCAAAAGGTAAGTTTGAGCGGACTAAGCCGCACGTGAACGTTGGCACCATCGGTCACGTCGACCATGGCAAGACCACCCTGACCGCTGCAATCGCAACCGTACTGTCGAAGAAATTCGGCGGCGAAGCCAAGGCCTACGACCAGATCGACGCTGCTCCGGAAGAAAAAGCACGCGGCATCACGATCAATACCGCACACGTCGAGTACGAAACCGCTGCCCGTCACTACGCGCACGTTGACTGCCCAGGCCACGCCGACTACATCAAGAACATGATCACCGGCGCTGCCCAGATGGACGGCGCGATCCTGGTGTGCTCCGCAGCTGACGGCCCGATGCCGCAGACCCGCGAACACATCCTGCTGGCCCGTCAGGTTGGCGTGCCTTACATCATCGTGTTCCTGAACAAGTGCGACCTGGTCGACGACGCAGAACTGCTGGAACTGGTGGAAATGGAAGTGCGCGAGCTGCTGTCCAAGTACGAGTTCCCTGGCGACGACCTGCCAATCATCAAAGGTTCGGCACGTATGGCACTGGAAGGTGCGGCTGGCGAAATGGGCGAAGAGTGCATCATCCGCCTGGCCGACGCACTGGACACCTACATCCCGACGCCTGAGCGCGCTGTGGACGGCGCCTTCCTGATGCCTGTGGAAGACGTGTTCTCGATCTCCGGCCGCGGTACCGTGGTGACCGGCCGTGTCGAACGCGGTATCATCAAGGTCGGCGAAGAAATCGAAATCGTCGGCATCATCGACACCGTGAAGACGACCTGCACCGGCGTGGAAATGTTCCGCAAGCTGCTGGACCAGGGTCAAGCTGGCGACAACGTCGGCCTGCTGCTGCGCGGCACCAAGCGTGAAGACGTGCAGCGTGGCCAGGTTCTGGCCAAGCCGGGTTCGATCAAGCCGCACAACCACTTCACCGGCGAGATCTATGTTCTGTCGAAGGATGAAGGCGGCCGTCACACCCCGTTCTTCAACAACTACCGTCCTCAGTTCTACTTCCGTACGACGGACGTGACCGGCTCGATCGAGCTGCCAGCGGACAAAGAGATGGTCATGCCGGGCGACAACGTGTCGATCACCGTCAAGCTGATCTCCCCGATCGCCATGGAAGAAGGCCTGCGCTTTGCAATCCGTGAAGGCGGCCGTACCGTCGGCGCGGGTGT
>NZ_JBUPWE010000031.1:0-50568 GCF_055502615.1 Pseudoduganella sp. jia 9 | reverse complement strand
CTTTTCCTCGCATGCGCGGCGGCGCTGACCGCCGGCTGCGACTCCGACAAGCAGCAACAGGCCGGTGCGCCGGGCGGCAAGATGCCGCCGCCGCAGGTGGCCGTGTACACCGTGAAGCAGGAAGCGCTGCCGGTGGTGACCGAACTGCCGGGCCGCACGTCCGCGTTCCAGATCGCCGAAGTGCGCCCGCAGGTGGCCGGCATCGTGCAGAAGCGCCTGTTCACGGAAGGGGCCGACGTCAAGGCCGGCACCCAGCTGTACCAGATCGATCCGGCCACGTACCAGGCGTCGTTCAGCGCCGCCAAGGCCGCGCTGGCGCGTGCCGAAGCGAACCTGCTGACGGCCGGCCCGAAAGTGAAGCGCTACAAGGAGCTGGTGGAAATCGAGGGCGTGAGCCGCCAGGATTACGACGACGCGGTCGCCGCCGAAGCACAGGCGCGTGCGGACGTGGAATCGGCCAAGGCGCAACTGCAGACGGCCCGCATCAACGTCGAGTACACCAAGGTGCACGCGCCGATTTCGGGCCGCATCGGCCGCTCGAACGTGACCCCGGGCGCGCTGGTGACGGCCGGCCAGGAAACTGCGCTGACCACCGTGCAGCAGCTGGACCCGATCTATGTCGACGTGACGCAATCCTCGGAAGACCTGCTGCGCCTGAAGAAATCGCTGGAGGGCGGCGGCGTGACGAAGGCCGAAGGCAAGGTCACGCTGAAGCTGGCCGACGGTTCCACGTATGCACAGGCAGGCAAGCTGCAGTTCGCCGACGTGGCCGTGGACCCGGGCACCGGCAACGTGACGCTGCGCGCGCTGTTCCCGAACCCGAAGCATGACCTGCTGCCGGGCATGTTCGTGCGCGCCGTCGTCGAGAACGGCGTCAACGAGCAGGCCATCGCCGTGCCGCAGCAGGGCGTGACCCGCAACCAGAAGGGCGAAGCCACCGCGCTGGTGCTGAACCAGCAGGGCATCGTCGAGCAGCGCGTGATCGCCACTACCGGCACGCTGGGCGACAAGTGGCTGGTGAAATCCGGCCTGGCCGCCGGCGACCGCGTGATCGTCGAAGGCATCCAGAAGGTGAAGCCGGGCGCGCCAGCAGTGGTTGCCGCTCCTGCCGCACCCGCCGCGGCCAGCACCGCCGCCGCCAAGCCGGCCGCCGCCGCTCACTAAGCAAGCAGGAGTCATTCAATGGCAAGATTTTTCATCGATCGTCCCATTTTCGCGTGGGTGATCGCCATCGTCATCATGCTCGCGGGCGGCCTCGCGATCTGGAGCCTGCCGATCGCGCAGTATCCAAGCATCGCGCCGCCTTCGATCTCGATTTCCGGTTCGTATCCGGGCGCTTCCGCGAAAACCGTGGAAGACGCCGTCACGCAGGTCATCGAGCAAAAGATGAAGGGCATCGACGGCCTGCGCTACATGAGCTCCTCGTCGGATTCCACCGGCGGCATCAGCATCACGCTGACGTTCAAGAGCGGCACCAACCCGGACATCGCCCAGGTGCAGGTGCAGAACAAGCTGCAGCTGGCGACGCCGCTGCTGCCGACCGCCGTGACGCAACAGGGCCTGGTGGTGTCGAAAGCCACCAAGAACTTCCTGCTGGTGCTGGGCTTCGTCTCCGAAGACAACAGCATGAACCAGGCCGACCTGGGCGACTACGTCGCCGCCAACGTGCTCGACCCGCTGTCGCGCGTGCAGGGCGTGGGCGACGTGACGCTGTTCGGTTCCCAGTACGCGATGCGCATCTGGCTCGACCCGACCAAGCTGACCAGCTACCAGCTGACGCCGGCCGACGTGATCACCGCCGTGCAGGCGCAGAACGCCGAAGTCTCGGCCGGTGAACTGGGCGGCGCGCCCGCCGTGCCGGGCCAGCAGCTGAACGCCACCGTGACGGCGCAGAGCCGCCTGCAGACCGCCGAACAGTTCGGCGCGATCCTGCTGAAGACGCAGTCCAACGGTGCCACCGTGCACCTGCGCGACGTGGCCAAGATGGAACTGGGCCGCGAAAACTACGCCACCGTGGCGCGTTTCAACGGCAAACCGGCCACCGGTATCGCCCTGAAACTGGCCACCGGCGCCAACGCGCTCGATACCGCCAAGGCCGTGGAAGCCAAGGTCGAGGAAATGAGCAAGCTGTTCCCGAAAGGGATGAAGGCTGTCGTGGCATTCGACACCACGCCGTTCGTCGAACTGTCGATCGAGGAAGTGGTCAAGACGCTGGCCGAGGCCATCGTGCTGGTGTTCCTCGTCATGTACCTGTTCCTGCAGAACTTCCGCGCCACGCTGATCCCGACGATGGCGGTGCCGGTGGTGCTGCTGGGTACCTTCGCCGTGCTGTCGGCGCTGGGTTATTCCATCAATACGCTGACGATGTTCGCGATGGTGCTGGCCATCGGTCTGCTGGTCGACGATGCCATCGTGGTGGTGGAAAACGTCGAGCGCGTGATGACGGAAGAGGGCTTGTCGCCGAAGGAAGCGACGAAGAAATCGATGGGCCAGATCTCCGGCGCACTGGTCGGTATCGCGATGGTGCTGTCCGCCGTGTTCGTGCCGATGGCATTCTTCGGTGGTTCCACCGGTGTGATCTATCGCCAGTTCTCGATCACGATCGTGTCGGCCATGGTGCTGTCCGTGCTGGTGGCGATGATCTTCACGCCGGCGCTGTGCGCGACCTTCCTCAAGCCGGTCGAGAAGGGCCATCACCTGACGAATCGCGGCTTCTTCGGCTGGTTCAACCGCACGTTTGAAAAGAGCACCGACAAGTACCAGGGCGTGGTGGCCGGCATGATCCGCCGCCGCGCGCCGTCGATGATCCTCTACGCGGTGCTGCTGGCCGTGCTGGCCGTGGTGTTCATGCGCCTGCCGACTTCGTTCCTGCCGGAAGAAGACCAGGGCGTGCTGTTCACGCAGATCCAGCTGCCGACCGGCGCCACGCAGGAACGCACGCTGAAGACGATCGAGAAGGTCGAGGACTACTTCATGAACCAGGAAAAGGCCAACGTCGCTTCCGTGTTCGCGGTGGCCGGCTTCTCGTTCGGCGGCAATGGCCAGAACACCGGTATCGCCTTCGTGCGGATGAAGGACTGGTCCGAGCGTTCGGGCGCTGAAAACAAGGTCAGCGCAATTGCCGGCCGCGCCATGGGCGCACTGATGCAGCTGCGCGATTCGATGGTGTTCTCGTTCGCACCGCCGGCCGTGATCGAACTGGGTAACGCCTCCGGCTTCGACCTGCAACTGCAGGACGTGGGCGGCGTGGGCCACACGGCACTGATGGCGGCGCGTAACCAGCTGCTCGGCATGGCCGCGCAGAACAAGGCACTGGTGGGCGTGCGCCCGAACGGCCAGGAAGATACGCCGCAGTACAAGGTGACGATCGACCAGCAGAAGGCAACGGCGCTGGGCCTGGCCGTGGCCGACGTGAACCGCGTGCTGTCGGTGGGCTGGGGTTCGTCGTACGTGAACGACTTCGTCGACCGCGGCCGCGTGAAGAAGGTGTTCATGCAGGGCCAGCCTGATTCGCGCATGGTGCCGGAAGACCTGGCCAAGTGGTTCGTGCGCAACAACGCCGGCGAGATGGTGCCGTTCTCCGCCTTCGCCACCGGCGAGTGGATCTACGCATCGCCGCGCCTGGAGCGCTACAACGGCCTGTCGTCCGTGAACATCCAGGGCAGCCCGGCGCCGGGCGTGAGCTCCGGCGCGGCCATGGCCGAAGTGGAAAAGATGATCGCGCAACTGCCGCCGGGTATCGGCTACGAATGGACCGGCCTGTCGGTGGAAGAACGCGAATCCGGTTCGCAGACGCCGATGCTGTACACCATCTCGATCCTGATCGTGTTCCTGTGCCTGGCTGCACTGTATGAAAGCTGGTCGGTGCCGTTCTCGGTGCTGCTGGTGATCCCGCTGGGCATCATCGGTACCGTGATCGCCACCTGGGGCTTTGGGCTGGCGAACGACGTGTACTTCCAGGTGGGCCTGCTGACCGTGGTCGGCCTGGCGGCGAAGAACGCGATCCTGATCGTGGAATTCGCCAAGGAACTGCAGGAAGGCGGCATGGAAGTGCGCCAGGCAACGCTGGAAGCAGTGAAGCTGCGCCTGCGCCCGATCCTGATGACCTCGATCGCGTTCGGCCTGGGCGTGCTGCCGCTGGCATTGGCAAGCGGTGCCGGTTCCGGCAGCCAGAACGCCATCGGCGTGGGCGTGCTGGGCGGCATGCTGACCGCCACGTTCCTCGGCATCTTCTTCGTGCCGGTGTTCTTCGTACTGGTGCGCAGCATGTTCATTTCCAAAAACCAGCCAGCCGCCAATATCGTTAAAGGTGAAGCATGATGACCAAGACCTTGATTACCCTGGCCGTGACGGCATTGCTGGCCGGCTGCAGCCTGGCGCCCACGTATGAGCGCCCCGCGGCGCCGGTGACCCCGGCGTGGCCGCAAGGCGATGCATACCAGCCAGCCGCGCAGCCGGCCGCCGACGGCAAGCAGGCCTACGACGTGCAATGGCGCGAGTTCATCGCCGACGAGCAGCTGGAAAAGCTGGTCGAACTGGCGCTGGCCAATAACCGCGACCTGCGTGTCTCGATCCTCAACATCGAAGCCGCGCGTGCCCAGTACGGCGTGCAGCGCGCCGACCGCGTGCCGGGCCTGAACGCCAGCGTGGGCCAGACGGCCCAGCGCGTGCCGGACAACCAGTCCGCCACCGGCGAAGCCTATATCTCGCGCCAGTACACGGCGGGCCTGGGCATCCCGGCCTTCGAGCTGGACTTCTTCGGCCGCGTGAAGAACCTGTCGGAAGCGGCGCTGCAGCAGTACCTGGGCACCGAAGAGGCGCGCCGTTCGCAGCAGATCAGCCTGGTGGCCGAAGTGGCCAACGCCTGGCTGACGCTGGCGGCGGACCAGGAGCGCCTGCGCCTGGCGCAGGACACGCTCAAAAGCCAGCAGATCAGCTATGAGCTCAGCAAGCGCCGCTTCGAAGCGGGCGCCACGTCGGGCCTCGACATGTACGAAGCGCAGACCAGCGTGGAAACGGCGCGCAGCGACGTGGCCGTGTACACCGCCCAGGTGGCGGCCGACCAGAACGCGCTGGCGCTGCTGGCCGGTGCGCCGGTACCTGCCGAGCTGCTGCCGCAGGGTAGCCTGCAGTCGGTGACGCAGCTGGCGGACCTGCCGGCCGGCGTGCCGTCGGACGTGCTGCAGCGCCGGCCGGACGTGCTGGCCGCCGAGCGCACGCTGCAGGCCAACAACGCCAACATCGGCGTGGCGCGCGCCGCGTTCTTCCCGAGCATCTCGCTGACGGCATCGGCCGGCGCGATGAGTTCCGATTTGTCGAACCTGTTCAAGGCAGGCGCCGGCACGTGGTCGTTCATCCCGCAACTGAACCTGCCGATCTTCGCGGGCGGCCGCAACCAGGCCAACCTGGACCTGGCGCGCACCAACCGCGATATCGCCGTGGCGCAGTACGAGAAGGCGATCCAGTCGGCGTTCCGGGAAGTGTCGGATGCGCTGGCCCAGCGGGGCACGCTGGACGAGCGCGTGGCGTCGCAGGCGGCACTGGTGGAAGCCTCGGGCAAGAGCTACCAGATCCACGAGCAGCGTTACCAGAAGGGCGCGGAGTCGTACCTGAACGCGCTGGTATCCCAGCGCAACCTGTACGCGGCCCAGCAGACGTATATCAGCGCGCGGCTGGCGAAGGCCAGCAATCAGGTCACGCTGTATAAAGTGCTGGGTGGTGGCTGGCAATAAGGCCAGCGAGCCGCTGACGGGTTGATACCCGGCGACGGCAGAGCAACTGGTGTCTGACCCTCGCGGTCTGGCACCGGTTTCGGATGCGTGCAACTAGCGCGTGACCCAGTCGGCGCGTGCAGGACTGAGCAGCTGCTGAGCAACCTTCAAGTCAGCAACGGCGGCATCCACTCCATGCACAAGAACAAGCCGTTGGCCCCGTTGAGCGTAAACCCGCAGCGCTGGAACAGCCGCTGGGCACGGGTACCGGGCAGCACATCAAGCCGCACCGGCACACGCATCCGCACACCCTGCGCCTGCAGGCTGCGCAGCAGCCCCAGGCCGATACCCCGGCTGCGGCATTCCGGCAGCAGGCTGATGTCGAGGATGCGGATTTCGTCGGAGCCGTAATTGACGTGCAGCGCGCCGATCGGCCGCTCGCGCTCGATGATGACCGCCGTGTCGGCATAGGGATAGTAGGCATGGAGCTGGGTTTGCCGGGCGCGGAACTGCAGGGCCATCAGCAGGGCTTCCGTGGGGGCGTCGCAGGCGCCCATCCGCTGGTCAGCGGTACGGGTGCTGGCAAACAGCACCTCCATGAAGGCCTGGTCGGCGGCTTCCGCCGGCCGCATTTCGATCGTGCGGGAAGTCCTGGTTGACATGGTCATCCTTGCGCAAGTGGCGGTCGTGGAAAATGATAGCATCCGTGTGGGTGCACAGGCGATCCGTTTGACAAACCGGGGCGGCCAGCCGATAGCAATTTCGCCAGCGCCCCCTGAAAGGCAGTATGAGCAATACCGAAAAACGCCATCACGACCCGGAAAAGGCACGTCATCGGCGCCGCCAGGTGCTCGATGCGGCCGCCGCGTGCTTCGGCCGCAGCGGCTTCCATGGCGCCAGCATGGCAGAGATCTCGAAGGCCGCCGGCATGAGCGCGGGCCACATATATAACTACTTTGACAGCAAGGACGCGATCATCGCCGCCTTCGTCGAGGAAAACGTCGAGCGCGTCTCGGCCCTGATGCGCGGCTTCGAACTGAAGGACGACCCGCTGCAGGCGCTGCTCGACGAAGTGCCGCGCGCGGTGCGCGACGACCTCAATCCGGAAACCTGGATCCTGCCGCTGGAAATCACGGCGGAAGCGTCGCGTAATCCGAAAGTCGCCGCCGTGGCGCGCGACGCGGACCGCCGCACGCGAACGCTGCTGCGCATGGTGCTGAAGACTGGAAGGGAACGCCACGGGCTGCCCGTGGACGAGGCGCTGCTCGAAGCGCGGATGAACGTTATGATCACGATGTTCCAGGGCCTGCCCGTGCGCGCCGTGCACAACCCGGACATGGACCCGGACACGCTGACCGAGTCCTTCCGCCTGGCGCTGCGGGTCCTGCTGTTCAGCTGACATTCACCTACGGAGCATCATGACCGATTTCGTCTTTCCGCCGCACCAGGCGGCATCGCTGGCCGTCGACGGCAGCGACGCCCGCTTCCCCGTCCGCCGCGTCTACTGCGTGGGCCGCAACTACGCTGGCCACGCCCGCGAAATGGGCTCGGACCCGAGCCGCGAACCGCCGTTCTTCTTCACCAAGCCGGGCGACGCCAGCGCCGTGGTCGCGGTGGCACCGGGCGCCACGGCCGAGCTGCCGTTCCCGCCACAGACGAGCAACTTCCACCATGAGTGCGAGCTGGTCGTCGCCATCGGCAAGGGCGGCGCCGACATCGCCGTGGAAGACGCACCCGCGCACATCTTCGGCTACGCGGTCGGCTTCGACATGACGCGCCGCGACCTGCAGAACAGGATGAAGGACGCCGGCCGCCCCTGGGAAATCGGCAAGGCCTTCGACTTCTCGGCGCCGGTCGGCACCGTGCACCCCGCCGCCACGGTGGCGGGCATCGAGGACGCGGCGATCACGCTGCAGATCGATGGCGCCACGAAGCAGTCCGGCCACATCAACGAAATGATCTGGTCGATCGCCGAGACGATCGCCAACCTGTCGACTTATTTCACCCTGCAGCCGGGCGACCTGATTTTCACCGGCACGCCGGAAGGCGTGGGCGCCGTGCAGCGCGGCCAGACGCTGGTCGGCCATGTCGATGGCCTGAGCGATATCTCGGTCCGCTTCGTGTGACGTTCATTTGTTGTTCATAAGCGCGCGGCGATCGCCTCCAGGCCTTCGAGCGCGCCGGCCGCCAGCCCCACATCGAGCGGGGTTGGCACCTTGGGCTCGCGCGGATTGATTCGCAGCAGCCGCCCGCCGCGCCGTATCACCTCTTCGCTGAAGCGCCGCACCGATGGAATCGCCGTGCCGGCGCCCAGTTCGATGACGACCGGCCGCTCGACCTTGTCCAGCCATCGCTCCAGCCGCGCCGCATGCCGCTCGCTGCGCTCCTCGATCCAGCCCCAGTCGCCGAACATCAGGATATTCGGACGCGCCATGCCGCCGCAATGAGGGCAGACGGGTGTCTCGTTCGTGATCCTGCAGGCCTGCGCGTCGATCTCGGGCTTGAAGTCACCGGCTTCCCAGATCGCATCGCTGCATGGTTCCAGGCATTGCAGGTGATGGATCGAGCCGTGGCATTCATGCACTTTGTCCGCGTCGAAGCCGGCTTTCTGGAACTGGCCATCGACATTGCTGGTGAAGACGTGGTAACCGTGCGGTTTCTTTTCGCCCCAGCTCTTCAGCAGCCTGAAACCTTCGTGGGGAATGGTACCTCGGTAGAGGTTGAGGCGGTGGCCGTAGAAGCCCCAGGCCAGCCCCGGGTTTTCCTTGAACGTGGCGGGCGAGGCTGCGGTCGTGAATGCGATGCGCGCCGCACCGAGGGCGGGGTAGGCGCGCCAGAAGCCTTCGTTGCCGCGGAAGTCGGGGAGGCCGGAGTCGACGCCGATGCCGGCGCCGGCGGCGATCACCAGCGCGTCGGCCTGGCGGATCAGTTCGGCGGCGCGGTCGAGCTGGGCGCTGTCCAGCGATGAGGGGGAGAGTGGTGTCGTCATCGTGCGATTCTAGCGCTGTCCTGCGCTGCGGCGGTAGGCCGGGGCGGTGCCGCCAGGCAAGCCTGCTGGTGTGCAAAAAGGCATGGCAAAAACTCAAACCCCTCTGCTATAATCCGCCACTCGTCGGGGCGTAGCGCAGCCTGGTAGCGTACTTGCATGGGGTGCAAGGGGTCGGAGGTTCGAATCCTCTCGCCCCGACCAGAAGAATTAACGATAGAGGCCACTCTTTGGAGTGGCCTTTTTCGTTTCTAGGTGTTTAACACGATCCGTCTTGAAGATAACGGCCAAATTATGCGAGTCGGGCCCCTTCCGCCAGCGATTCCCTGCTGGGACGTCAGGAATCGAGTCCTCGCGGCTCGCCGCTCAAGTTTGCGTCGATGTGTCCACGCCAAGGAATGACGTCCTGTCGCTGGACCGCCTTTCACGCAAGCCCGGCTCCCAAGCCCGCAACCCCTGATCCTTGCTCAGCCGGATGCGATGAATCTTCATCGCATCGATCACATCCGTTGCCCCGGGCGAAGCAACCAGCAACGGCAGCGTCTGTGCCGCCTCCAGGAAGAATCGCTGCCGCTGCCCATCACTCTGGTCGATGAAAGCATCGACCCACCATTCGGTTATCCGGTCGCTGGCGCTTTCCAATGCCGCTTGAGTCACCAATCGGTTGGATTTCTGGATGTTGATCAGGCGTGCGGAAGGCATCAGGTTCCACGCATCGCCGCAAGGCCAGGCGGCGAACGGGAAGCAATGGTCGATATCGTACTTGTCACCCAGCCTGGCGCCAGTCCAGACGCAATACACCGGCTTCCCTTTTGCTCGAATGCGATCGACTGCAGCCCTCGCGAATGTCGTATCGCGAACAGGGTCTGCCCAGGTAAGCAGCCTGTGTGCCAGCATCCCCACCGCCGGCAACCGATCACCGGAGTAAGCCTCGATCAGCCGGACCCACTCGGCCACCAGCACAGGTTCGATCCATACGTTGTAATGCGTTAGCGCTTGCCAGATATCGAGCGGCACATGAAAGTCTCCAAAGCCCCACAGGAACGCTTCGTCAATTTGCAGTTCTGACTGCGTGGAAGTTTGCCTGCGCCATTCGATGTTGAAAATCGGATTGGCGCTCGCCGGCCAGCGTAAGTACGTCGCTGGCATACGTCGTATCAGTTGCGAGATTTCCGACAGGCTGCGATGCAGGTGCCTCGCGATATCGCCCCGAAATACGGAACCGATCGCCAGTTCGACAGGAGTGATGGGCCTGAGCGCATGGAAATTATCGGTGACGAATCCTGGCCCAGTGCCCAGGCGCGACGGCGGCATTTGCGGCAACTGATGCTCGATCAGCGGCTTGTACATTCGCAGCCAGAACAGCGATACGAGTCCCAGCGGCACGACGACCGATTCTGCTTTATGGCGGGCCAGACCCGCTGCGGTGTCGGCGATGCGGGCGATCACGCGCAGCAGCGCGATCTTGTAGGTGGAAGCCTTATCGTCGACCAGTATCAGGTGGCGTAGCAGGGGCAGGGCGCCGAGGCCGTCATCGGGCAGTCCCAGCACGACGTTCGTCCACGAGACTTCACTCCGCCCCAGTTTGTCGCGGCTATCGCAGGTCCGAACAATGCGCAGCCCGAACTGCAGGGCAAGCGAAGAAAGCTCCTGCAACGACACCTCATGCATTGCCCGCTCGGTGTCCGGCGCGCCGAGCCGAAGGCTGATGGCAATGCGTCCGTTGGGCGCCAGCAGCGTTGCCAGCTTACGCAGCGAACGCTGGCGGTCCTCCGGACGAATGTGCATCCACACGGCCGACAGGAGGACGAGATCGAACCTCAGGCCGAGCCGCGGCACTCTGACGAGGTCCGGCAAGCTGTCGGATAGCCAGCGGATCTTGTCCGACGGATGAAGCCGGCGCGCCTGGGCAAGCATCGCGTCGGACGGATCGACGGCAACGACCTCGTAGCCGTTTGCCGCGAACCAGGCGGCATCGCGGCCGGAACCGGCGCCGACGTCGAGCACCATTCCACCAGGAGGCGGAAGCACATCCAGCAAGCCGGCGTGCACCTCGTTGAAATCCAGGGACTCGTACTGGCCCGCCAGCCGGGCCGCGTGTTGTTCGTAGTAGGGGATCGACGTCATCGACTGCTTGTTATTTTCGGTAGCGACGAACGATTCTAGTCCGAGCGGCGCTACCATGGGGAAACAAGCATGTGAAGGATGGACGAGCTGGGCCGCAAACCAGCCAAATCTGCTGCCCCTCGCATACAAAGCTGGTGAATGCCGCTGCAAGCGGCATTGCTCGACTCACGCCAATTCCAGCACCTCCTCCAGCGGCCGCCGCGGCTTCTGCGGCCAGTTCTCCGGCAACGCATACCCCACAGCAACAAGCATCACCGGAATCTCGTTGTCGGCCAGCCCGAAGCCGCTGGCAACGGCTTCCGGATCGAATCCGATCATCGGCGCCGACCCGAGCCCCATGGCCTGGGCCGCGTGCATCAGTGTCGCGGCGCCCAGCGTGGCCGAGCGGATCGCTTCGTCGCGCTGGCGCTGGGGCTGGCCGTTGTACAGGCTTCGTGCGGCGCCTTCCCAGCCGGGCACCATCGCGGCGGGCATGATGCCGGCATCGACGACCGGCTGCAGGCGTCGGGCCAGCACGCGCTCGTCGGCCAGTTGGCCGACCACGATGAACGTCACGGCGGCATCGGTGATCTTGGCCTGGTCCCAGGCCACTTTGCGCAGCCGCGTCCTGGCGTCACGGTCGTGGACGGCGATGAAGCGCCAGTTCTGCAGGTTGAATGAGGTGGGTGCCCGGGTGGCAAGGTGCACCAGTTCGCCGATCTGCGTGACGGCGATATCGCGCGCCGGATCGAACAGGTTGGTGGTGCGGCGCTCTGCGATCGCCTGGAGGGTAGGGTGGGTCATGATGGTCCTTTGTGATGGCAGATGGGATGTCAAACGAGGTAGTCGACGACGCCGCCGTCGACCCGCAACGCGGCGCCCGTGGTAGCCGAGGCCTGCTCCGAGCTCACGTAGAGAATCATGCTGGCGACTTCATCGACCGTGGCGGCACGGCGCAGGATCGACGAGCCGCGGTGCTGCGTGACGAAGTCCGCCGCCACCTTGTCGAGGCTCTCGCCGGTGCGCTGCACGTCGGCCGCCAGCATGTCGGCCACGCCATCCGACAGCGTCGGGCCGGGCAGCACGGCATTGACGGTCACACCGGTGCCGGCCAGCCGCTTGGCCAAGCCGCGCGATACCGCCAGTTGCGCGGTCTTGCTGAAGCCGTAATGGATCATGTCGGCCGGGATGTTCAGCGCGGATTCGGAGGAGATGAACACGATGCGCCCCCAGCCTCGGGTGCTCATCCCCGGCGCATAGGCTTTCGCCAGGCGCACGCCGGACATCACGTTCGTCTGGAAGAAGCGGTCCCACTCGCTGTCGGGCGTGTCGAAGAAATCCTGCGGGCCGAAGATGCCGACGTTGTTGACGAGGATGTCGACGTCCGGATACGCGGCGAACAGTTGCGCGCACCCTTCCGCCGTGGCGAGGTCGCCCGCGAAGCCCGAAGCGGTTCCCTGCTGGCCGCTCAGCCGCTCCAGCGCGGCGTCCACGCTCTTCTGGCTGCGGCCATTGACGATCACGTGCGCGCCGGCCGCAACGAAGCCCTTGGCGGTGGCGAAGCCGATGCCCGCGGTGGAACCGGTCACCAGCACCGTGCGGCCTGCGAAATGGATATGCATAGTGAATTCTCCTGAAGTGAATGAACTGCGACCACTATATCCATGCGGGGATGGCGCGATAATGGGGGCTGTTTCCAAATAACTTTTCGAGGAATTCGAAAGATGGACCGTATCGATGCGCTGCGCCTGTTCGTGGAAGTGGTGGAAGCCGGCAGCTTTTCGGCCGTGGCGCGGCAGCGCACGATCGCGACATCCACGGTGACGCTGGCGGTCGGCCAGCTTGAACAGGAGAGCGGCGCCCGGCTGATGGCCCGGTCGACACGGCGCCTGGTGCTGACGTTCGAAGGCGAGATGCTGCTGGCCGATGCGCGCCGCATCGTGGCGGAGTGGGATGGGGCGCTGAGTGGCCTGCGCCAGGATGGTCCGCTGGCGGGACCGGTCCGCGTGGCGGCGACGAACGACTTCGGCCGGGTCCAGCTGCGCCCCTTGCTGGACGCTTTCCAGCAGCGCCACCCCGGCATCCATGTCACCCTGCTGCTGAGCGACAGCACCATCGACATGGTCGACGAACGGGTCGATCTCGCCCTGCGCTCCGGGCCATTGCCCGATTCCGGCCTGCGCGCGCGGCTGCTGTTACGCGGCAAGCGGCTGGTCTGCGCCTCGCCCGGTTATTGGGCCAGGGCGGGCAAGCCGGTGCATCCGGACCAATTGGCGGAGCACAATTGCCTCGTGCTGGCGCGGCCCGGCGCACCGCTCGCGGCTTGGTCGTTCCAGGACGGCGCGCGGCTGTTCAGTGTCAAGGTACGGGGCGACCGGCAGGCCAGCAATGGCGACGTGGTGCGGGAATGGGCCCTGGCCGGGCTGGGCGTCACGTTCAAGAACGCGTGGGATGTCCGCCAGGACCTGGCGGCGGGAAGGCTGGAAACGGCGCTGGACGACTACGCCGCCGACAGGATGGACCTGTATGCCGTGCAGCCCGGCGGGCTGCCGTCGCGGCGCGTGGCGGCGCTGGTGGACTTCCTGGATGAGGCGCTGAACGATCCGGCGTAAGCGGATCGCCCGGCATCCAGTGCGCGAACCGACGCAGGCAGCAGACACAAGGAGGGTCTGCCGCACTGCAAAGCTTCAACAACTGACTGTGGCGATGCTTCGTCCGGTCCGAAGGTCGATCCCGATCCAGCATTCATACCCCTTGTTTGCACCTTGGGCTGTGTAGGTGCATTGCACTCCTTGCTTCGTCCGCTCCCTGTCCCCTTTGTCTTGCCTGCAAACTTGCGGAGCATCCGGTCCGATCGAATCGAAAATCTCCTTCGCTGGCTGTCCTTCAACGAGCACAGTGAGTTTTCTATCTGTCGGGGTAGGCGCGTCCCGATCGGCCAGGATCGGGCCGGAGAATATCGTGTAACGAGCTTCGAGCGGTCGCCATGCCTCCAGTGGCGCTGCTCCAGCGAGCGTAAAAATGATGACACCGGGAAGAGCTAACCTCAGCGCTTTTTTCATCTCAGGTCCACAAGGTCACGTGAAAATGGTTGTCGTGCTGCTTTGCCCAGACTACGAATGGAATTCTGCGGTCGTTGAAAAGCAGTACCTTCACGTTTGCGTAAGCATGGAATAGTCCAATCAACTTTCTGTCGCAGCGAAGTCGTACTCCTTATCCTTCCAGGTCACCGGTGTATGTTTGCCGTCTTTGCGAAGCGGTCGTACATCGACGTCGACACCTTTTTCGTGGGACTCGTGATCAGGGTGATTGCCGCCGCCAGCCAGGCTGATGTCGCCGATACCGAATTTCCTGTTGTCATATTGACGCCATTCTCGTTCGACACGCAGGATCGCTGTCATGAGGGACGGATGGGCGTACTGAGAGGCGCCTTTGCTCGGAATGCCATCGAGTTTGCCGTATACATAGTAGCCAGCATCCTCCGGAGCTTGAGGCAGCATGAAATAGCTGCGTGAATCTTTTGGCTGCATCTGCATGGGTGCCTCCGTCAGACGCATTTGTTCGAAGCGAGGTCCCATCCGCCAGCGGTATTGCCACCAGTTCCACCGCTGATTTTCTGATGGGTGTATTTCCATTTAACCTTTGAGAACTTCAGACCCACCGAGTCGTGCAAAATACTTCCTTCCGCAACTGCCTGGTCGATGTTCGCGATGAGGACATTTTCCATCTCGATCTCGTAGTAGCGGATACGTACACCCTGGCCGTCTGCGCGCATGAATTCAAGTTTCGCCTTTGGTATCGTTCTTCCTGCGGAACATGTTTGCAGCAGGACCGGAGAAGCCATGTCCGCAAGCTTTGTGAACGAAAGCGTACGATGTTCGCATCGCTCTGCCGTGTGGCCCCCGCCAGTTGACGCGGTAGCGCTGCGTGGTTGCGTTACGCCCCAGAAGGCAGCTGTGACTTCGATCCAGCCTTGATGCGCCGAGTCAGCCGACTCGCCCTTAATGCCGTCGATTTGAAGATATACGTCGATCGCCATGTCACTCTCCTATCAAAGATGTGTGCATGGAATTGTTGCCCGTTTCCCCTTAAAAAATGTTGGGACCGATCAACGGGTGGGCGGCGATGCGTATCAGCCGTCAGACAAGAGAGGATTCACATTAACGATCCCACTTCGCTTACGCCGCTTCCCACAACAACTTCAGCCGGAAATCCTAACTCCGGCATCGAATGTATTAACCGTTGCCTGAAGCATCGACCCCGCCTTCTGATGTCACTTCTGCGCAGCTTCAGAATCAGCCGCAAGCCCCCTGGCCAGCACCTCCGCCACGGTCGCATTCAAATCCTGCCCCGTCTCGGCGGCCAGCGCCTGCAACTGCTTCACCAGTTCGCTATTGAGCTTCACCGCGAACGGCACCAGCCCCAGCGCCTGGTCACGCTTGCGCTGCTCGCGCTTGTCGACGGCGGGTGCGACGGCATTGCCGAAAGCGGCGCCGCCCGGTGCTGCCGTTTTGCCCATCAGTTTCTTGGCATCGAATTTTGCCAGGTCGGTTTTCTTCATATCGTCGTCATCCTTGTCGTCATCCTCTAAAGGGCTGCATTCTACGCGCTGGCCACAGCCGGCGGCAGGCAATGATTGCCGCCGTCACGCTGAGCAGCAGTCCGCCGCCGCTCAGCAGGATGAGCAGCGCGATGCGCAGCCACCCGGCCGACAGCATCGAAGGCAGGTCCCAGCTGTGCAGCAGGTTGAACAGCCACCGTCCCACGCGCTGCGAACGGTCCGCACTCAATTCCAGCTGCCCCGTGCGCATGTCCACGTGCACCCACGTCGACGAGGGATCGCCGAACACCACGCGCAGCGCCGGCAGGCGCCGCTCGTTCCCGCCATACATCGACGCTTCATCGCGCAAGTAGTAATAGGCGTCATACGCGGTCAGCGTTTCAACCGAGGCCACCGGCCAGGGCATCACCCGCACGGCGGCGCGGCGCAGCTTTTCCTCCGGCCACGAACGAACGGCAACGAAGCCCTGGCCCGAAGCACGCACGATGCGCGTGTCATTGACGCCATCGCGCGCCAGAATAAACGGTTCCCCATCCAGCACGCGCCATTCCAGCTCGCGGGCCGCGAAGCCTTCGCGATCGAGCAGTGCCAGGACATCGGAGACGGCGAGGGGCAGCCGCGCCGCGGCCGGGCTGCCGCCCTGCATCGCCGCCACGTCCGGCTTCGCACCCTTCGCATCGAACATGCCGGCCGGGTTCATCGACATCAGTCCGCTGAACACCCAGGTGCACAGGATGGCGCCGAACGCGAGGCCGAGCATGTGATGCCAGCGCATGGCGGCCTCGCGGTACGGCGTGCGCGAGCCGTTCCGGTAGCGCCCCGCGAAGCGCCAGCGCCAGATGCCATTGGCGATGCCGGTGACGGAAGTGAATACGCCGATAGCGGAAATGGCGACCAGCGTCCACGTCCACACAGGATCGGTCGGCTGGTTCTTCAGCATGTACAGCCAGTGCAGCCAGGCGCCGACGTAGTTCCAGCCGCGCTCCGCGCGCGGTGCGTCGAGCACCACCTGCCCGGTGGCGGACGACACGTAGACGCGCGTCGCGGCCGCATCGTCCAGTTCGACGACATGCAGCGGCCGGTGCGGATTCAGGCCGCGCGCGTGCGTCCACCGGTCTTCGAACACCGTGCCTTCGTAGCGCGCCGGCGAGCCCGATGCGAACGCCGCTGCCGCACGCATGGCCTGGTCCGGGGCGGCAGCGGCACGCCGGCGGCCGGAGACGGCATCGACCGAGACCTGGGCGCCGGAGGAGCCCTGCAGCACGTAGTGCGGGGCGCCGCCGATCGACGTCAGCACCAGCGATGTCGCGTCGACCATGCCGCTGCGTTCCAGCGCCTGCGCGGGAGCGATGCAGCAGCCCGCCCGGTCGAGTGCCGGCAGGGCGGCCAGCCGTTCGGCCGGGGTCAGCTTCGGGTAGCCGACGAACAGCATCACGATGCCGCTGGCGAACCAGATGGCCATCAGCAGGCACATGGCGATGCCGGTCCAGCGGTGCACCAGGTAGACGTAGCGTTTCATGGGTTCAGAAGCGGTGGTGCACGATCAGGTCCAGCTTGCGGTGCGGCCCGTAGAACCATTGCTCGGGCATGTAGTAGGCGGTCGTGAAGTAGCGCTTGTCGAAAGCGTTCGCGGCGCGCAGCATGACGCTGGTGCGCGGCGCCGCCTGCCAGCGCAGCGACAGGTCGGTGACGGCGTAGCCCGGCATTTTCAGGGTGTTGGCGTTGTCGGCATTGCGTTCGCCCACATAGCGCAGGCCGGCGCTGGCCGTCCAGGCGGGGATGAAATCCCAGTGCAGCCATGCGTTGGCGAGGCGTTTCGGCACGTCCGGCGGGGTATTGCCGGCGCGCGAGACGGCCTGGCCGGCGGACGATTCGTTGAAATCCTCGAAGCGGGCGCGCAGCAGCGAAGCGTTGGCTTCGATGCGCCAGCCGGGGGCCAGCGCCGCCATCACCGTGGCCTCGATGCCGCGCGACGAGCGCTCGCCTACCTGCAGGCTTTGGGAAGGATTGGCCGAATCGCGCGTGAGCAGGTTGTTCTTGCTGATGTCATAGACCGCCAGCGTCCATTCGCCGCCGTTCGCGAACGCGTGCTTGACGCCCACTTCGAGCTGGCGCCCGGTCGCGTTGTCGAACCGGCTGTTGCTGGTCGACAGGAAGAGCAGGGCGCCGATCGGGTCCGCCGCCCTGGCGTACTGGCCGTAGACCGCCAGCGCCGGCGTGGCCTGGAACACGGTGCCGAGGCGCCAGCCCACGTTGGTGAAGGTGCGCTCGTAGGCCTGTTTGCTGGCGACGAGATCGTCGCGGGCCAGTTCCGCATGGTCGTAGCGCAGGCCGGCCAGTATCGACCACTTCTGCGTCAATTGCAGCCGATCCTCGGCGAACAGCGCATATTGTTTGGCTTTCGTGTGGTAGCGCGGGATCGTCGGCACGGGGCTGGCGAAATTGCCGGGGACCGGATCGAACAGGTCGACGGAAGGCACGCTGCCGACGTAGGTGTTGTTGGTGTGCGTGAAGTCCGAGGAATTGATGTCGAAGCCAAGTGACACCTGGTTGGCCAGGCCGAGCAGGATGCCCTTGACCGCCATGTCGGTGGTGTTGCCGGTCTGCGATTGATCGTGATAAATCTCGGTGGCGTCGGCGCGGTCGAGCAGGCCCGTTGCGGCGTTGTAGTAATAGCCTTCCACGTCGCGCCAGTGGCGGTCGCTGCCGATGCGGTAGAAGCGGCTGCGCACGGTCGTGGCGTCGTTCGGCCGCCAGTGCACCATCGCGTCGGTCCAGCGGTCGTCGAACTGCATCACGCTGTCGGCCACGTTGTAGTTCTTGTCGGCGATGGCCGGCACCGGCTTGCCGTCGACCAGCGGCGTGCCGAAGTAGCGCATCGGTTCCTGCCGGCCACGGGCGGTGGAGAGGCGGATGTTCAGCGTGGGCGAGACGTCGAAGCGCAGGGCGGCGGAGATCGCGCGGTTGCTGTATTCGCCCATGTCCACCCAGCCGTCGGCGCGCTCGGTGCTGGCGTCGATGCGGTACGACCAGCGCTCGTCGATCGCGCCGCCGCTGCCGAAGGCGGCGCGGCGGCTGTGTTCGTTGCCGATACCGAGTTGCAGCTCGTGCTCGGGCGCGCCGCGCGTCGGCTGCTTCGGGATCACGTTGATGACGCCGCCGATGGCGCCGTCGCCATGGATCACCGAAGCGGGGCCGCGCAGCACCTCGATGCGTTCGACCGACCAGGTATCGAACGGGAAGGTGAGCCCGGCGCCGCCGTACTGGCGCATGCCGTCGTACAGGCGCATGACGGACGTGGTGTCGGTGAAGCCGCGCGCGGCCACCGAGGAGTTGCCGTTGCCGGGGTGCGGCATGGCGCTGATGCCCGGCGCGCGGGTGATGGCGTCGAGCAGGCTGGTGTCGCCGCGCTCTTCCAGTTGCTTGCGGGTGATGATGTCGATGCTGGCCGGCGTGTCGAAGCGGCTCAGGTCGAGGTTCGAGCCGGTGCCGGCTTGCGCGTCCAGGCCGCCCTGGTTGGCGCGCGAGGTGACGTAGACGGTCGGCAGCGTGGCGTCCTGGGCCTGGACGGCGCAGGGGATCGAGGCGGCGGCCAGCAGGCAGCAAAGGGGCAGTGCGGACAGGCGGACGCGCGCCGGCACAGGCGCGATGGTGGCGATGTTCATGGTGGTTCTGCTATCGGTGATCGGTTGCCGCATGCGCGGCAGGGCGGCTGAAACAGGTCAGCCGTTCGGGAAAATACGATCAGGCGGGCAGGGGCGGGCCGCGCGGCTTGGCGGCGGCCCAGGTGAACAGCGGAGAATGGGAGTGGTAGAACAGCGCGGGCCGCGGCGCGGCGATCTTGCCCGGCGCGGTCAGGGCGATGGTGACGGGCAGGACCGGCGTATCGGCCTGCAGGCGGCAATAGGCGCAATCGTCCATGTGGCCGATGGCCTTGTCTTCCTGGCCCTGCATGCCGGAATAGCTGATGCCGGCATAGCTCATGCCGCTGGGGGCGCAGATCTCGGCCATCATGATGTTGCCGATCCGGTCGCTGGCCATGGCGCGCGACAGCGAAGGCATCAATGCAGCGGCCAGGATGGCTGCGAAAGCCATCCAGGTGAAGCAGTTGCGCCAGTGCCGGGATCTGAACATGCCGTCATTCTAGCAGCGCATGGCACTTTGCCAACATGGACTTCAGGCCTGCCGTGCGCTCTCCTTCATGGCCAGCGCGACCACGACGCCCAGCGCGCACAGTGCCATCACGTAGTACGCCGGCGCCAGCGGCTGGTATTTCAGCATCAGCGTCACCATCACCGGCGTCAGCCCGCCGAAGACGGCATACGACAGGTTGTAGGAAAACGAAATGCCGGAAAAGCGCACCGCCGCCGGGAAGGCGCGCACCATCACGCCCGGCACCACGCCGACCACGCCGACGGACAAGCCCAGCGCGGCGTACAGCGGCAGCAGCAGGTCGGGGCGCTCGGCCAGTGTGGTGTAGAACACCCAGGTGCAGGCGCCGAGCAGCAGCGCCCCGCACAGCAGCACGGGCCGCGCGCCGAAGCGGTCGGCCAGCGCGCCCGCGGCGACGCAGCCGAACGCCAGGCACAGCGTGGCCAGCGCGTTGGCTTCCAGCGCCGTGCGGGCGTCGAAGTCGTAGACTTTCTGCAGCAGTGCCGGCGTCATCAGGATGACGACGACGATGGCGGCGGACAGCATCCAGGTCAGCAGCATCGACAGCACGACAGCGCGCCGGTGCTCGCGCAGCACGGCCTTCAGCGGCAGTTCGGCGGCCAGCGCCTTGCGCTGCTGCAGTTCGGTGAACACCGGCGTTTCATGCAGCCAGCGCCGCAGGTACATCGCGCCCAGGCCGAAGATGCCGCCCAGCAGGAAGGGAATGCGCCAGCCGAAGGACTGCACCTGTTCCGCCGTGAACCAGCCGTGGATGCCGGTTGCCATCAGCGAGCCGAGCAAAATGCCGAAGGTGAGGCCGGCGGTCAGCGTGCCGCAGGCGTAGCCGATGCGCCGCGCCGGCACGTGTTCGGACACGAACACCCAGGCGCCGGGCACCTCGCCGCCCACCGCCGCACCCTGCAGCACGCGGAACAGCAGCAGCAGCAGCGGCGCGGCCAGGCCCACGCTGGCGTAGGTGGGCAGCAGGCCGATCATCAGGGTCGGCACCGCCATCATGACGATCGACAGGTTGAACATCTTCTTGCGGCCCAGCAGGTCGCCGAAGTGGGCCATCACCATGCCGCCCAGCGGCCGCACCACGTAACCGGCGGCGAAGATGCCGAAGGTCTGGAACAGGCGCAGCCAGTCCGGCATCGACGGCGGGAAGAACAGGGCGCCGATGGTGGTGGCGAAGAACACGAAGATGATGAAGTCGTAGAACTCCAGCGCACCGCCCAGCGCCGCCAGCGACAGCGTCTTGTAGTCCTGCCGGGTGAGCGGACGGGATGGCGGGCGGGCGCCCCCGCCGGGGCTGGAAGCGGTGCCGCGTTCCGTGTGATTGCCGTGCATTGCGCCTTGTTTCCTTACATTTTTCCGTACATTTCCTTAATACGGAAGATACGCGATTCCGCTTGCAATGGATGCACTGACATCGTCGCGGTGTTCCGTGCTGTCGGAAAAGTCCACCAGCATGTGCGCGCGGTCGGTATCGCCGCTTTCCAGCGCGCCGGCCCAGTAATCGTACCCGGCCTTGTCCGCAGCGCGGTGCAGCACGTTCTGGTACAGCAGTTCGACGAACTTGCCGTTGTCCACCTGGCCGCCGTACAGCGTGGCGAATTCCTGGCTGGCGATGAATTCGCGGCTGGCGTCCAGCAGCGTGGCGCCGCCGTCCAGCGCTGAGATCCAGAAGCCCAGCCCGGCCTGGTCCGGCGCGCGGTCGAAGGCCGAGAGGTAGAGCCGGTAGGCCTGGCCGGCGTTGCCTTCCCTGTCGAAGGCGAGCGCGCCGTCGGCGTACTCGATGCGTTCGACATTGGTCAGCGTATCGCGCGCGCCGCTCGCCGCCGTGGTCGTGAACAGTGCTTCGGCGGTGACCGTCAGGCCGTAGTCGCCGCGCTTGCCGGCATAGACGACGGTATCGACGCCGCTGCCGCCTTCGAGGAAATGCGAGCCGGACAACACGTTGACGACGTCGTTGCCGGTACCGGCATGGACGTGCAGCCGCCCGCCGCCGCCGGCGATCGTCACCGTGTCGTTGCCGGCGCCCGAGGCGACTGCAACGGAGTCGTGCAGCGTGTCGGGCAGTTCCACGCGGATCGTATCGTCGCCGGAAAGGGCCGCGGGATTGGCCAGCAGGCTGGCGTCGAAGTCCGTCTCGCCATCGACCACGATCGCGGCGCCGGCCACGCGGACATGGGCGCCGTCGTGGAATTCGATGGCGGCATCGGTGAGCACGCCGCCGCCGGTTCCCTCGGCAATGGCGGCCACGTCGAACGTGCCCGCCAGCGTCGCGCTGCGCAGGAAAGCGTCCGCCTGCAGCGTGATGCTGCGCACCTGGCCGGTGACCGTGCCGGCGGCATCGGCCCGCAGCAGGCCGTCGAATGCCAGGCGGAGATTGCCGATATCGGTGTCGTACAGGGGCGAAGCCGGGTCGTACTGCGTGGACACGGCGCCGGAGGTGGTGAGGGCGGTGACGCTGTTCATCACCAGCCTGTCGCCGCCGGTGGCCGTGAAGACGAACTGGTAATCGCCCGCCTGCGTGACGCTCACCGCGCCCGGCTGCTGGTAGGCGATGCCGGTGGCGGAAGCGTAGAAGCGGCTGTCGGCGCCCAGGAACGGAAACGTGGCGCCGGTGAAGGTCAGCGTGGCGCCGCCAGCGAGGAACAGCTTGAACGACGCGTCGGCTTCCTGGCGCCAGGTCAGCACAGAGTCGTCGTCCAGCATCGCCAGCGGCGCGAGGCTGTCGCCCAGCTGTTCGAGCAGCGCCGTGGCGTCGATGGATGAGGTACCGGTGGCCATTGCGTGCAGCTGGTTTTCAGTGGCCTGGGTCAGTTTGATGTCGATGGTCGCCATGGTTTTTTCAATTGTCGATGGGGAAGCGGCAGCTTAGCGGCACGCTGCATTTCAGGCAACAAAATTATGCTAATGAAATAATTGGTGAGAATCGATGCAGGCCGTCCGAGCGCCGCACGCCGTACTGCTTGCACTTTCGACCCGTTCCGCTAAAGTGCCGGGGTACCTACACTGCAGGAGAGACCCGTGAAACGATCCCTGAAGCGATCCCTCGTAGCATTTGTACTGTCCCTTGGCGCCGCCGCTACCGCTTTCGCCCACCACGGCTGGAGCGAATACAACGCCGACAAGCCCCTGACCCTGACCGGGACCATCGCTGAAAGCGGCTATTCGCAGCCGCATGGCCATGTCGAGCTGAAGACCGCCGACAAGACCTGGCATGTGGTGCTGGCGCCGCCGTCGCGGATGGAGAGCCGCGGCTTGCCGAAGGATGCGCTGGCCAGCGGCGGGCAGGCTACCGTCTACGGCTATCCGCACCGCAGCAAGGACGGCGAACTGCGCGCCGAACGCATCACCGTCAAGGACCAGGGCAAGGACAAGACGGTCGAGCTGCGCTGATGGTGGAAGGCTGGTTGACGCGGCAGCTGGCGCCGCCGGCCGAATGGCTGGCCGCCACGCCGGTGGCGGTGGCGATGCGCGACGGCGTCTGGCTGTATCCCATCGTCGAGACGGTGCACATCGCCGGTTTTGCCATCCTGGTGGGCGCGGTGGCCATGTTCGATCTGCGCCTGCTCGGCTGCGCACGCCGCCTGCCGGTCGATGCGCTGGCGGCACACCTGCTGCGGTGGGCGGTAGCCAGCCTGCTGCTGGTCGTGCCGGCCGGGCTGCTGCTGTTCGCCAGCGCGCCGGGCGATTACCTGTCGAACCGCACGTTCGGCGTGAAGCTGGCGCTGATCGTGCTGGCCGGCGCCAATGCGCTGGCGTTCCACGTTGGGGTGTACCGCGGCGTGGCCGGGTGGAACGTGGCGACGCCCGCGCCGCTGCCCGCGCGGGCGCATGCGCTGCTGTCGCTGCTGCTGTGGTTCGGCGTGATCGCCTGCGGGCGCCTGCTGGCCTACACCTGAGAGTTGCCCTGGCCGGAGCCGGCAAGCTTCTTGTCGAGGTATTCGCGGGCGATACGGGCGGCGCCCGCCTCGGCATCGGCACGGCTGGCGAAGCGCTGCTCGGCGGTGAAGCGGTCGCTCCACGTATCGACGTGCCCCTTGATGATGATCGTGCAGTGCCATTGGTGATCGTGCGCGGCCGCCGTGTCTTCATACTCTTCCGTGCGGATCGTGTAATTCCGGTAGTCGAATTCCATTGCCAGTTCCTCAGCCGGTTGCCTGTAAAGTGGCCAATGTAGCATCGCGCGCCGTCTCGCGCCGCCCGCTTATACTGATGGAACGACCAGGGAGCACACCATGAAGATCGCGGCAATCTCGGATATCCACGGCAATCTCGGCGCACTGGAAGCGGTGCTGGCCGATATCGAACGGCGCGGCGCGACCGTGACGGTGAACCTGGGCGACATCGTGTCCGGCCCGCTGCAACCCTGCGAAACGGCCGAGCGCCTGATGGCGCTGGACATGCCGACGATCGCCGGCAACCACGAACGCCAGGTGCTGATGCACGTGCCGGAAAGGATGGCTGCGTCGGACCGCTTCGCGCATGAACGGATCACCGAGGTGCAGCGTGCGTGGATCCACTCGCTGCCCGCCACGCTGCGGCTGACGGACGACGTGCTGCTGGTGCACGGCACGCCGTCGTCCGACGTGGTGTACTGGACCGAGACCGTCACCGAGGCCGGCCAGCGCGCCGCCACGCACGACGAAGTGCTGGCGCACGCCGGCGATGCGCGCGCCTCGCTGATCCTGTGCGGCCACACGCACGTGCCGCGCAGCGTGCGGCTCGACGACGGGCGCCTGGTCGTCAACCCCGGCAGCGTGGGCCTGCAGGCCTACGACGACGACCATCCGTTCCCGCACGCATCGGAAAACCTGACGCCGCACGCCCGCTACGCGATCGTCGAGCGCACCGCGGCCGGCTGGCTGGTCGAGCACATCGCCGTGCCGTACGACTGCGAGTTTGCCGCACTGCTGGCCGACAGCAACGGGCGCCCGGACTGGGCGCATGCGCTGCGCACCGGGCGCATGCCGGCGTGAGGCGCGCGGGAATGCCCATGGCCGCTCGCCCCAGCCTCCCGGTGCTGGCATCCTGGTTGCTTGCCATGATGATGGCCTTGCCTGGCGGCCATGCCGGCGCCGCACCGGCGGGCATGCAGCGTGTGAACGCTATCGAAGCGGAACAAGTCGATCGCCTGCTGTCGCTGGCGAAAGAGCCGGACCGGATGACTCCCGACAGGATCGAAAGACTGTTCGAGGCCAGGCTGATCCAGCATCCCTGCGATGCGTCCAGCTGGACGTGCCATTGGGTGCGTGACTCCCGGGGAATCGCTTCGGGCATCACCAATGTCATCTTGCCGAATCCCGCACGCGGCAAATACCAGACCGGCGGATGGCTCATGCTCGAGATCGAAAAAACCAGCTGCATTCCGCTGCAGGAGATCGCCGGCCGGTTGCAGGCGAAGCCCTCGGTGCCGTCGGCCCCTCCCACATTCCTGTCGTTCTCGCCGGACGACGGTGCGGAACCCGAACTGATGCGGGTATTCAGCGATATCCCGGGCATGGACAAGCAGGTCGAGGTAGTCGCATGGATGGCCAGCGGATGCCTGGTGCGCCTGGAGCTGAGGGCACTGATCAGGTGATGGCGCGATCAGGTGATGGCGCGATCAGGTGATGGCGCGATCAGGGAACGCCGTGTGCCGCGCCGTACGAAACGCGCGGCAGTGCGCCTCTAGCCCAGCACCTCGGCGCTCACGTCCAGCCAGGCCCGCGCGGCGTGCGACAGGTACCGCCCGCTCCATACATGGGCGACCTGCCACGCCACTTCCGGTTCGACGATGCGCACCGCCTGCAGCGCGTCGTCGCCCAGCCGGTCGATGAACGGTTCCGGCAGCAGCGCCACGCCGATGCCGGCCGACGCCATTTCCACCAGCCAGTCCCACTGGCCGCTCTGCGCCGCCACCGCCGGTTCGAAGCCGGCCTGGGCGAAGGCGCGGCGCAGCGCGCGGGTCAGCGCGAAGTCGTCGGTCAGCAGCACCAGCGGCAGGTCCTTCAGCGCGGACAGCTTCAGCGTGCGCCGCTGGCGCTGGAAGGTGCCGCCGGCGGCCAGCGCCCACATCGGGTAGCTGGCCACCGGCAGCGTCTGCACCGGCAGGGCGGGGTCGGCAGGCAGCACCGTCATGCCGATCTCCAGTTCGCCGGCCGCCACCAGCCGCTCGACGTTCTGGCCGGTTTCCTCGCGCAGCACCAGCGCGATATCCGGATGGCGCTCGCGGAACGCCTTCAGCACCGGCGTGAACAGCAGGTTGATCATCGGCGGAATGCCGACCGTCAGCGTGCCGCGGCGCACGGCCTGCACGTCGCGTACCTCGGCCGCCAGCGTGCGCATCGTCGCCAGCATTTCCTCGCCGCGCTGGAACACCACGCGGCCCGTATCGGTCAGGCCGAGCCGGCGCCCGTCGCGCACGAACAGCGGCGTGCCCAGCTCTTCCTCGAGCTGGTGCACCATCTTGCTGATCGTCGACTGGGTCACGTGCAGCAGTTCGGCCGCCTGGGTAAAGCTGGACAGGCGGGCGGTTTCAACGAAGTAGCGCAGCGAGCGGATATCCATGGGGCGGACTTTGGTAAGAACAAAGAATACAAATATAAATGCAGCTATGAATTTTGCGAATGGATTTCGTGAATATAAGTCATATTATCCATGAATAGCGAACCTATACTCCGCTGATCGAACAAAGAATAGTGGAGGACACCATGATCGACCGACAAGTGCGGGAACAAGCGCGGGAACGTATCCGCCGCCCTGAATTGCTGGCCCGCATCCAGGGCGCCGAACAGGCCGCGCTGCTGTTCGAGCCGGGCATGACGGTGGGCATGAGCGGCTTTACCAAGGCCGGCGATGCCAAGGCGCTGCCGCGCGCGCTGGTCGAGCGGGCCCGCGAACGGCCGCTGGGCCTGACGCTGATCACCGGCGCCTCGCTGGGCAACGACAGCGACGGCATGATGGCCAATGCAGGCGTGATTGCGCGCCGCCTGCCGTTCCAGGCCGATGCCTCGCTGCGCCGCAAGATCAATACCGGCGAAGTGATGTTCGTCGACCAGCACCTGTCGGAAACGGCCGAACAGCTGCGCAGCGGTGCGCTGCCGCGCATCGACATCGCCGTCATCGAGGCCTGCGCGATCCGCGAGGATGGCGCGATCGTGCCGACCATGGCGGTGGGCAACAGCGCCAGCTTCGTGCAGGGGGCGCGGCAGGTGATCGTCGAGCTGAACCTGGCGGCGCCGGCATCGCTGGAAGGCTTGCACGATATTTACGTGCCGCGCCCGCGCCCGGCACGCGAGCCGATTCCGCTGACGCGTGCCGGCCAGCGCATCGGCACCACCGCGATCGCGATCGACCCGGAGCGCATCGCCGCCATCGTCGTCACCGACAGCCCGGACAGCCCGTCGTCCGTGCTGCCGCCCGATGCGCAGACCGATGCGATCGCGCGGCATGTGATCGCCTTCCTGGAAGGCGAAGTCGCGGCCGGCCGCATGAGTGCCGAGCTGCTGCCGCTGCAGGCCGGCATCGGCACCATCGCCAACGCGGTGCTGCACGGCCTCACGGAGTCCTCGTTCCGCAATCTGGCCATGTATTCCGAGGTGTTGCAGGACAGCGCCATCGCGCTGCTCGAATCGGGGCAGCTGGCGCTGGCGTCGGCGTCGTCGATCACGCTGTCGGCGGCGATGCACGAACGCTTTCTGTCGAACCTGGAGCGTTACCGCGACCGCATCGTGCTGCGCCCGCAGGAAATCAGCAACCACCCGGAGATCGTGCGGCGGCTCGGCATCATCGGCCTGAACACGGCGCTGGAATTCGACATCTACGGCAACGTGAACTCCACCCACGTGGGCGGTACCAACATGATGAACGGCATCGGCGGTTCCGGCGACTTCGCCCGCAACGGCGAGCTGGCGATCTTCGTCAGCAAGTCCGAAGCGAAGGATGGCGCGATCTCCAGCGTGGTGCCGATGGTGGCGCACGTGGACCATACGGAACACGACGTGGACGTGCTGGTGACCGAATGGGGCCTGGCCGACCTGCGCGGCCTGGCGCCGCGCGAGCGGGCACCGCTGATCATCGAGCGCTGCGCCCACCCGGACTACCGCGCGCCGCTGCGCGACTATTACGAGCGCGCCCTGCTGCGCGGCGGGCATACCCCGCACGTGCTGGAAGAGGCGCTGGCGTGGCACGAGCGGTACCGGCGTACGGGGACGATGACGGCCGCCTGATCCGGCTGTGCTCCCGGCATGCCCGGCGTGCCAAGCGTGCCAAGCATGCGACGCGGAGACGGATGTATGGTTTTGGTCACAAGCGTTGCTTGGTCTTGCCTACGCCGCGGCGATTTGATAGCTTTCATTTCACTATCGGTCATTCGCCACCGATAAGGCCTTGCCCCGTGCAGGGCTGGGCCATCCGTCGCGGCATGCGGACGAGCCCTGGCATGCAGATTGCGGTCCGCCTATCACGGGGGAGCAGCCATGCAACAGACTGGACGGGGGGATACGCCTGCGGCATCCGCGACACCCGCGACATCCACAGCACCCACGGCGCCGGGAACAACGACGCAGGGCCTGCGCTACGATGCCGAAATCCGCTTCGGCATCGTGATGTATGGCGGCGTATCGCTGGCCATCTACATCAACGGCGTGACGAACGAGCTGTACGAGATGTGCTGCGCGACGCCGCGCGACGGCTTCGTGCTTGAGCCGTCCAGCGAACCGTCGACGCGCGACATCTTCCGGCGTATCGCTTATCTGTGCGGCAATCCGGAACTGCGCCAGCGCTATGCGGCGAAGCTGCGCCGCAACCGGGACCAGTGTGCTCCCGGCAGCACCCCCGCCGAGGCGTGGGATGCCGCGGACGAGGCAAGCTTCGCACCGACCCGTTTCGTCGTCGATGTCGTTTCCGGCACGTCGGCGGGCGGCATCAACGGCGTCTTCCTGGCCAAGGCCCTGGCCAACGGTGAGCAGTTCGGCGCCCTGAAGGACCTGTGGGTGAACGAAGGCGATATCGGCCTGCTGCTCAACGACCGGCGCTCGTACGCCGACATCGGCGATGCGCGGCGGGGCGACAAGCCCGCCTCGCTGCTCAACAGCGACCGCATGTACATCAAGCTGCGCCAGGCGCTGGAAGCGATGGCGCCGGTGCCGCTGCGCAGCGCGCCGGCCGATGGCGGCTCGCCGTTCGCCGACGAACTGGACCTGTTCGTGACCACCACCGACATCGCCGGCTCGGTGGTGCCGATCCGCCTGTTCGACAAGGTGGTGCACGAGCGGCGCCACAAGCAGAGCTATCAGTTCAGTTATCCGAACGGTATCACCGGCAACGACTTCCGTGCCGATAACAACGCGTTCCTGGCGTTCGCCGCGCGCTGCACGTCGTCGTTCCCGTTCGCGTTCGAACCGATGAACCTGCACACGGTCACGCGGCTGGCGGGCAAGGTGGCCGGCGTGGATACCGCGCGCTGGAACGGCTTCTTCCCGAACCTGCCGAAGGACGAAATCGCCAGCAACGCGCACGTGCACCGCGCCTTCGGCGACGGCGGCTACCTTGACAACAAGCCGTTCAGCTACGTGGCCGACGTGCTGGCCCGGCGCGTCGCCGACGTGCCCATCGAGCGCAAGCTGCTGTACGTGGAACCGTCGCCGCAGCGGCTCGATCCGGCCGCGATGGCGCCCGCTCCGGCCGACCAGCCCGATGCGCTGTCCAATTCGATCGCGGCGCTGACCTCGATCCCCATGTACGAGACGATCAGGGAAGACCTGCAGGCGGTACTGAAGCGCAACCGCCGGATCGAGCGGGTCGAGCGCATCGTGCGGCTCGGCGAAGCGGATATCGAACGCGGGCTGCGCCAGGCCGGCGAGAACGAGCGCCGCGTGCTGGCCGGCCGCGACTGGGCCAGCCTGACGCTGCGCGAGCAGCTGGCGATCCATGGCACCGCGTTCGCGCCCTACCTGCGGCTGCGGGTCGTGGCGGTGACCGATATCCTGGCGGACCGCCTGGCCGAACGCTGGGCCATCGACAGCGATTCCGACTACCACTACGCGCTGCGCGCGCTGGTGCGTGCCTGGCGCGAAAGCCAGTTCGACGACGGCGGCAGCGAAGGCCGTGCCACGGTCAACGCCTTCCTCGTCGCCTACGACCTGGAATACCGGCTGCGCCGGCTGGGTCTCATGCTGCGCAAGACCGACCAGCTGATCCGCATCTATGGCAAGTACCGCGCCCGCGCCGGCATGGAAGGCGGCGCGGCGCCGCCGCCGCCCGTTGCGCTGTCGGAATCGGACCAGCAGCTGCTCGGCCGCCTGGCCGGCTGCCAGCCGCGCGACGGCATGCCCGGCCTGGATGTGGTGCTGGACGTGCTGCGCGCCTTGCAGGCGCTGCGCGCGAACCTGGCGGACATTCGCGCGGCCATGACGAAGCAACGCTGCGAGCAGGGCAGGGCGCGCGATGGCGAGACGGACCCGCTGCTGCGCGCCGAACTGCTGCTCCTGCTCGGCATGATCCTGGGCGAGCCGGTGACGGGGGAGCCGGCCGTGACCGACATCCATGGCCAGCGCCAGCGGGTGCGGCTCGATGCCGTGCCGGAGCGGGTGGCGTCGAGTTCGCGCACCCTGCAGGAAGCCGTGCTGACGCGCGCCAAGGCCTTGCTTGACACCGCGGGGGGCGCCAGCCCGACGCGCATCCAGGCGGCCCTCGAACGGTCGATCACGTCGATGCGGCTCGACGCGGGCACGCCGGGCCGGCCGGGAGAGGCGATGCTGTCGAACGTGGCGGCGCGCATCTGGAAGATACTGGGCAAGCCAGCCGAGGCGGCGGGCCCGGCGGCGCAGGCAGCGCAGTCAGCGCCGCCGGTGGTGGCGCCGGTGGCCCGCGACGCCGGCGAAGCCCGGCCGCTCGACGGGGAACTGGCCGCGCTGAACACGCCCGCCGGCACCGCGCTGCGCGCGCTGCTGAGCGAGTACTACCTGCGCTTCGATTCGTTCGACCAGATCGGTTTTCCGCTGTACTTCGATACCGGCACCGGCGAACCTGCCACCGTGGAAGTGGCGCGCGTCAGCCCGCAGGACGCCGTCAACCTGATCGACGAGCGCAACGATCCGCGCCAGCGCAGGAAACTGGCCGGCACCGCGCTGGCGAATTTCGGCGCCTTCCTGGACCGGCGCTGGCGGCTGAACGACGCCATGTGGGGCCGGCTCGATGGTGCCGAGCGGCTGATCCGCGTGCTGCTGCCGATGGCCGATGCGGACACCCGGCTGATCCGCGAGGAGCTGACCGAGCGCGCCCACGGCCTGATCCTGCGCCAGGAACTGCTGCCGGGCGGGCAGGGCAAGCTCGCCGAGCTGTTCTGCGAGGCGATGGGGCGGATCCCGGCCGGCACGCCGCGGGCGGAGATCGACGCACTGCTGGCCAGGCTGGCGCTGGACTCGCTGCGCGGCCGCGAGAACCTGGCCGGCTGCCTGACGGCGATCCTCGGCGAGGAGGGGCTGCTCGATTACGTGCGCAACGATCGCGATATCGACCGCAATCCCGATCCGAAGACCACGCTGGCCAGTGGGGCACGGGCCGTCAGCGTGATGGGCAAGGTGCTGGAAGGGGTGGCGGCCCGGCATGGCGCCGGCACGGCGGGGCCGCGCTGGCTGGCCAGGATGGGCCTCGTGCTGCAGGGCACCGTCGCGGTCTCGCTGCCGGGCACGCTGCGGCACCGCTGGTGGACCCACGCGCTCAAGCTGCTGTATGCGTTCGAGGTCATGCTCTTCCTGCTGGCGCTGCCTTTCGGCGACGGCGCCACGCGCACGCTGGCGATCAGCGCGCTGGCGGTGACGGTGCTGCTGCACCTGCTGACGCTGGTCATGGGCGACCTGCTGCGCGCCCGGCGGCGCTGGCAGCGCTGGCTGCTGGCCGCGGCCATCATCGGCATTGTCACCCTTGCCGTGCTGGGCCTGCTGGTGCTGGGCTTCCACCTTTCCGGCTGGCGACTGGCGCCCCCTGTGGAGATCATCGTGGCGAAATGAAAACATTGGACTCTCCGACCGGGTGATGGCGATCTCTGCCATTGGTAATGGCTATTGGGCTGATTTAATTAATTAGCTTTTCCAATGCCATGCTTGAACGTAAAATTTCCCCACGTTCACACCACTGAGGAGCCAGACATGAGCCAGCCGCCTATCACCACCGCATCGGGCATTCCCGTCGCCGACAACCAGAATTCGGCCAGCGCCGGCGCCCGTGGACCGCTGCTGCTGCAGGATTTCCACCTGATCGAAAAGCTGCAGCATTTCAACCGTGAGCGCATTCCGGAGCGCGTGGTGCACGCCAAGGGGTCGGGCGCTTATGGCAAGTTCACCGTCACGCACGACATCTCGCAATTCTCGAAGGCGAAACTGTTCTCGGCGATCGGCAAGGAAACCGAAACGTTCCTGCGCTTCTCGACCGTGGGCGGCGAAAAGGGCAGCGCCGATACCGAGCGCGATCCGCGCGGCTTCGCGGTGCGGTTCTATACCGAAGAAGGCAACTGGGACCTGGTCGGCAACAACACGCCCGTGTTCTTCCTGAAGGACGGCATCAAGTTCCCGGACTTCATCCACACGCAGAAGCGCGACCCGCAAACCAACCTGAAGTCGGCCACGATGATGTTCGACTTCTGGAGCAAGGCGCCGGAAAGCCTGCACCAGGTGACCACGCTGTTCTCCAGCCGCGGCACGCCGGACGGCTACCGCCACATGCACGGCTTCGGCAGCCACACGTACAGCCTGATCAACGATGCCGGCGAGCGTGTCTATGTGAAGTGGCACTTCCTGACGCAGCAGGGCATCAGGAACCTGAGCGCCGCCGATGCCACGCGCATTGCCGGCGAAGACCCGGATTACGCGCAGCGCGACCTGTTCAGCGCGATTGCCCGCGGCGACTTCCCGCGCTGGACCGTGTCGATCCAGGTGGCCACCGAAGCCGAGCTGGCGGCGTGGGAACAGCGCACCGGCTGGAACCCGTTCGACCTGACGAAGGTGTGGCCGCATGCCGACTTCCCGCTGCAGCAGGTGGGCGTGCTGGAACTGAACCGCAACCCGGTCAACTACCACGCCGAAGTGGAACAGGCGGCGCTGTCGCCATCGAACGTGGTGCCGGGCATGGGCTACTCGCCGGACAAGATGCTGCAGGCACGCCTGTTCGCCTACCACGATGCGCAGCTGTACCGCGTGGGCACGAATCACCAGTACCTGCCGGTGAATGCGCCGCGCTGCCCGGTGCACAACCAGCAGCGTGACGGCGCGATGGCCTTCACCAACGGCGGCGCCGAGCAGAATTACCACGCCGTGCAGGCTGGCGGTTCCGGCGTACGGGGCCTGGGCAACGGCGAACCGGCGCTGGTGCTGGACGGCGCGGCCGGGCTGTACGACCCGCGCGGCACGGACGACGACTACACGCAGGCCGGCAACCTGTTCCGCGTGCTGGACGCGGCCGAGCAGCAGAACCTGTTCGACAACCTGGCCGGGCCGCTGTCGCAGGTGTCCGACGAGATCATCGCCCGCCAGCTGGGGCATTTCGACAAGGCCGATGCCGCGTATGGCGCCGGCGTCCGGGCCGCGCTGAAGAAGAAGGGGCGTAACGTCGACTGAGGCATGCCTGCCTCATCAGGCAAAACGGGGCGGGCCGCGAGGTCCGCCTTTTGCGTTAACGCCGCAAACCAAGGACAATAACGCCATCCAAACCCAACGGATCCCCCGATGACCATCAAAATCAGTCAGAACTTCGACTCCGGCGCGATCGACGTCGTGAGCGCGGAGAACCCCGCCAGCATCGAACTGAAGCTGCGCAGCGATTCGCATGCCGACATCCACCAGTGGTTCCACTTCCGCGTGCAGGGCGCGCGCGGCAAGGGGCTCAACCTGCGCTTCCTGAACGCCGGCCAGGCAACCTATGCCAAGGGCTTCGAGGATTACAACGCGGTGGCCAGCTACGATGGCGAGAACTGGTTCCGCGTGCCGACTTCGTTCGACGGCGAAGTGATGACGATCCGCCATACGCCGGACCTGGACAGCGTGTACTACGCCTACTTCGAGCCCTACTCGTGGGAGCGCCACCTGCGCCTGCTGGGCGAGGTGGCGGAAAACCCGGTGGCGCGCGTGCTCGACCTGGGATCGTCGGTCGATGGCCGCGACATGAATCTCGTCGTTGTTGGCAACCCCGATGCGGAAAAGAAGATCTGGTTCATCGCCCGCCAGCATCCGGGCGAATCGATGGCCGAGTGGTTCATCGAAGGCCTGATCGATGCCTTGCTGGACGACGCCAACCCGATCGCCCGCAAGCTGCTGCAGCGTTGCGTGTTCTACATCGTGCCGAACATGAACCCGGACGGCTCGGTGCGCGGCAACCTGCGCACCAACGCGGCCGGTGCGAACCTGAACCGCGAATGGATGACGCCGACGCCCGAGCGCTCGCCGGAAGTGCTGTGCGTGAAGCAGAAGCTGCACGAGACGGGCGTCGACATGTTCTTCGACATCCATGGCGACGAGATGCTGCCGTATAACTTCGTGGCCGGCAACGAGATGCTGGAGACGTTTACGCCGCAGCAGGCCACGGCGCAGAAGGCGTTCATCGAGCGCTACAAGAACGCCAGCCCGGACTTCCAGGACGCCATCGGCTACCCGATCAGCAAGTACAAGGCGGACGTGCTGACCTTGGCCTCGAAATATGTCGGCCATCATTTCGGCTGCCTGTCGCTGACCCTGGAAATGCCGTTCAAGGACAATGCCGACCTGCCGGTACCGCAGGTGGGCTGGAACGGCGCACGCAGCGCAGCGCTGGGCGCCGCCATCCTGCAACCGATCCTTCTCTCGCTGGACGACTGATGGGCATCGAGATCGAACGCAAGTTCCTGGTACGGGGCGACGGCTGGCTGAAGGAGGGCGAGCCGGTGCTGCTGCGCCAGGGTTACCTGTCGTCGCACCCGGAGCGCGTGGTGCGCGTGCGCATCGAGGGCGACCATGCCGTGATGACGATCAAGAGCAAGGCGGTGGGCGTCTCGCGCGGCGAGTGGGAGTACCCGCTGCCGATGGCCGACGCCGCCGAGTTCCTCGACCGGCTGTGCGAGCAGCCGATCATCGAGAAGTACCGGCGCCGCATTCCCCACGCGGGCTTCGTGTGGGAAGTCGATGAGTTCCTGGGCGTGAACGCCGGGCTGGTGGTGGCGGAAATCGAACTGCCGGCGGAGGATACGGTATTCGACAAGCCGGAGTGGGCGGGCGAAGAAGTCACGCACGACAAGCGCTACCTGAACTCGAACCTGATCGGCCATCCTTACTCTGCGTGGTGACAGGCGTCCGGTCGCCAGCGCCCTGGTGCGGCGGGTTTTACTGTCGAGACAGGTAGGAGCCTTCCGACCGTGAGACGGTGCGGGCTCCGATGCTGCGCGCGTGGCGAACCCGCTAATCTGTGCATCCACGGTCTCCAATGACCGTTCCCACAGATCGGATCCCAACAGGAGCTATACCATGCGCAAAACCCTGATCGCAGCAGTTCTTGCAACGATGGCAACCGTCGCTTACGCACAGAGCGGCACGAGTGGCAGCACGTCCACCGACCCGCAACGCACGTCCGGCGCCTCGTCGAACAGCGCCACGTCCGGCAGCGGCTCGTCGGACCAGCAGTCCAACAAGAAATCCAAGCGCAGCAAGTCCGGGTCCAACTCGGGTTCGCAGCAAAGCGGCTCCTCGGGTAGTTCGTCCGGCGGCATGACGGGCGGCACCTCGGGCGGCACGTCGGGCGGCACCTCGGGCAGCGGTGCTTCGGGCACGTCGGGCTCCGGCACCTCGTCCGGCACGGGCGGCACGTCGGGCACGGGTGGTTCGTCCGGCACGTCGGGCACTGGCGGTACGTCCGGTACCGGTGGGACGTCCGGCACTGGTGGAACGTCCGGTACCAGCGGCGGCACCACCGGTTCGAACCGCTGACGCCGTGCAGCGCCGGCTGGCAGACCAGGAGGCACCATGCGACAGCACTTCTTCATGACAGGACTTTGCATTGCCGCGCTGGCCGGGTCCGCGCACGCGCAGTCGACAGTTGGCGATGCGCTGAAGAACAAGCCCGGCAGCGTGGGCTTGCAGGATGCCGATGCCAACAGCAGTGCGGCCAGCCGCAAGGCCGCCACCACGGCGCCGAAAACCAGCGACAAGGTGCGTCCGGTGCCAGGCAGGGAACCGGCGCCGCTGGGCAGCACGGCCAACCGGGCAGGGCGGGACAAGGCCGCGCCGGACGATACTTCCGGCCACGGCACGCAGCGCACCGACAGCCGCAAGTCCAGCAACGGCAAGGATACGAGCGGCAACAGCAATCTGTGATGCCGCTTGCCGGCGAAAAAAAAACCTCGCATGCAGCGAGGTTTTTTTTCGTCCGATCCCTGATCAGTGGAAGTGCTCGGTGCCGGCCGGCGCATCCTCCGGCATCTCGGCATGAACCAGCTCGCCGGCCGGGTCGGCGAACAGCGGCGCGCCGCAGTCGTCGCAGTACTCGGCCACGTAGCGTTCCGACAGCTTCTTGACGACGGTGACGCCGGCTTCGCTCAGGTGCTCGACGATTTCCTCGACGGGCGTGCGCGGCTGCAGCAGGTTGGCCAGGCCGCCGGCCAGCGGGCCTTCCGGTGGCGTGCCTTCCTCGTCTTCCTGGCCGTACAGCGGCCAGACGACGCCGTAGACCACATCGGTATCGGCGCGGCGCGTGAAGGCGACGCGGTATTCGTCCACCTGGTTATCCGCCGATTCCTCGCCGAAGCCGGCGATCACCGCGCGCAGGTCGGCGGGTTCGCAGGCCAGCGTATGGGTCAGGTAATGCACGGCGGCGCGGATCGACACCGGGCGGATCAGTTTATCCGCTTCGCGGCAGGCCATGTAATACGCTTCCGGCAGCAGCAGTTCGATGCCGCAGCCCGGCAGCAGGCGCGCCACGGTGGGCGTTGCCTGGGTGCGCCACGCTTCCAGCGCACCGCGCCGCTCGTCCGCCTGGTGCAGGTGGGCACCCGGCATCTGCCAGCGGAACAGCGGGCCGCCGGCCGGCGCGACGATGGCGGCGATCAGGTAGCGCGTATCGGCCAGGAACGGCGCCGTTTCCGGCGATTTCACATCGGTCTTGACGGCCACGCCCTTCACGGCGGCCTGGGCCAGCTTGTGCATCTTGGCGTAGGTTTCCGCATGGGTGCGCGGCAGCTGGTCGATCGAGAACAGGTTCGAGGCCATTGCCAGCTTCGTGCCGTCGGCCAGCAGGTGGGCGGAGAAGTGGGCGGACAGCGTGTTCAGCACATCGGCCGGGATGGCGCCGGAGGCGATCGAATAGCGGGTCCACGCCAGGATCGGCGCGGCGACCAGCAGCACGTCGTACTGCACCGGCTCGCCGTCGGTCTCGACGGTGATGGTGGCCGATTCGCTGACGGCTTCCACGCTGTCCATCAGCACGTCGTAGGCGGTCAGGTCGGCGGCGAACAGGCTGTTCAGGGCGGCATCGACGGTGTCCTGGTGGCTCGTCTTGAGCAGTTTCGTCAATTGCACGTCCAGCGCGCGCTCCCAGCTGCGCTCTTCGAGACGGCTGCCTGCCTGGCCGACGGCCTGGGCAAGGGTGGAAAGGCGCTGGCTGTCGGCAGACAATTTGGTAGATGAATCTTTGGATGGGCGACGCATGGCGCTAACGATCTCGGTAGTGGTGAATAACTTATCAGACGTATTGTAGTTGATTCGGCAAGGATGGGCGGCGGAATGCAAAACGGTGCATCTGGCTGAATGGTTTGATCTTGATCAAGCCTGCGTCAGCACCGTGATCTACATTGGACTTCCATCAAGAAGCGGGGGCCACGATGACAAAACGCGCAGTGATTTGCAAGGGTGACCCAACTTCGCATGGCAGGCGTGTCCTGGAAGGAAGCGCCACTGCCAGCGCGAATGGCCGTGCCATCGCACTGAAGGGGCACATGACATTTTGCCCGCTCTGCAAGGGTGAATTTCCCATCACGGAGGGCTTGGATTTCCATACCTTCTTCGGCAAGGGTACGGCACTGGATGGAATGAAAACGGGCTGTGGTGCGACGCTGATTGCGACCACGACCAAAGGCTTTATGGAAGTCGATGACGGGGGCAAATCGGAAGACGGAACCCGCACGTCGATGAGGGCGGGAGCGGTTGCGGAAGACCAGTCCCACTCCGGTACCTTCCAAGCCATCGATAAGCGAACCATGCTACCCGTTCAGGGCATGCCGTACCGGCTCGAATTTCCAGATGGTTCGGTGCGGCAAGGCGTGACGGACGCTGCGGGCTATACCGAACGCGTGACCAGTCACGATCCCGCAAAAGTTAATTTGTATTGGGAAACCACCGTCGCTCCCCACGACCAGCCGGATCCGGAGCCATGAGTGCACCCGACGCGAGCTGCACATTGAGCACGGCCGGGCAGACTACCCAAGTGCCAATAGAATCAAAATGCAAGGTTGTTTATAGATTCGACACCAAGAAAACTACCAAGGACTTGCGTTTGCCGTTCGTCGTCGCGGTTGACGGGAAGACTCTGTCCTCTTATGCCTCCCAGCCTGGAGTGCTTGGTCCCAGCAGGCAGATCGAACTGTGGGCCGAAAGCGGTAGCCGAGTAGCCCTGTTTCTCAATAGTGATGCGCATCCGCGACATAGAATGCAGCCAGTCTATGAGGTACGGGTTGGCACGAAGGATGTGCACGTAAACATTCTTGAGGTCACGGGCCGTAATATCGGCCACCTTCGCCCAAGTGTCGGCTCGCCGGTATGCCGTCCATCCGATGTGCCGGGCAAATATATCGAATCGTATGAGGCGCACCTCACTGGCGATATCTGGATGATGATCTCGCACCTCTATACCGAGGCAGAAGCCGACGAGTTGATGACTGAGAATACTCCCCCGGCTATTCGCAGTGCCGTGCGCAGTATTTATCGCGGCTTGTCCAGCCCATTGCTGACGGTGGACATTCCTCAAGAGGATTCTGATCGAAAACAGCGGATTTCCCTGCGCTTCATGGACGAGATGCAAAACAATGCCCGAGCGAACACGACATCGTGTTCCTGGTTAAGCGGTGTTCTACCCAGGTGCCATCCATTTGCATATGCTGCCTTGCTGGTTGAGGCAGCCGCTGCAGGTGTTACTGACGTACGTGTTACTTCCGGCTGGAGACCAATGCTTGGCTCCATAGCGCACAGGGCTGGGGTGGGGCTCGATATCAATTATGCGGAAGGAGCCACTGGAGGTGTACCACTCAACCGTGCGGCGTTGACAAAGCCGGGTGCGCCCAGAAATGGTCAGGTCAGCAAGGAGGAGGAAGAGCTATACGCCGATTACATGAAGGCACGCAATGAGACCGTGACAATTGACGCATCCTTGGCTAGACACCGTAAGCTGCTTGCCGTGAGCAGGGATGAGCAGGAGAAGGCGAGGCTGCGGCAGGAGATGGCCGCCCTTCAGGCGAAACGCGATGACAGCAAGGCGATGGAAGCGAAGGCTGGCAAAGCCTGGGAGGACGCTTTAGCACGGCGTCAACCCGGTATTATCCATACTCTGCGTGAAAGGCTGGGCAAGAACCCTGCGGTCAAACAGTTGTTCGACCCATGGTACATGGACGCAAATACACGGGATTCAAACCCGCCGGAACCTAATCCACAGATCACAGCAAACGAGCGGCTGCACAATAACCATCTGCACATCACGATTTACGAACCCTGGATATCGGGATGAGGGGCCGTTTTGCCTGCAGCAGATCGGCTGTCCAAAATCGCTCAGGCGCCTGGTGCTAAGAATGGAACTGCGATGAGATCAATGCTGATCGGCTTATTGATCACCACTCAAGTCTGCATGGCCACAAAAGCTGCCGCGCCGAACGTCTCGAACTATGTATTTGTCGAGATTGGTGGCAAGGCTATACCGCTTGCGTCGGTAAAACATGGGCGTTTCGAGATGTTTTCTGTAGTCGGTTCAGCAGTTGGTTCTGAATTCGAACGAGCCAATGGCAGGGGTGGATTCCTGGGTGTGAAAACGTACGGTTACCGTGGCGGCCAGTTTATCGGGCCGAGCAGTGTGATCGGAGTCCTGGCTTCAGAGGGCGAGGGAGAGTCGGACGCAGTTCTCATTGCTGCACCCGACGGTAGCTCACTGGGGGCGGCACGTACTTTCACAACCCAGCCGTTAAAGAGCTCAGTACGCATCCCTCCGCGGGAAGCCAATGCGAGTGAAGTACAGAATGCACTGGACATGGTTCGCAACATCTTGAGGAGCCGGCAAGTGCCGCAAAGCGCGTGGCCGAGAATTATTAAATCCACGCGCATCAAACCGGTGCAAGTATCGACCGATATGGAGATACTGGTCATCAGAACACCCGCCATCGAAATCGGCGAAAAGGCGCTTGACTTCTTTTTGATTGCGGAAAGGAAAGGCACTGAGTATCGCCTTAAGATGAGCCGTTTGCATTGGGGGGGGCTGACGTGTAAGCAGGATTTCGATCTGTTCGATCATGCCGATCTCGATTCCGATGGAACCGACGAGCTGATTTATTCGGTCTACGGGTGGGAGTGGTGGCGCTATTGGATTATCCATCGCCAGAATGGCCGTTGGGAGATTGTCAACCGGATGGACGAACAGGAGTGCTGAAGCATTCGGGCACAACTACTCCTCAAAGCAGGGCTTGCCGATCGCCGCACAGCTCTATTTTAGGGCGAAAAAACGCCGGGCGAAGCCGGCGTTCTTGGGCGGAGCGGCGGGTGCTTACGCAGCCAGCAGCTGGCGCAGCACGAACGGCAGGATGCCGCCATGCTTGTAGTAGTCGACTTCGATCGGCGTGTCGATGCGCAGCAGCACGGTGACTTCCTGCTTCGAGCCGTCTTCGCGGTGGATCACCAGGGTGGCCAGTTGCTGCGGCTTGATCTCGCCTTCCAGGCCGAGCAGGTCGTAGGTTTCCTTGCCGGTGATGCCCAGCGTTTCCACGCTGTCGGTGCCGATGAACTGCAGCGGCAGCACGCCCATGCCCACCAGGTTCGAGCGGTGGATACGTTCGAACGAACGAACGATCACGGCCTTCACGCCCAGCAGCTGCGTGCCTTTCGCCGCCCAGTCGCGCGACGAGCCGGTGCCGTATTCTTCACCGCCGAAGATCATGGTCGGGGTGCCGGCGGCCACGTACTTCATGGCTGCGTCGTAGATCGACAGCTGTTCGCCGGACGGCTGGTGCAGCGTGATGCCGCCTTCCACGGCGGAACCGTCGGCTTTCGGCGGGATCATCCGGTTCTTGATCCGTACGTTGGCGAAGGTGCCGCGCATCATGATTTCATGGTTGCCGCGGCGCGAGCCGTACGAGTTGAAATCGGCCTTCATCACGCCGTTTTCCTTCAGCCACTTGCCGGCAGGGCCGTCTTCCTTGATCGAACCGGCCGGGGAGATGTGGTCGGTGGTGATCGAGTCGCCGAACACGCCCAGCGCGCGCGCGCCGGTGATGTTGGCGTTGTCGGAGACCGGCGGCGTCATTTCGAAGTTCTCGAAGAACGGCGGCTCGGCGATGTAGGTCGAGTCAGGCCAGTTGTAGACCTGGCCTTCCACGGACGACACGGCTTCCCACAGCTTGCCCGGGTTGCTCTTCACTTGAGCGTAGTTGGCCTTGAACACTTCCGAGTTCATCGCGAACTTCATCAGTGCCTCGATCTCGGCCGAGGTCGGCCAGATGTCGCCCAGGTACACGTCGCGGCCATTGCTGCCCTTGCCGACCGGTTCCGTCATCAGGTCGCGCGTCACGTTGCCGGCGATCGCGTAGGCGACGACCAGCGGCGGCGAGGCCAGGAAGTTGGCACGGATGTTCGGGTGGATACGCGCTTCGAAGTTGCGGTTACCGGACAGCACGGCCGCGGCCACGATGTCGTTGCTGGTGATCGCCGCGTTCAGTTCCGGCGTCAGGTCGCCCGCGTTGCCGATGCAGGTGGTGCAGCCGTAGGCGGTCACGCCGAAGCCCAGCTTGTCCAGGTACGGCAGCAGGCCGGCCGCTTCCAGGTACTCCGTGACGACGCGCGAGCCGGGGGCCAGGGACGACTTGATGTGCGGTGCCACGGTCAGGCCGGCTTCGACGGCTTTCTTCGCCAGCAGGCCGGCGGCCAGCAGCACGCTCGGGTTCGACGTGTTGGTGCACGAGGTGATCGCGGCGATCAGGATGTCGCCGTTCTTAACCTGCACGCCGTTGGTGGTTTCGTAGGCGGTGGTCAGGTCGGCCGGGTTCTTGTTGAAGCCGTTCTGCGTGGTCGGCTTGGAGAACAGGTCGGTGAAGGTGGACTTCACGTTGCCGATTTCGATACGGTCCTGCGGGCGCTTCGGACCGGCCAGCGACGGCGTCACCGTCGACAGGTCCAGGTTCACCTCGCGGGTGAAATCGAGTTCGCCGGCCTTGGCCACGCCGTACATGCCCTGCGCCTTGAAGTAGGCCTGGAACGCGGCGATTTCTTCTTCGGTGCGGCCGGTGCCCTGGAAGTATTCGATGGTCTTGTCGTCGACCGGGAAGAAGCCCATCGTGGCGCCGTATTCCGGTGCCATGTTGCCGATGGTGGCGCGGTCCGTCACGGACAGCGACTCGGTGCCTTCGCCGAAGAACTCGACGAACTTGCCGACGACTTTTTCCTTGCGCAGCAGTTCGGTGATGGTCAGCACCAGGTCGGTCGCGGTGCAGCCTTCGCGCAGGCGGCCGGTCAGGTTCACGCCGATGACGTCCGGCGTCAGGAAGTACACCGGCTGGCCCAGCATGCCGGCTTCCGCCTCGATGCCGCCCACGCCCCAGCCCACCACGCCGATACCGTTGATCATCGTGGTGTGCGAGTCGGTACCCACCAGCGAATCCGGGTAGTACACGCCGTTGTTGTTATGGACGCCGCGCGCCAGGTATTCCAGGTTGACCTGGTGGACGATGCCGAAGCCCGGCGGCACAACGCCGAACGTGTCGAAAGCCTGCATGCCCCACTTCATGAACTGGTAGCGCTCGTTGTTGCGCGAGAATTCCAGCTTCATGTTCAGGTCCAGCGCGCCCGGCTCGCGGAAATGGTCGATCGTGACCGAGTGGTCGACGACCAGGTCGACCGGCACCAGCGGCTCGATCTTCTTCGGGTTGGCGCCCTGCTTGTAGGCGACGTTGCGCATCGCGGCCAGGTCGGCCAGCAGCGGCACGCCGGTGAAGTCCTGCAGCACCACGCGGGCGACGACGAACGGGATCTCGTCCGTGCGCTCGGCGGTGGCGCCCCAGTTGGCCAGCTGCTTGACGTGTTCTTCGGTGACCTTCTTGCCGTCGCAGTTACGCAGGACGGATTCGAGCACCACGCGGATCGACACCGGCAGACGGGAGATCTTGGCGCCCAGGGCCTTTTCCAGCGCGGGCAGGGAGTACAGCTTGCCCTTGGTTTTGCCGGAAATCGGGAAATCCTTGAGCGTGTTGAATGTGTTGCTAGACATAACCTCTCCTTCAGGTGGGTGTCATTTATTGATCGAGGGTACTGCGCGAGGGTACTGCGTATCTTTGCGACGACATATAAAGCCCCATTGCTACGGCTTCATGACGGCGGCGCGACTACATGTGTGCTTGCGGTGCCGCCGGTGCCGCCGGCTGCGGTTGCTGCGCCGCCGAGGTGGTCGGCGCCGCCGCTTCGATGGCGGGCGGCGCTTCCACCGGCTTCAACTGCTCGGCATTGCGGCATTCGTTGGCCAGCTGGCGGTTCTTCTTTGAATCGAGCAGCATGCCCTTGGCGGGAATGCCGATCCAGATCAGGCCGTGGAACTTGTTTTCGAAGCGCTGCGCGCCGGTGGTGGTGGCCACGCGCGTCAGGCGGTGCAGGCGCTTTTTCCAGCGCAGCGCGACGTGGCTTTCGTCGCCGGCATTCTGGTAGATCGTGATCTTGTTGCCCAGTTCGCAGTCGTAGTCGACCACGTTGGAGCCCAGTTCGGTGGGCTCGTCGGCTTCGGGATCGGGTACCGCCGGTGCCACCGGCGCCGGCGTCGTTTTCGCCTTGGCGGCGGATTTTGCTTGCCTCGCCTTGGCGGCCGGCTTTTTCTTCGCCTCCGCTTTCGGCTTCGCGGTCTCGACGGCGGCATGGGCGGCCGGCGCGCCGGCCAGCGCGCACGCGGCGGCGCAGGCGGCGATGAACTTGAGAATGGACATTACGTGTTTTCCGTTGCGTTGGGTTGCGTTCCAGGCAAGGGCGCCAGCAGATTGGCGGCCGCTTCCGGCAGGTTCAGGCCGGCCAGCTTGGCCCGCTGCAGTATCGTCCAATAGTAGCGATAGCTCGCGCGGTCGTGCAAGCGGCCATGCTGGCTGATCGGGCCCCAGTTCGCCTTGGCCGCTTCCTGCAGGATCGCCGCCGCTTCGTTCACTTCCGACAGCCGCGGCGCGAAGGCCTTGACGACCGGCTTGATCTGGCTGGGGTGGATGCTCCACATGCGCGTGTAGCCGAATTCGGCCAGCGCGCGCTGCGCATCGTTGGCCACCACGGCGGAATCCTTGATGTCGGTGGTGACGTTGTGCGACGGTACCTTGCCGTGGGCATGGCAGGCGGCCGCGATCTCCAGCTTGGCGCGCACCACCAGCGGATGCACGAACTGGTTCGGCGTGCGCATCGCGTTGGCGGGAATCGCGCCATAGTGGCTGGAGACGAAGTCCATGATGCCGAACGACAGGCACTCGACCTGGGGCAGGGCGGCGATCGCGAACACGCCGCGCAGCGCGCCATGGGTTTCGATCAGCACGTGCACCGGAAGATTGTTCCGGCCGGCCTTGACGGCGTGGCTGTTGACGACGTCGATGGCCTTCATTACGTCCTGCACGCTGTCCGGCTTCGGCAGCACGAGATAGGCCAGCCGGGCGGCCGCCGCGCCGACGACGATCTCGACATCGCGGGCGAAGTGCGGGCTCGACACGTCGTGCACGCGCACGCCGATGCGGTTGAATTTGTTGTCGGCTGAGTTGACCAGCTCGGCGACGAGGCGCGCATGCGCCTCCTCGTTGCCGGCGGCTGCGCCGTCCTCGCAGTCGAACGTGATGTCGAACACGGGGCCAAGCTCTTGTTGCAGGGCCATCGATTTGCGCATCAGCTTTTCGGAGCCGGCGTAATGATCGCAGGCTGGCAGCATCAGCGGCTGGCGTTCGCCCTGGAATAAGACCTCGGATGGATGCATCGTGGATGTTCCGGATGAAGCGGCCGCCGCGCGGCCTGGAAGGGCGGCGCGGCGACCGGTGTGGAGCGGCGAATTGTCGACCGGGTCCACGGGGGAGAAGATTACGGCAGCAGGTGCTTCACGCCTTCACGCTCTTCGGTCAGTTCCTTCAGCGTGAGGTTGATGCGTTCCTGGGAGAATTCGTCGATTTCCAGGCCCTGCACGATCGTGTATTCGCCGTTCTCGGTGGTGACCGGGAAGCCGAACATCGTGCCTTCGGGGATGCCGTAGGAACCGTCGGACGGCACGCCCATCGTGGTCCACTTGCCGTTGGTGCCCAGCACCCAGTCACGCACGTGGTCGATGGCCGCGTTGGCTGCCGACGCCGCCGAGGACAGGCCGCGCGCTTCGATGATCGCCGCGCCGCGCTTGCCGACGGTCGGCAGGAAGGTGTTGGCGTTCCATTCCTGGTCGTTGATCAGGTCTTTCACGGATTCGCCATTGACGGTGGCGAAGCGGTAATCGGCGTACATCGTCGGCGAGTGGTTGCCCCACACGGTCAGCTTTTCGATGTCCTTGACCTGCTTGCCGGTCTTCTGTGCCACTTGCGACAGCGCGCGGTTGTGGTCCAGGCGCAGCATGGCGGTGAAGTTCTTGGCCGGCAGGTTCGGTGCCGATTTCATCGCGATGTAGGCATTGGTGTTGGCCGGGTTGCCGACCACCAGCACTTTCACGTTGCGCGAAGCGACGGCGTCCAGCGCCTTGCCCTGCACCGTGAAGATCTGCGCGTTGGCTTCCAGCAGGTCCTTGCGTTCCATGCCCGGGCCACGCGGACGGGCGCCAACCAGCAGGGCCACGTCGACATCCTTGAAGGCGGTCATCGGGTCGGAATGCGCGGTCATGCCGGCCAGCAGCGGGAATGCGCAGTCGTCGATTTCCATCATGACGCCCTTCAGCGCCTTCTGTGCCTTTTCGTTGTCGATCTCGAGCAGTTGCAGGATGACCGGCTGGTCCTTGCCCAGCATGTCGCCGTTGGCGATGCGGAACAGCAGGGAATAGCCGATCTGGCCGGCGGCGCCGGTAACGGCAACACGCAGTGGGGTTTTAGCCATGATGAATCTCCATTGTGGAATAAAGAAGCTTGACGGACCTGGAGTGCAGGACCTGTACCGGCGTCGCGCCCGGAGGCGGCGCGCTGGTAAAACTGCAATGATACCAAATTCGCCCTGTGCAAAGGCTCAGCCTTGCGGGGTATTTCCGTACCTCCGATGCCATCCTGTGCTGTGCGCCGTCGGAGCGTCGCCAGGAATAACATCGACGGCGAGTGTAGGCTGCATGCTGATATCTGTCAATGCTATCTTATGTCTTATATAAGACATATAACTTAGTCGGTTATTACTGGACGGACAGTGCCTTTTGTGGTGAAATCGCGGTCTATGAATCCTGTCACGCCCAACCAGACCAGCCCAGGCAGCAGTGCGAACGCGCCGGCTGCGCCGAGCGCGGGCGCGACCGCTCCCGCCACGCAGACAGGGGGCGCCACGCAGGCAAGCGCGCACGTTTCCGCTGCCGTGCCCACCCCCGCTCCCACTTTTTCTCCGCTGTACCAGCAGATCAAGGCGCTGATCACGCAAAGCCTGCAGTCGGGCGAGTGGAAACCGGGCGAAATGATCCCCAGCGAAGTGGAACTGGCGAACCGCTACAAGGTCAGCCAGGGCACCGTGCGCAAGGCGATCGACGAGCTGGCGGCCGACAACCTGGTGATGCGCCGGCAGGGCAAGGGCACGTTCGTGTCCACCCACCACGAAGCGCGCGCCCACATCCGTTTCCTGCGGCTGCGGCCGGACGAAGGGCAGCCGCATTATCCCGAAAGCCGTTTCCTGGAAGTGAAGCGCCTGCGCGCACCGGCGGACGTTGCGCGCCTGCTGGACCTGAAGTCCGGCGACGCCACCGTCTATATCAAACGGGTGCAGTCGTTCGACGGCGTGCCCACGATCGTCGAGGAACTGTGGCTGCCCGGCCTGCTGTTCAAGGGGCTGACGGCCGAGAGGCTGTCCGAATACAAGGGGCCGATGTACGGCCTGTTCGAATCCGAGTTCGGCACGCGGATGATCCGCGCCGACGAAAAAGTGCGCGCCGTGCTGGCCAGCGCGGAAGATGCGGCACTGCTCCATGTGGAGGGCGGCACGCCCCTGCTGTCGGCGGAGCGGGTGTCGTTCACCTATGGCGACAAGCCGGTCGAACTGCGCCGCGGCCTGTACCTGACGAGCCGCCACCACTACCAGAACGACCTGAATTAGCGGTATTGCCCCGAAAATCCTTGGCTAGCGGAAACGAAGGGAGCGGTGCAACATAAATTTTTATATGTGTAAGAATAGATGTTGGTCGTTGCGGGGAAATGGGCGAGAATCGCGGCGCAGCATCGAAGTTTCATCGCGTTGTTGCATGTAGCCGACAAGTTGGCGGCAGATGCGATGTAACGGCGTTGCGGGCACGCCGCAAGCAGCTCGCGCTCATGCCCGTGCGAGCACCGGACCAGAAGCTACCCGAGTAGCCACATAAGTCAATAAATCAAAAGCAGTACACAAGGGAGGTAAGCCATGTCTGAAGCCATCAAGGACCCCCGGCGCAAGCCGCGGCGGGAATACCGCAACATCCACATCGGTGAACTGGGCCAATACCGCATGCCGCTGTCGGCCATCGTGTCGATCCTGCACCGTATCAGCGGCATGCTGCTGTTCGTGCTGCTGCCGTTCATCCTGTACCTGCTGCAGGAAAGCATCCGCTCCGAGATCTCGTTTGCCCACTTCCAGGGCATCGCCTCGCATCCGTTCAGCAAGCTGGTCATCCTGGCCCTGGTGTGGGGCTACATGCACCACTTCTGCGCCGGCATCCGCCACCTGGTGATGGACACCCACGTTGGCCTGGACAAGGATTCGGCCCGCAAGACGTCGGTCGCCGTGCTGGTCATCAGCCTGGCCGTGACCTTCCTGGTTGCCCTGAAACTGTTCGGAGTGTTCTAAGCCATGAAAAACAATATCGGACCGAAGCGCCTCGTCGTGGGCGCCCACTACGGCCTGGGCGAGTTCCTGGCGCAGCGCGCCACCGCGATCGTGATGGTGGTGTACACCGTCGTCCTGTTGCTGGCTTTCCTCACCGGCAGCAATTTCTCCTATGAAGGCTGGGCCGGCCTGTTCGCCCAGACCTGGTTCAAGCTGTTCACGCTGGCCACCCTGATCGGCCTGTTCTATCACGCCTGGGTCGGCGTCGTCAGCGTCTACCAGGACTACATCAAGAACGTCGGTGTTCGCTTCCTCATTCAAACCGCGTCGGCCATGTGGCTGATCGCGTGCGCCGTGTGGTCGGTGCAGATACTCTGGAGTGTGTAAATCGTGGCAGCAATCAAATCCTCCATTCCCGTACGCCGCTTCGACGCGGTGATCGTCGGCGCCGGCGGCTCCGGCATGCGCGCTTCCCTGCAACTGGCCGAAGCGGGCCTGAACGTGGCCGTGCTGTCGAAGGTCTTCCCGACCCGTTCGCACACCGTCGCCGCACAGGGCGGCATCGGCGCCTCGCTGGGCAACATGGCCGAAGACAGCTGGTTCTGGCACATGTTCGACACCGTCAAGGGCGGCGACTACCTGGGCGACCAGGACGCGATCGAATTCATGTGCCGCGAAGCACCGAAGGTCGTGTATGAACTCGAACACTTCGGCATGCCGTTCGACCGCAATCCGGACGGCACGATCTACCAGCGTCCGTTCGGCGGCCACACGGCCAATTTCGGCGAGAAGGCCGTGCAGCGCGCCTGCGCCGCGGCCGACCGTACCGGCCACGCGCTGCTGCACACGCTGTACCAGCGCAATGTGCGCGCCCGCACCCACTTCTTCGTCGAATGGATGGCGCTGGACCTGATCCGCGACGCCGAAGGCGACGTGATCGGCGTCGTGGCGCTGGAAATGGAAACCGGCGACGTGATGATCCTGCAGGCGAAGACGACGATCTTCGCCACCGGCGGTGCCGGCCGCATCTTCGCCGCATCGACCAACGCGTTCATCAACACCGGCGACGGCATGGGCATGGCGGCACGCGCCGGCCTGCCGCTGCAGGACATGGAGTTCTGGCAGTTCCACCCGACCGGCGTGGCCGGCGCGGGCGTCCTGATCACCGAAGGCGTGCGCGGCGAAGGCGGCATCCTGATCAACTCGCAGGGCGAGCGCTTCATGGAGCGCTATGCGCCGACGCTGAAAGACCTGGCGCCGCGCGACTTCGTGTCGCGCTCGATGGACCAGGAAATCAAGGAAGGCCGCGGCGTGGGCCCGAACAAGGACCACGTGCTGCTCGACCTGCGCCACATCGGCAAGGAAACCATCGAGAAGCGCCTGCCGTCGATCCTGGAGATCGGCCACAAGTTCGCCAACGTCGATGCAACGAAAGAGCCGATCCCGGTGGTGCCGACGATCCACTACCAGATGGGCGGCATCCCGACCAACATCCACGGCCAGGTCGTGGCACCGTCGGCCGATGGCGGCCAGAAGATCGTGAACGGCCTGTACGCGATCGGCGAATGCGCCTGCGTCTCCGTGCACGGCGCGAACCGCCTGGGCACGAACTCGCTGCTCGACCTGGTGGTGTTCGGCCGCGCGGCCGGCAACCACGTGGTGGCATCGAACCTGAAGCAGAAGGAACACAAGGACCTGCCGAAGGACGCGTCGGACTACGCGATGGACCGCCTGAACCGCCTGGAAACCTCGACCGGTTCGGAAAAGGTGCAGGGCGTGGCCAACGACATCCGCGCCACGATGCAGAAGTACTGCGGCGTGTTCCGTACCGACGACCTGCTGAAGGCCGGCTTCGACGAGATCATGAAGCTCGACGAGCGCCGCAAGCATGTGTCGTTCAAGGACAAGTCGAAGGTGTTCAACACCGCCCGCGTCGAAGCGCTGGAACTGGACAACCTGATCGAGACGGCCAAGGCAACCATCACGTCGGCCGTCGCCCGCAAGGAATCGCGCGGCGCGCACGCGCACAGCGATTTCCCGAACCGCGACGACGACAACTGGATGAAGCACACGCTGTGGTTCTCCGAAGGCAACCGCCTGGAGTACAAGCCTGTCGTCACCAAGCCGCTGACGGTGGAAACCTTCAAGCCCAAAGCACGCACTTTCTAAGGTAGCAAGAACATGGCACGTACTCTCAAATTCAAGATTTACCGCTACGATCCGGACAAGGATGCCAAGCCTTACATGCAGGACCTGACGGTCGAGCTGAAGGACACCGACAAGATGCTGCTGGACGCGCTGCAGCGCATCAAGTCCGACGTGGACGATTCGCTGGCCCTGCGCCGCTCGTGCCGCGAAGGCGTGTGCGGTTCGGACGCGATGAACGTCAACGGCAAGAACCGCCTGGCGTGCACGACGAACCTGAACGAACTGAGCGAACCGATCATCCTGCGCCCACTGCCGGGCCTGCCGGTGATCCGCGACCTGATCGTCGACATGACGCAGTTCTTCAAGCAGTATGAATCGATCAAGCCGTTCCTGATCAACGATTCGATCCCGCCGGAGAAGGAACGCCTGCAGACGCCGGCCGAGCGCGAGGAACTCGACGGCCTGTACGAATGCATCCTGTGCGCGTGCTGTTCGACGTCGTGCCCGTCGTTCTGGTGGAATCCGGACAAGTTCGTCGGCCCGGCCGGCCTGCTGCAGGCTTATCGCTTCATCGCCGACTCGCGCGACGAAGCCACCGGCCAGCGCCTGGACAACCTGGAAGACCCGTACCGCCTGTTCCGCTGCCACTCGATCATGAACTGCGTGGACGTTTGCCCGAAGGGCCTGAACCCGAACAAGGCGATCGGCAAGATCAAGGAACTGATGGTGCGCCGCGCCATCTGAGCC
>NZ_JBUPWE010000030.1:0-65360 GCF_055502615.1 Pseudoduganella sp. jia 9 | reverse complement strand
GTCGCGCAATCGCAGGCGGGCGAGCGGCGTGCCGGTCAAGGCATTGAAACTGCGCCGGCACGCCACGCAGCGATAGCGTTGCAAGCCGTTGGCGTGGCCGCAGCGGTGGCAGCGCTGACCGCCACAGACGGGACACGAAGGTTTTCCAGCCGCTTCCTCGATCAGGCGCAGACACTGGCCTGGGCGCACGAGGTTGCCGAGCAAGCCCTGCAAAAATGCGATCTCCTCCTCGGACAGCCCGAGTTTTCCGAGCGCCTCGACAATCGCACTGAGCTCCGCCGTACCCATGATGCCTCCCCCATATACATGAAGTATCTCAACAGAGGATCAGACAGTGATTCCAGCGGGAAGTTCACCGACTTAAGGCGAACAGCGCCTTTTTATCCGCCCGGCATTCACGCACGATGAGGAGCTGCCTCCAGCGGCATGCCCGCCGATTCCCTGTTCTTCCTGTTTTGCAGGTTCAGGAAGATATTCGCCGTCATCGCCAGGATCGATACCGCGGCGGAAATCTCCGACACGACCAGCACCGGCAGGATTTTCGCATCCCCCGTCAGCAGCACGTAGGCGAGCGAGCCCATCATGAGTGGCAATGCCAGGTTCAGCAGCCAGAAATGAATGCGCGCCAGGGTCGTGCTGCCCGTTTGCGGGAAGATCGTGTAGATGATTCCGGAAATGGCCAATGTGGTCCAGCCCAGCAGGTTGACGTGCGCATGCACGGGCCGCAGCGTGAAATTCTGGCTGGCACCCATGCCGATGCCGATGGCGACGCCGACCACCAGATAGAGGACGGCCAGCTTGATCCAGACGATGCCGGACTGTGCTTGTTCCTGTGGAGCAGAATTGCTGTGCATGATGACTTCTCCGCGTGATCGAGTGAAGCAGCGGATTCTAAAGACCGGATGTCATCGAAATGTCGGAAGATTGTCAGCTTAAGAAGTTTTAGGGTTATATCCCGTCGCGGAAATCCGAGAAGGATTTCCTGAAAAACAGGGTCCGTCCCCATTTTTCACATTTTTCAGGCAACAAAAAAGACGGTTGCCCGTCTTTTTTCGATGTAAGGCGCGGCGCCTGCTTATTTCAGGCGCGCAAACACCCGCCGTGCCGCTTCGATGGTTTTATCGATGACCGCATCGCTGTGAGCGGCCGAAACGAAACCTGCTTCGAACGCGGCCGGCGCGAAATACACGCCTTCGTCCAGCATCGCGTGGAAGAACTCGTTGAATTTCGCCCGGTCGCCGGCCATCATCTCGGCGTAGTTGCGCGGCGGCTCGGCGCTGAAGTACAGGCCGAACATGCCGCCCTGGTAATCGGCGCAGAACGTCACGCCTTCCTGGAACGCGGCATCGGTCAGGCCTTCGGCCAGGCGTTTCGCGGTGGCCGTCAGGCGCTCGTAGAAGCCCGGTTCCTGGATCAGTTTCAGGGTCGTCATGCCGGCGGCGACGGCGATCGGATTGCCCGACAGCGTTCCCGCCTGGTACACGGCGCCGACCGGCGACATATTGCTCATCAATTCAGCACTGCCGCCGAAGGCCGCCACCGGCAGGCCGCCGCCGATCACCTTGCCCAGCGCGGTCAGGTCCGGCTTGATGCCGTACAGGCCCTGCGCGCCGGCCAGGCCGACGCGGAAGCCGCACATCACTTCGTCGAAGATCAGCAGCGCGCCGTGCCGCGTGCACAGCTCGCGCAGCGCCTGCAGGAACTCCGGCGACGCCTTGATCAGGTTCATGTTGCCGGCCACCGGTTCGACGATCACGCAGGCGATCTCGTCGCCGTATTCGGCGAAGGCTTCCTCGATGCCCGGCACGTCGTTATAGTCCAGCACCAGCGTGTGCTTGACGAAGTCTTCGGGCACGCCGGCGGAAGTGGGGTTGCCGAACGTGAGCAGGCCGCTGCCCGCTTTCACCAGCAGCGAGTCGGCATGGCCGTGGTAGCAGCCTTCGAACTTGATGATCTTGTCGCGGCCGGTGGCGCCGCGCGCCAGGCGCAGCGCGCTCATCGTGGCTTCGGTGCCGGACGACACCAGGCGCACCTGCTCGATCGATGGCACCAGGCGGGCGATTTCTTCCGCCATTTCCACTTCGCCCTGGGTCGGCGCGCCGAACGACAGGCCGCGGGTGGCCGCTTCCTGCACGGCCTGCACCACCTGCGGGTGCGCGTGGCCGACGATGGCCGGGCCCCAGGAACCGATGTAGTCGATGTAGCGCTTGCCGTCGGCATCCCAGAAGTACGGGCCTTCGGCACGGGAGATGAAACGCGGGGTGCCGCCCACGGAACGGAAGGCGCGCACCGGTGAATTGACGCCGCCGGGCGTGGTCTTCTGCGCGCGTTCGAACAGCACATCGTTTTGCGAAATCGTCATTGCTTATCCTTTGTGTCGGTTGCCGCTATCGCATGGAAGCGGTTCGGCACCAGCCGGCCCATGCCGTAGCGCTGGGCGTTGCGCAGGGCGCCGAAAGTGTATTGCTGGGCAAGGTCGACCGCTTGCGGCAGTGGCAGGCCGCGCGCCATGTAGGCGGCGATCGCGCCGGACAGCACGCAGCCGGCGCCGACGAACGGGCCGGGCAGGTGCTGCCACCGGTCGTGGCGAATCACGCCGCCGTCGCCGTACAGCGTATTGGCGCGCAGCCCCGTCTCGGCGCGCGACGTGCCTGCCGGGGTGCCCGTCACCAGTACGTATTCGCAGCCCAGGTCGATCAGGTGCTGGGCATCGTCGCCCATCGTCTCGCCGTTCGACAGGTCGCGCCATGTTTCGGCCATGCGCCCCAGTTCCACTTGCGACAGCATCAGCAGCGTGGCCTGCGGCACCAGCAGCTGGCGCAGCACGGTGAGCAGTTCCTCCGGGTCGGTCTGCTCGGACAGCGGCGGCAATTGCGAACCGAACGGGTCGAGGATCAGCGGCGCATCCGGGTAATCGGAGACCACTTCGGCGATCGAGGAAATGTGTTCCATCTGGTCGACCGCGCCGATCTTGAAGGCGGCCACCTGTACATCTTCCAGCACCACCCGGGCCTGGTCGGATACCCAGTCCGGTTCCACGTGCTGCTGTTCTTCCACGCGGGCGCTGTCGCCGATGAGCAGGGCGGTGGTGACCGACAGGCCCTGGCATCCGAGCGCGGCGAAAACGCCGATGTCGGAATGCACGCCCACTGCGCCGATCGGATCGGCCACGCCGAATGTCAGGATGAGGGGTGATGTTTGGTTTTGCACGGCCAGTAGATTAAGATACCCGATTCGGCATTTTACTTGATTGAGGGTGGCAGAACGTGAGCAGCAATAATGTAGAAAATAACGCCCGGCAAAATAGCGTGGCGGAGTTCAAAAGCTGGATGTGTCTGATCTGCGGCTGGATCTATGACGAAGAAGCCGGCCTGCCCGAAGAAGGCATCGCGCCGGGCACCCGCTGGGAAGATGTGCCGATGAACTGGACCTGTCCGGAATGCGGCGCAAGAAAAGACGACTTCGAGATGGTCATGATCTGATCCGGCAGGGGATGGCACCGTCCGCCCCGGTAATTCCCCCTGTGCTATCGTAATAAAAACAGGTGGATAAAACTTATGACGACGACGCCGCAAGCGACCGGTTTGACCATCATGGTGATCGATGACAGCAGCACGATCCGCCGGTCCGCCGAGATCTTCCTGGGCGGGGCCGGTTACGACGTGGTGCTGGCCGAGGACGGCTTCGATGCACTGGCCAAGATCGTCGACCACCAGCCCGCCCTGATCTTCTGTGACATCCTGATGCCCCGGCTGGACGGTTACCAGACCTGCGCGCTGATCAAGAAGAGCGCAAGATTCCATGCCACGCCCGTGCTGATGCTGTCGTCCAGGGATGGCCTGTTCGACCGCGCGCGCGGCGCGATGGTCGGCTCGGCCGCCTACCTTACCAAACCCTTCAGCAAGGACAGCCTGCTGGCCGCGGTGCGCGAGCATGCCGGCCCGGGCGTCCGCAACGAGAGCTCGCCATGGCCATCCACAGAATCCTGATCGTCGACGATTCGCCCACCGAACGCTATTACCTGTCCGATATCCTGGTTCGCAACGGCTACGCGGTCACCACCGCCGAGAGCGGAGAAGAAGCCCTGGTGCGCATCCGGGTGGACAAGCCGGAACTGATCCTGATGGACGTGGTGATGCCGGGTGCGAACGGCTTCCAGGTCACGCGCTCGATCGCCCGCGACCCCGCGCTGCAGCATGTGCCGGTGATCATCTGCTCGTCGAAGAACCAGGAAACCGACCGCATCTGGGGCCTGCGCCAGGGTGCCAAGGATTATCTCGTCAAGCCGGTCAGCGCCGCAGAACTGCTGTCCAAGATCGAAGCGCTGGGCTGATGGGGGACGCGGGCACGGAACGCCGCAGCCGGCTGCGCCAATACCAGGTGCAGCTGATGGAGCGCATGCAGGCGGCGCAGGGCGCGGAGTCGCCGGCCGCGCGTGAGCTGGGCGTGCTGGTCGGCGCGCGCCACTGCCTGCTCGACCTGACGCAGCTGGGCGAAATCGTGCCGTACCAGTCCGTGACCGCGGTGCCGCTGACGCAGCCCTGGTATCTGGGGCTGGCCAATGTGCGCGGCAACCTGCTGGGGGTGGTCGACCTGGCCGCCTACCTGGGAGACGGTGCGGGGCCGGCCGCGGCTGCGCCAGCGGACCATGCGCTACCGCCCGCCGGCGCCGAGACCCGCCTGCTGACGTTCGCCGCCGGCATCGGCATGCCGTGCGCGCTGCTGGCAAAACGCGTGCTGGGCCTGCGCCGGCTGGCCGACATGCGGCCCGACGGCAGCGACACGGCGGCACCCGCCTGGTGCGCCGGGCGACACATCGACCGTGACGGCCAGCCGTGGACCAGGCTGGACCTGGCCGCACTGGCGCGCGAGCCGCGCTTCCTGCACGTGAGCCTGCACGCGAGCCTGCACGCAAGTCCGGAAGCGGGCCTTGCCGAAGCCCGCTAGCCGCCGATGAGAAAGGAAACGATGCGATTCAAGTTTTCACGGTCCGCCCGGCACGAGCCGCCTGCCGGTTCTTCCGCTGCTCCTCCGGATTCCCGCTTCGCCGACGGCGATTCCCAATTTGCCTACGGTAGCGCCGGGTCCGACCAGCCCTTGCGCCTGCGCGATGCGCTGCGCCGCTCCGGCAGCGCAAGCGCCCCGGCGGCCGCGCCGGCGCGGCTGCCGCTGATCGGCCACCTGCCGCCGCAGCGGCAGCTCAGTTTCCTCGTCACCGCGCTGGCCGTGGTGCTGGCACTGTCCGCGGCCCTGGTGGCGCTGAATGCGCGGCACAGCGCAGCCGATGCCACGGCCACGCAGGTGGCCGGCGACGCGCTGATGCACTCGCAACGCATCGGCAAGGCCGCGCCGAACGCCTTGCAGGGCAACGAAGACGCGTTCCGCCAGCTGGCCGACAGCCGGCGCGAACTGGACAGCGACCTGACGCTGCTGGGCAGCGGCGGCAGTTACCGGGGGCGCCGCATGGCGGCGGCGTCCGGCCAGCTGCAGCCGGCCGTCGCGGACGCCCGCGCGAAATGGGCCGCCACCGCGAAGGCGGCCGATACCATCCTGCGTCACCGCGAAGACCTGGCCGGGGTCGACAAGTCGCTGCGCGCGCTCGATGCGCTGGCCCCGCAACTGCTGGCGCAGGCCGAGGAGATCGCGGCGCTGCGGCTGCAGCGCGGTGCCGGCGCGCGCGAGATGGCCGCCCTGGACAGGCTGGCGATGCTGACCCAGCGGATGAGCCTTGGCACCGCCGGGTTCGCGGCGGCCGGCGGTATCCGCTCCGAAGCGGCATTCCAGCTGGGGCGCGACATCACGGCATTCCGCGCCATCGTCGACGCGCTGCTGAATGGCAGTGATGCCGAGGATGCGGGCGCCGGCATCGCCATCGGCATTGCCGCCGTGCGCGAGCCGGACGTGCGAGAGCGCCTCGCCGCGTTGCGAACGGGCTTCGAGCAATACCAGGCCCAGGCCGGCGCGATCCTTGGGCGGCTCGACCGCCTGCTGGCCGCGCGCGATGCCGAACGGCTGATCTTCAGCCAGAACGAGAACCTGCGCGAGAGCCTGGTGCGCCTGCTGGAAGGTTACCGCGGCGTGCAGGAAGCGCTGAACTGGACGTTCTGGCTGATGGTGGCCGGCGGCATGCTGACCTTGCTGACCGGTGCCGCGATCGGCCGCGTGCTGCTGCAGGATTCGTACGACCGCACGCGCGGCGCGGAGCGCCGGCGCCAGCAGGCCGAAGAACAGCGGCTGCAGGCGCAGCGGCAGGAAGAGGAAGCGAAGGCGGCCAATGCGCAGAACCAGGCCGCGATCCTGCGGCTGATGAACGAGCTGCAGGAAGTGGCCGACGGCGACCTGACCGTGCAGGCCACCGTGTCGGAAGACATCACGGGCGCGATTGCCGATTCCGTCAACTACACGGTCGAGGAGCTGCGCGCCCTGGTGGGCCGCGTGACGGCGACGGCCGAGCAGGTGACGGCCGCATCGGGCCAGGCACAGGATATTTCCACTGCGCTGCTGTCGGCCTCGCAGCAGCAGGCGCGCGAGATCCGCGATACCAGCGCGACCGTGCTGCGCATGGCCACCGAGATCACGGACGTGTCGAAGTCCGCGGCCGAGTCGGCGGACGTGGCGCGCCGCTCGGTGGCCGCGGCGCGCCAGGGTGCCGCGGCGGTGCAGGATGCGATCGCCGGCATGCACGGAATCCGCGAACAGATCCAGGAAACCAGCAAGCGCATCAAGCGGCTGGGCGAATCGTCACAGCAGATCGGCGAGATCACGGAACTGATTTCCGACATTACCGGGCAGACCAATGTGCTGGCACTGAACGCGGCGATCCAGGCCGCTTCCGCCGGCGAGGCGGGGCGCGGCTTTTCCGTGGTGGCCGAGGAAGTGCAGCGGCTGGCGGAACGGTCGGCCGACAGCGCCAAGCAGATCGGCGCGCTGGTGCGCACCATCCAGGCCGACACGCACGATGCCGTGGCGGCGATGGAACGGTCGACCCATGGCGTGGTCGAAGGCGCGCGGCTGTCCGATGCGGCCGGCGCCGCGCTGGAGGACATCGAGCGCGTATCGCACCAGCTGGCCGAGCTGATCGAAGGCATGTCCCGCGCCACCGGCACGCAGGCGGCATCGGCCAGCGGCGTGGCGCGGCACATCGGCCACATCCTGCAGGCCACGGAACAGGCGCAGGCCGGCACGCAGCAGACCGCGCAATCGGTGCGCGAGCTGTCGGCGCTGGCCCAGCAGCTGAAGGATTCCGTGTCGCGCTTCCGCATCGGCAACCCAACAACCTGAACAAGCAGCGAGACCATGAGCGAGACCGATTACCCGACCAACTCCTTCGATCCCGGCCCGCTGTCGTGGGTCATGGGCGAGATCCGCGAGGCGCTGGGCCGTTCGCGCACGGCGCTGTTCGAGGCCGGCGGCCTGGAACCGGAAGACCAGGCCACCGCGCTGCGGCTGGCCAAGTCGCACCTGCACCAGGCGCACGGCGCGCTGCAGATGGTGGACGTGGAGGGCGTGGCGGCGATCACGCGGCTGGCCGAGGAAGCGCTGGACCGCTTCAAGGACGGCAGCGTGAAATGCAGTGCGGACCACGTGGCGGCGATCGGGCGGCTGTACGGCGCGCTCGTCGAATACCTGGAAGAACTGCTCGATGGTGTGCCCTCCCAGCCGGTGCGGCTGTTCCCGTATTACGCGGCGGTGCAGGCAATGCTGGGCGCGCCGCGCATCCACCCGGCCGACCTGTTCTTCCCCGACCTGGCGCGCGAACCGTCGCTGCCGGTGGCGCAAGGCGAAGAAGGCAAGGGCGCGGAAGTGGATTACGTCGCGTTGCGGCAACGCTTCGAGCGCGCGCTGCTGCCATACCTGAAGTCGGGCGATCCGGCGCAGGCGCAGCCGCTGGCCGGGGTCATCGGCGAAGTGGCGGCGGCACAGGCCACGCCCCGCGGCCGCGTGTTCTGGCTGGCATTGCAGGGGTTCGCGGAACTGGTGGTGGGCGGGCACGTGCCCGGCGGCGCGCAAGGTGTGTACATCAAGCAGCTGTTCGGCGCGGCCAACCTGCAGATGCGCCGGCTGGCCCAGGGCACGCCGGAAACGCCGGACACGGTGCTGCGCGACGCGCTGTTCTTCATCGCCGCGGCCGAACCGGAACACCTGGCACCGCTGGCGCGCGACGTGCGCGCCGGCTTCGCGCTGGACGGCATGGTGCCGCCCGACTACGCGGCCGAGCGCTATTGCCGGATCGACCCCGAAGCACTGGCACGCGCGCAGCAAGGGCTGGACGGCGCCCGCGCCGCCTGGCAGCGCCTGGAAGCGGGCGACAGCGCCGCGCAAGCCGATTTCGGCCAGGCGGTGGCGCTGGTGGCCGCCGCCGGCGACAAGCTGGGCTTGACGCCGCTGGCCAGCCTGATGCGGCAACTGGCCGCGGTGGCCGATACCGGCCGCAGCGAAGCGCTGGGGCTGGAGATGGCGACGGCACTGCTGTTCGCCGGCCACGGCCTGGACCAGATCCGCCACCTGCCGGACGACTTCGCGGCCAGCGCGGCCACGATCGGCGCGCGGCTGGCGGCCCTGGCCGCGGGCCAGGAACCGCCGGAGCCGGCGCAGTGGCAGCAGGGCCTGGCGCAGCGGCTGCGGCAGGACGATACGGTGGCGGCCCTGGCGCAGCAGATGAAGGTGGCGCTGCGCGACGTGGAGCGCGGCCTGGACGACTTCGCGGCCGATGCGGCGGCCCGGCCGGCGCTGGCCGGACTCGATGGCGTGCTGCACCAGCTCGAAGGCGCGCTGGCGATCACCGACCAGCCGGATGCGCAGTCCGCGGTGGCCCATGTGCGCAGGCAGGTGGCGGCGCTGGCCGCCGGCCCCGCTGCCGATACTTCCCCCGGCGAGGCGGCGCAGCTCGACAGCCTGGCGCACAACGTCGGCGCGCTCGGCTTCTTCGTCGACATGCTGGCGCAGAACGCCGCCGGCGCGCGCGAGCGCTTTGCCTTCGATGCGGGCCAGGGTACGTTCCGCGCGGTGCCGCTGCGCAAGATCGCCGGACCCGAATCGATCCCGGTGCTGGACGAGGAAGTGCCGGCACCGGCCGAGCCGGTGCCATCGGCCGTGTCCGTCGCCGTGGAAGCGGGGGCGAGCGATGCCGCCATCGAGGAAGAACTGCTGGAAATCTTCATCGGCGAAGCCCAGGAAGTGCTGGCCGCCATGCATGGCGCGCTGGCCGGCCCGGATGCCGGCACGCCCGACGGCCTGGCGCTGTTGCGCCGCTCCTTCCACACGCTCAAGGGCAGCGGCCGCATGGTGGGGCTGAACCAGTTCGCCGATGCCGCGGGCGCAATCGAGAAAGTGCTCAATGCCCGGCTGGCCGATGGCCGGTCCGCCGATGCGGCGCTGGCCGGCCTGCTGGCATGGACGGCGGCCGAACTGGAGGCCTGGGTCGGCGAACTGGTGGCCAAGGGTATTTCGCCGCGCAGCGCGGCACCGGTGGTGGCGGCGGCCGCGCAGGTAGCGGAAGGGCGGCCTTTCATATCGCCGGACAGCGCGTCGGCCCATGGCGCGCCAGCCGTCGAGCCGCCGCCGGCCGAGCCGTATGTCACGGATGAAAACGCGACCGAGGCGGTGACGGAAGCGGAGCCGAAGGCGGAGCCCAAAGCGGAGCCGAAGGCGGAGCCGGAAGTGGAGCCCAAAGCGGAGCCGGAAGTGGAGCCCGAAGCGGAGCCCGAAGCGGAGCCCGAAGCGGAGCCCGAACCGGAGAACGAAGGCGGGAACGGGCCGGCGGCTGGCGCGGATGCGGCGGTGCCGGCCGATGACGGCATGCGTTTCGTCGGGCGGCTGGCCGTGCCGGCAGCGTTGTTCGACATCTACGTGGCCGAGGCCACCGCGCTGGCGGGAACGCTGGCGCGCGACTTCACGGCATGGCGCCGCCAGGGCGAGCTGGACCCGGACGCGCTTCGCCTGGCCCAAACGCACGCCCATACACTGGCCGGCACCTCGGGCACGGTCGGCTTCAAGGCGTTGCGCGAACTGGCCTTCGCGCTGGAGAGCACGCTGCAGGCGGCGCCTGCCGCGCTGCACGACCCGGCGCAGCACGACCTGTTCGACCTCGTCATCGGCCGCGTGCGCGACATGCTGGACAGCTTTGCCGGCGGCACGCTGCCGCCCGACCAGCCGGAACTGATCGCCGCGCTGGAACGGCTGCGCGACGAACTGGCCCGTGTCCACGCCGCCGGGCCGGACGTGGCCGCGCGGCTGGACGGCATGCTGGCCGGTCCGGCGCAGGCGCAGCCGGTGGATGAACTGGCGAGCCGGCTCGATACGCTGTTTTCGGACACCTACCATGCGCTGCTCGCCGATCCGCCGCCGCTGCCGGAACGCGGCGCGCCGCTGCCGCTGCGGCCGCAACTGGCCACGCAGGACGAGTCGATCGACGACCTGTTCGATGCCGCGTTCGACGATGCCTTCGCCGCGCCGCCGCTGACCCAGGCCGCGGCGCCGCAACTGGCGCTCGTCCCCCCGTTGGCGAGTCCCGGCGAGGCGGCGGCGGACGTGCCGGCACCGGCCGTGGAAACGACCGGCGACGCGGCGCAGGACAATGCCGAACCGGCGACGGCTGTGGAAGAGGTCGACGAACAGGATGCGGACGAACCGGAGGTGCAGGTACTGGCGCCGCCCGAGCCTGCGCCGGACATGCCGGCCGTGGCCGACGAGCTCGATCCGGACCTGCTGCCGGTGTTCCTCGAGGAAGGCGCGGACCTGTTGCCGCAGGTCGGCGCAGCCCTGCGCGCCTGGCAGCAGGCGCCGACCGATACCGCCCACCCGGCCACGCTGCAGCGCGTGCTGCACACGCTCAAGGGCAGTGCGCGGATGGCCGGCGCGATGCGCCTCGGCCAGCATGCGCACGAGATGGAAACCCATGTCGAAGGCATGGGCACGCCGGGGCCGGCGGCATTCGAGGACCTGCTGGCCCATTACGACCACGCGCTGCTGCTGTTCGAGCAGCTGCAGCATCCGCCGCAGGCAAGCGGTGCCGCCGCAACCGCGGCAGCCACGCCGGACGATGGCGAAGCGCCGGCCGCCCAGGCGCCGCTGGTGCGCGTGCGCGCCGACATCCTGGACCGCCTCGTCAACCAGGCCGGCGAAGTGGCGATCACCCGCTCGCGCCTCGAGAATGAAGTGGGCGCGCTGCGCACCGCGCTGGCCGACTTCGAAGACAACCTGGGCAAGCTGCGGCAGCAGTTGCGCGAAGTGGAGATGCAGGCCGAGTCGCAAATTGCATCGCGCCTGTCGGTGGCGGCCGAGCGTGAATTCGATCCGCTCGAATTCGACCGCTATACCCGGCTGCAGGAATTGACGCGCATGATGGCCGAAAGCGTCGACGACGTGGCGTCGTTCCATGCCGGGCTGCTGCAATCGGTGGACAGCGCCAGCGACGACCTGGTGCAACAGGCGCGCATGACGCGCGAACTGCAGCGCGACCTGCTGCGCGTGCGGATGGTGCCGTTCGCCAGTATCGCCGAGCGGCTGTACCGCGTGGCGCGGCAGGGGGCCAAGGAGCTGGACAAGCGCGTCAACCTCGATATCCGCGGCGCTTCCGTCGAGATGGACCGGAGCGTGCTGGAACGGATGGCCGGGCCGTTCGAACACCTGCTGCGCAACGCGATCGTGCATGGCATCGAAGCGCGCGCCGACCGCATCGCCGCCGGCAAGCCGGAAACGGGCGAAGTGGTGGTGCAGGCCAGCCAGCAGGGCAACGAGATCGTGCTGGAGTTTGCCGACGACGGCGCCGGCCTCGACCTGGAGCGCATCCGCAGCAGGGCGCGCGAGCGCGGGCTGCTGGGCGACGAGGAAGCGCCCGACGCGGCCGTCGCCAGCCTGATTTTCGAGCCGGGCTTTTCCACTGCCGCCGCGCTGACCGAACTGGCCGGCCGCGGCGTGGGCATGGACGTGGTGCGCTCCGAAGCGCAGGCGCTGGGCGGACGCATCGACACGCAGACGGCGCCGGGCCAGGGTACCCGTTTCACGATCCACCTGCCGCTGACACTGGCCGTCACGCAAGTGGTGTTGCTGGCCGCCGGCGGCCGCACGCATGCGGTACCCGCCGCGCTGGTGGAACAGGTGCTGCAGGTGAAAGCCGCGTTACTGGACGACGCCGCGGGCCGCGTCGACGTGGCCGGCCAGTCGCTGGCGCTGCACTACCTGCCGGCATTGCTGGGCGATGCCCGGTCGAGACCCCTGGCGCAGCGAACGGTGCCGGTGCTGGCGCTGCATGCCGGCACCGAGCGCATCGCCTTGCGTGTCGACGAAGTGCTCGGCAACCGCGAAGTGGTCGTCAAGAACACGGGGCCGCAACTGGCCCGCGTGCCCGGCATTGCCGGCGCCACCGTGCTGGGTTCGGGCGAGATCGTCCTGATCCTGAATCCGGTCGTGCTGGCCCAGCAACTGGCGCAACAGTCGGAGCAGCAGCGCGAGCTCAAGGCGCCGCTCCCGGCCGTGCACGCGGCGGCCGGCACCATCATGGTGGTCGACGATTCGCTGACCGTGCGCAAGGTAACCCAGCGGCTGCTGGAGCGGGAGGGCTACACGGTGCTGCTGGCAAAGGATGGCGTCGACGCGCTCGAGCAGATCGCCGTGCACAAGCCGGACCTGATGCTGGTCGATATCGAGATGCCGCGGATGGATGGCTTCGACCTGACGCGCCAGGTGCGCGCCGACGCCGCCACCAGCGAGATCCCGATCATCATGATCACGTCGCGCAGCGCCGACAAGCACCGCAACCTGGCGCTGCAACTGGGAGTGAATGCGTACTTCGGCAAGCCATACCAGCAAACCGTGTTGCTGGGCGCGATTGCCGGCCTGCTGCCGGCGTCCGGCGAGCGATAACGTTGCTCCACCAACAAACCGGGGACGTACCCATGTTTCCAGGAAATGCGATATCCCGGGGGCGGCACTGCCGCTGCGGATTGCCGCGCCAGCAAGCGGCTGGCCCCGGGTTTTCCTGCAAACAGGGGTCCGTCCCCAGTTTTGCTGGCAGTATCAGTTTCTGGGAGCCTTCACCACTTCGAACCGCTGCAGCGTCCGCTGCCGCGCTTCGGCATGGTCGACGATGGGAGGCGGATAGCCGTCCGCGCCACCGTGCAGCCACGGCGCATGGATTTCCTTCGCGCCCAGATCGCGCAATGGCGGCAGGTGGAACCGGATGAATTTGCCTTCCCTGTCGAAGCGTTCCGACTGGGTAACGGGATTGAAAATCCGGAAGAACGGCTGCGCATCGCAGCCGCTCGATGCCGCCCACTGCCAGCCGCCATTGTTGGACGCCAGCTCGTAATCGTTCAGCTTCAGCGCGAAATAGGCCTCGCCGCGTTTCCAGTCGATACCCAGGTCCTTGCACAGGAAGCTGGCCGTCACCATGCGCAGGCGGTTGTGCATGAAGCCGGTGGTGTTCAGTTGCACCATTGCGGCATCGACCAGCGGGTAGCCGGTGCGGCCCTCGCACCAGGCGGCAAACATGGCATCGGCTGCCGGGCCGGTTTCCCAGTCCACCTTGTCGTACACCGGCTTGAACGATGCCTGGACCACGTGAGGATGGTGGAACAGGATCATCTGGTAGAAGTCGCGCCACACGAGCTCGGAAAGCCAGGTGGCGCCGCCTTCGCCGGCCTGGCCGCGCGCCGACAGCTGCAGCACCGTCCGCACCAGGTGGCGGATGGACACGGTGCCGAAGCGCAGGTGCAGCGACAGGTGCGAGGTGCCGTCGCGGGCCGGGTAGTCGCGCTCGGTACCGTACCCGGCCAGGCGCGGCAGGAACGCCTCGAACAGCGCGGCTCCGCCACCCATGCCCGGGGTGATGCCGAAGGAAGGCAGGTCGGCCCCGTCGAAACCGATGTCTTGCAGGGAAAGCAAGTGCGAGCGGCCGGGCGCGAGGGCCGCCGCGTGGGGCTCGATGGCCCATGGCGCCAGCGCATCGGGCTGCGCTTCCAGCCGCTTTTTCCACGCATTCTTATATGGCGTAAACACGCCGAGCGGCTTGCCCGCCTGCGACAGGACTTCGTCCCGGGCGAAGATCACCTGGTCCTTGAAGAGATGCAATGCGCGGCCGTCCGCGGCCAGCGCCGCGCCGACGGCGCCATCGCGGGCAATGGCGGCCGGGTCGTAGTCCTCGCTGGCAAACACGGCGGCAACGTCCAGCTTGGCCGCCAGCGCCGGGATCTCGCGGCGCGCATCGCCGTGTCGGACCAGCAGGTGGCCGCCGAGCGCCTCCAGTTCGGCCGCCAGCTCGGCCAGCGACGCATGGATGAACGCAACGCGGCGGTCGTCGCGCGGCAACCCCTCCAGGATCGGGCTGTCGAAGATGAAGGCGCAGAAGACGGGATTGCCCGCCAACAGCGCGTGATGCAGGGCGGCGTGATCGAAGGCGCGCAGGTCGCGGCGGAACCACACCAGGGCGCCGCGCGGGTTGGAATTGCTTTGTGGCATGTTCAAGCTCAAGTTTGGTTGCGGATTATTGCCTACCATCAGTTTACGGAGCGCCGCCCTGGTTTGGATGGCCGATCCGGCAATTCATAGTAAACTGTCGATGTGGCGGCAAGTTTCCGCTCGTCACCAAACATTCAACGTTATTGCAACAACAGTCCAGCGAAGAGAGCAGCTTATGAAGAAGAGCAAAGTGAGCAAACCGCTACCTGTGCCCGGGCTGTTACAGGAAAGCGGGTCCGCGCTGCACAAGATGGAATCGAAGGAAGCGTCCGCGACGCCCACGCTGAACCTGGCGAACCACTTCCTGATCGCGATGCCGTCGATGCAGGATCCGGTATTCGGCGGCACCGTCGTTTATGTATGCGAGCACAACGAGAACGGCGTGCTCGGCGTGGTCATCAACAAGCCGACCGACATGACGATGGAAGTGCTGTTCGAACGCATCGACCTGGAAGTGACGGCCGGCGCCGACGGCATGACGAGCAAGCCGATCATGTTCGGCGGCCCGGTGCAGGACGATCGCGGCTTCGTGCTGCACACTCCCGGCGCGCGCTACTCGTCGTCGCTGACGGTCACGGACGACGTGGCATTCACCACGTCGATCGACGTGCTGGAAGCCGTCGCCAAGGGGGCCGGTCCGCAGCGCATGCTGGTATCGATCGGCTACTCGGGCTGGAGCCCGGGCCAGCTCGAGGACGAGATCAGCCGCAATGGCTGGCTGACCGTGAATGCCGATCCCGCCGTCCTGTTCGAGGTGCCGATCGAAGAACGCTACATCGCCGCGATGAAACTGCTGGGCATCGATCCGCTGATGCTCACGTCCGAAGCGGGCCATGCATAAGGTGGAGGATGCACCAGTAACAGTGCCGCAAACCGTGTTTGGCTTCGATTTCGGCATCAAGCGTATCGGCGTGGCGATGGGCAATACCATGATCGGCATGGCCAGTCCGCTGGCGGTCATCAAGTCCATCGACAACGCATCCCGCTTCGCGGAAATCAAGGCATTGACCGACAAATGGGGGCCGACGAAGTTCATCGTCGGGCTGCCGCTGCATCCCGACGGCGCCGAGCACGAGATGACGGCGCGCTGCCGCCGCTTCGCCAACCAGCTGCATGGCCGCTTCAATATCCCTGTCGAACTCGTCGACGAACGCTACTCGTCCGCGGTGCTGTCCCAGAAGCGCGGCGAAGTGATCGACGACCGTGCCGCAGCCGTCATCCTGCAACAGTATTTCGACCAACACTCATACTAAACATGTCCCTTACCGAACCAACTCAGCTGGATGCCGAGGCGCTGTATGCCGCGCTGCTGGACCAGGTGAAGGCCGGCCTCGCCGGTGCGAACGAGCCGGCCATCGTCGGCATTCATTCCGGCGGCGCCTGGATCGCCGAACGCCTTGCGCGCGACCTCGGCATGAGCGAGCGCTGCGGCGTGCTCGACGTTTCCTTCTATCGCGACGATTACGCGAAGAAGGGCTTGCCGGCCGAAGTGAAGCCGACCAGCATCGGCTTCGACGTGGCCGGCGCCACGATCCTGCTGGTCGACGACGTGCTGTACACCGGCCGCACCACGCGCGCCGCGATCAACGAGCTGTTCGACTATGGCCGCCCGGCGCGGATCCTGCTGGCCGCGCTGGTCGACCGGGGCGGGCGCCAGCTGCCGGTGGCAGCCGATTTCATGGCGGCGCATACCCGCGTCGAACCCGGCCAGGCACTGCGCCTGAAGCAGGGCGAGGACGGGCGCTTCCAGCTGACCATCGAACAAGACAATGCCTGAAAACCAAAAATGCTCAATCCGCAACTGAACAAACACGGTGAACTGCAGCACCTGCTGTCCACCGAAGGCCTGCCGAAGGCCATCATCAACCAGATCCTCGATACCGCCAGTTCCTTCGTCAGCGTGTCCGACCGCGAAGTGAAGAAGGTGCCGCTGTTGCGTGGCAAGAGCGTGTTCAACCTGTTCTTCGAGAACTCCACGCGCACGCGCACCACGTTCGAGATCGCCTCGAAACGCCTGTCGGCGGACGTGATCAACCTGAATATCTCGGCATCGTCGGCCAGCAAGGGTGAATCGCTGCTGGACACCATCGACAACCTGGCCGCGATGCATGCCGACATGTTCGTGGTGCGCCATTCGCAGTCCGGCGCGCCCTACCTGATCGCCAAGCACCTGCAGGACACGAAGCAGAACCACGTGCATGTGGTGAACGCGGGCGACGGCCGCCACGCGCACCCCACGCAGGGCCTGCTGGACATGTATACCATCCGGCACTACAAGAAGGATTTCACCAACCTGCGCGTGGCGATCGTGGGCGATATCCTGCACAGCCGCGTGGCCCGTTCCGACATCCACGCGCTGACCACGCTGGGCGTGCCGGAGATCCGCGCGATCGGCCCGCACACGCTGCTGCCGGGCGGCCTGGAACAGCTGGGCGTGCGCACGTTCACGAACATGGACGAAGGCCTGAAGGACGTCGACGTGATCATCATGCTGCGCCTGCAGAATGAACGGATGAGCGGCGCGCTGCTGCCTTCGGCACAGGAATACTTCAAGAGCTACGGCCTGACGCCGGAGCGCCTGGCGCTGGCGGCGCCCGGGGCGATCGTCATGCACCCGGGCCCGATGAACCGCGGCGTGGAAATCGATTCGGCGGTGGCGGATGGCCCGCAGGCGGTGATCCTGCCGCAGGTCACGTTCGGGATCGCGGTGCGCATGGCCGTGATGAGCATTGTCGCAGGGACTCAGGGATAAGTATCAGGATGAGCAATCTTCATATCAAGAACGGCCGCGTGATCGACCCGGCCAACGGCGTCGACGCGGTGCAGGACCTGTATATCGTCGACGGCAAGGTGGCCGCGCTGGGCGCGGCGCCGGCAGGCTTCACGGCGGCGCGCACGATCGACGCCTCCGGCCTGGTGGTGGCCCCGGGCCTGGTGGACCTGGCGGCGCGGCTGCGGGAGCCGGGGTACGAGTACAAGGCCACGCTGGGATCGGAAATGCAGGCGGCGCTGCACGGTGGCGTGACGAGCCTGGTATGCCCGCCGGACACCGACCCGGTGCTGGACGAGCCGGGCCTGGTGGAAATGCTGAAGCACCGCGCGCGCGGCCGCAACGGCGTGCACGTGCATCCGCTCGGCGCGCTGACGATGGGCCTGAAAGGCGAGGCGCTGACCGAAATGGCGGAACTGACCGAAGCGGGCTGCATCGGCTTCGCCCAGGCCGAGATGCCGGTAACGGACACCAACGTGCTGCTGCGCGCGCTGCAGTATGCGAAGACGTTCGGCTATACAGTATGGCTGCGCCCGCAGGACGCCTACATCGGCAAGGGCGGCGTGGCACACAGCGGGCCGCTGGCTTCGCGCATGGGCCTGTCCGGCGTGCCGGTGATGGCCGAAACCATCGCGCTGCACACCATCTTCGAACTGGTGCGTTCCACCGGCGCGCGGGTGCACCTGTGCCGGCTGTCTTCCGCCGCCGGCCTGGAACTGGTGCGCGCGGCAAAGGCCGAAGGCCTGCCGGTCACCTGCGATGTGGGTGCGCACCACGTGCACCTGACCGATGCCGACATCAACTTCTTCGATCCGAATGCGCGCCTGACGCCGCCATTGCGCTCGCAGCGCGACCGCGATGCGATCCGCGCCGCGCTGGCCGACGGCACGGTCGACGCGATCTGCTCGGATCACACGCCGGTCGACGACGATGAAAAACTGCTGCCGTTCGCCGAGGCGTCGCCGGGCGCCACCGGCCTCGAGCTGCTGCTGTCGCTGGCGCTGAAATGGGCCGAAACACTCGGCACGAATGGTCATGCCGGGGGCGACAGGCACCTGTTCAAGGCGCTGCAGCGCGTGACCTCCGATCCGGCGCGCGTGGCGGGCCTCGATGCCGGCCACCTGCGCGTGGGCGCGGCGGCCGACGTGGTGCTGTTCGATCCGGCCGAGCGCTGGCTGGTCGAGGCGGGCGCGCTGGCCAGCCAGGGCAAGCACACGCCGTTCCTCGGCTATGAAATGCCGGGCCAGGTGAAGGCCACGATCGTGGCCGGCCAGCTTGCCTACGAACGGAAGGCCGCCTGAGTCGATGATTCTTGTACTGCGCATCGCGCGGCTCGTGTTCCATCTGCTGTCGGGGATGGCGATCTGCGCGCTGTTCTTCCCGTGGATCGACCGCGAGGCACGCGAGATCCACATCCGCCGCTGGTCGCGCCACCTGCTGGGCATCTGCAACGTGCACGTGCAGATCACGGCGGGCAGCGCGGCGCCGCGCGCCCAGGCGCTGGTGGTGGCCAATCACGTATCGTGGCTGGACATCTTCGTGCTCAACGCCCTGTATCCATGCCGCTTCGTGGCGAAAGCCGAGATCCGCGCGTGGCCGCTGGCCGGCTGGCTGGTCGAGCAGGCCGGCACCGTGTTCATCGCGCGCGGCAACCGGCGCGACCTGCGCCGTGCGTTCGAAGGGCTGGTGACGGCGCTGAAGACGGGCGAGCGCGTGGCGTTCTTCCCGGAAGGGACGACGGCGCCGCAAGGTACCCTGCTGCCGTTCCACGCCAACCTGTTCGAGGCTGCGGTCGACGCGAAATCGCGCGTGCAGCCGTATGCGATCCGCTACATCGACCATGAGCGCAAGCCGCATCCTTCGGTGGAGTTCCTCGGCGAGATGACGTTCGCGCAGAGCGTGGTGGCGATCCTGTCCGGCAAGGCGATCCACGCCCGTGTCACGATCCTGCGCTCGATGAAGGCGGACGGCGTGGGCCGGCGCGACCTGGCCGAGCGTTCTTACCAGGCAATCCGCGAAGCGCTGGACATTCCCGCGCCGGCCGATGCCGAACCGGCCCCCGATGCCGGCGAAGAGTCAGGCGAAGCCGAAAAGAAGCCATTGACTGGCTCCGACTGGCAAACGTGACAACCAGCGACCGGCACCGGTTTCAGGCCTTGCCCCTGGCCCGCTGGAACTCCGGGCAGGCCACCTGCAGCAGCTCCCGGTCATCCAGGCACACGGCGGACAACTGGCCGCCCCATACGCAGCCGCTGTCGAGCGCGATGTAATCCGGCGCGATGCGCAGGCCCAGTGCCGACCAGTGGCCGAACACCACGGTCACGTCGCGGGTGCGCCGGCCCGGCACGTCGAACCACGGCATCAGCCCGGTGGCGGCATCGACGGTGGCGCTTTCCTTCAGCTTGAAATCCATCTCGCCGTCGGCACTGCAAAAACGCATCCGCGTCAGCGCGTTGACGATGCAGCGCAGGCGTGCGGCGCCGCGCAGGTCGTCGTCCCAGCGGTCCGGCTGGTTGCCGTACATTTCAGCCAGGAAGCCGGTCCACTCCGTGCTGCGCAGGGCCGCCGCCACTTCGCCGGCCAGCGCGACGGTCTGCTCCGCGGTCCATTGCGGCAGCACGCCGCCATGGACCAGCAGGTGCCCCTTCGTGTACAGCGCCAGCGGCCGCTCGCGCAGCCAGTGCAGCAGCGCTTCCCGGTCGGGCGCGGCCAGGATCGTATCGAGCGTGTCGGAGCCGGACTCCGGGCGGATGCCATTGGCGACAGCCAGCAGGTGCAGGTCGTGGTTGCCCAGCACGGCATCGATGCGGCCGCCGCTGCCTTGCGCCAGCGCCTGGACGTAGCGCAGCGTCGACAGCGAATCGGGGCCGCGATTGATCAGGTCGCCACAGAAAAGGATGCACGGCGGTTCATTGCCCCGTTCCCGTTCCAGGATGCGCTCGACAAGCGCAACCGTTTCGGCGTGACACCCTTGCAGGTCGCCGATCGCATAAGTCCGCATAACTCTCCGTTGTACGGCCGTCGTAATTTTTAGGCAACGGTGACCTTTGCCATTACAATCGCCGTTATCGATATTTAACCGCTGGACAGGGATACTAAATGATTTTCGTGACAGGCGGGGCCGGGTTTATCGGCTCGAACTTCGTGCAGGACTGGCTCGCCCAATCGGACGAGCCGGTGCTCAACTTCGACAAGCTGACCTATGCCGGCAACCTGAACAACCTGGCCTCCCTGAAGGAAGACGCGCGCCATGTGTTCGTGCGCGGCGACATCTGCGATGGCGAACAGGTGCTGGCGCTGCTGCGCGAACACCAGCCGCGCGCCATCGTGCACTTCGCGGCTGAAAGCCACGTCGACCGGTCGATCCATGGTCCGGCGGAATTCATCAACACCAATATCAACGGCACGTTCGCGCTGCTCGAAGCGGCGCGCGCCTACTGGAGCGGCCTGGCCGGCACGGAGAAGGCCGCGTTCCGCTTCCTGCACGTTTCCACCGACGAGGTGTATGGCACGCTGGGCCCGGACGACGCACCGTTTTCCGAAACCACCGCGTATGCGCCGAACAGCCCTTACTCCGCGTCAAAGGCGGCGTCCGACCACCTGGTGCGTTCGTACCACCACACCTACGGCTTCCCGACGCTGACGACGAACTGCTCGAACAACTACGGCCCGTACCACTTCCCGGAAAAGCTGATCCCGCTGATGATCGCCAACGCGCAGGCCGGCAAGCCGCTGCCCGTCTACGGCGATGGCCAGCAGATCCGCGACTGGCTGTACGTGTCCGATCATTGCGCCGCCATCCGCCGCGTGCTGGCCGATGGCCGGCTGGGCGAGGTGTACAACGTGGGCGGCTGGAACGAGATGGCCAACCTGGACGTGGTGCACACCCTGTGCGACATCCTCGACAGCCTGAAGCCGAAGGCCGACGGCGGCAGCTATCGCACGCAGATCGCGTATGTGAAGGACCGCCCCGGCCACGACCGCCGCTATGCGATCGACGCGCGCAAGCTGGAGCGGGAGCTGGGCTGGCGCCCGGCCGAGACATTCCAGACCGGTATCCGCAAGACCGTGCAATGGTACCTGGATCACCCCGACTGGGTGGCCGACGTGCAGTCCGGCGCCTATGCCAAGTGGCTCGAAACCAATTACTTCAACCGCGAGGTGGGGACATGACCGATCCGATCAAGCAACGCAAGGGCATCATCCTGGCCGGCGGTTCCGGCACGCGCCTGTATCCGGTGACCACCAGCGTGTCGAAGCAGCTGCTGCCGATCTACGACAAGCCGATGATCTACCATCCGCTGACCACGCTGATGCTGGCTGGCATGCGCGAGATCCTGATCATCTCGACGCCGCAGGATACGCCGCGTTTCCGCGACCTGCTGGGCGACGGCAGCCAGTGGGGCCTGCAGCTGTCGTACGCCGTGCAGCCGTCGCCGGACGGCCTGGCACAAGCCTTCATCATCGGCCGCGAATTCGTCGGCGATGCGCCTTCGGCGCTGATCCTGGGCGATAACATCTACTACGGCAACGATCTCGACGCGCTGCTGCGCAGTGCCGCCAGCGAGCCCGATGGGGCCACCGTGTTCGCCTACCACGTGAACGACCCGGAACGCTATGGCGTCGTCGAGTTCGACGCCAACCGGCGCGCGGTCAGCATCGAGGAGAAGCCGGCGGTGCCGAAATCGAATTACGCGGTGACGGGCCTGTATTTCTATGACAACCGGGTATGCGACATCGCCGCCGCGATCAAGCCGTCGGCGCGCGGCGAGCTGGAAATCACGGATGTCAACAGGACGTACCTGGAACAGGATCGGCTGCGCGTGGAACTGATGGGCCGCGGCATGGCCTGGCTCGACACGGGCACGCACGATTCGCTGCTCGACGCCTCCCAGTTCATCGCCACGATTGAAAAGCGCCAGGGCCTGAAGGTGGCCTGCCCGGAAGAGATCGCCTACCGCAAGGGCTATATCGATGCCGAACAGCTGCACCGCCTTGCCGAACCATTGAAGAAAAACGGCTATGGCCGATACCTGCTGCAGATCCTGCAAGACAAAGTGATTCCCCGATGAACGTGATTCCTACCCCGATCGACGGCCTGCTGGTCATCGAACCGACCGTGTTCGGCGACGAACGCGGTTTTTTCTACGAGAGTTTCAATGCCCAGCGCTTTGCCGAACTGACCGATGTAAAGCTGCCGTTCGTGCAGGATAACCACTCGCGCTCGGCGCGCGGCGTGCTGCGCGGCCTGCACTACCAGATCCAGCAGGCGCAGGGCAAGCTGGTGCGCGTAACGGCCGGCAGCGTGTTCGACGTCGCCGTCGACCTGCGCAAGAGCTCGCCCACGTTCGGCCAGTGGCATGGCCTGGAACTGTCGGCCGAGAACAAGCGGCAGTTCTGGATCCCGCCGGGTTTTGCGCATGGTTTTGCCGTAACCAGCGAGTTCGCCGAATTCCTGTACAAGACCACCGACTATTACGCTCCCGCGCACGAGCGCGCGCTGCTGTGGAACGATCCCGCCATCGGCATCGAGTGGCCGCTCGACGGCACGCCGCTGCTGTCGGCCAAGGACCTGAAAGGCCTGCCGCTGGCTGAGGCGGAAGTGTTCGCATGAAAATCCACGCATGAAAATTCTACTGACGGGAAGTACCGGCCAGGTTGGCTACGAGCTCGAACGCAGCCTGCAGGGCCTGGGAGAAGTGATCGCCGTTGATCGCAGCCGCATGGATCTGTCGGACCTAGACCAGGTGCGCGACCTGATCCGGGCTGTGCGGCCGCAATTGATCGTCAACCCGGCCGCCTACACGGCGGTGGACAAGGCCGAAAGCGAAGCCGAACTGGCGCACCGCATCAATGCCGAGGCGCCCGCCGTGATGGCGGCCGAAGCCAGGGCATTGGGCGCGGCACTGGTGCATTACTCGACCGATTACGTGTTCGACGGGCGCTCGGCCGATGCACGCGCGGAGGGCGATGCCGTGGGCCCCTTGAATGTGTATGGCGCCAGCAAGCTGGCCGGCGAACAGGCCATCGCCGCGTCGGGCGTGCCGCACCTGATCCTGCGTACCAGCTGGGTCTACGGCATGCGCGGCAAGAATTTCCTGCTGACGATGCTGCGCCTGGCGAAGGAACGCGAGGAATTGCGCATCGTTGCCGACCAGCACGGCGCGCCCACGTGGAGCCGCACCATTGCCGATACCACGGCATTGATGCTGGCCCAGGCGCGCGCCGGTGGGAAGTCATGGTGGGAGCAGAACGGCGGCCTGTATCACCTGGCCAGCCAGGGCCGCACCACGTGGTGCGGCTTCACGCAAGCCATCCTCGAAGAGGCCGGCATCGAGTGCCGGCTGGTGCCGATCACCACCGACCAGTATCCGCTGCCAGCCGCCCGGCCGCAGTATTCGGTGCTCGATACCAGCCTCCTGCAGCAGCGCTTCGTGCGCCTGCCCGAGTGGCGCGAAGCACTGCGCCTGTGCCTGCGCTGAACGGTTTCCTCCGCAGCCGCTTCGGAAATGCCTTGCCAACATGTTTCGAATGGTAATTGATTAGCGGCAATTCGCCTGGCGCAGGTAAAATCCGCGCCTTTCCCGGTTCCCCGGCAAATGCCCAGGCCTGGACCTGATTTTCGAGTTTCCCTTTATTAATCCGGTACAATCGCTGGTTGGCATGCAGATAACGCCCGTTGCTGCAGTGCGGCATCGCCGGACCACGACCGATTTACGATACATGTTTTCTTTCCTTGTAAGCTTTGTCGCTTCAGCCTTGCTGACCTTATTGGTCATCAAGGAGGCGCGGCTGCACGGGCCCGCACTGGATGCCGATTTCCACGGCGTGCAAAAGGTGCACGCGCACAGCGTGGCGCGGATCGGCGGCCTGTCGATTTTTCTCGCCGTTGCGCTATCGGCCTGTATTTCCGTCTGGCGCGTGCCGGCCTTGACGACCTGGATGCTGTCGCTGATGGCGTGCAGCGCCTGCGCATTTGTCGGCGGCATCGTCGAGGATTACACGGGCCGCGTATCGGCCGCGCGCCGATTGCTGCTGACAATGGTGGCGGCATTGCTCGGCTATTATCTGCTCGATGCCCGCATCGATCGCATCGACTGGATCGATGCCGTATGGCCTTTGCCGTATATCTGGCTGACACTGCCGCTGACGGTATTATCGGTGGCAGGCATCGCCAACGCCGTGAATATCATCGATGGATTTAATGGCCTGGCCAGCGTGGTCACCATCTGCATGCTGCTTTCTCTCGGCTATGTAGCGCTGCAGGTCAACGATATGTTCGTGCTGGTGGCGGCACTGATGGTGGCTGGTGCCACCGCCGGTTTCTTGATCTGGAATTATCCGGTCGGCCTGATATTCCTCGGCGATGGCGGCGCCTACTTCATCGGCTTCATGCTGGGAGAGCTGGCACTGCTGCTGGTGATGCGCAATCCGCAGGTATCCACATGGTACGCGGCACTGCTGCTGATCTACCCGGCATTTGAAACACTGTTTTCCGTGTATCGCCGCATGTTCATCCGCGGCAAGTCGCCGGCCATGCCGGACGGAATTCACCTGCACAGCCTTATATTCCGTCGTGTGGTGCAATGGGCGGTGGGCCACAAGGATGCCCGTGCACTGATGCGCCGCAATTCGCTGACGTCGCCTTACCTGTGGATGTTTTCACTGATGGCAGTAATACCCGCCACGGTATTCTGGCGCTATACTGGCGTGCTGATGTTATTTTGCCTGCTGTTCATTATCAGTTATGTCTGGTTATATGTCCGGATCGTTCGATTTAAAGCGCCGCGCTGGATGATTCGCCACAAAAAGAACCAGTGAATACAAACTTGGTGTATATTTCGCACAGAAACACGTTTCCCGATCATTTTTACAAAGGAATTGACGATGGATCTGTCGAATTTGTCTGCCTCGGAATTGCGCAATCTGCAGGAACAGGTCAAGCGCGAGTTGAAAAAGCGCGAGTCGCATGATCTGCAAAAAGCAAAGGATGAGATTTTCGCGATTGCCCAGCGTGTAGGCTTGCCGCTGAAGGATCTGATCGCCTCCAATCCCCGCGGCAAGGGCGGCACCGTTGCCGCGCGTTTCCGCAATCCCGGCGACGCTGGCCAGCAATGGACCGGCCGTGGCCGCCAGCCGAAGTGGGTAAAAGACTGGGTCGACTCCGGTAAATCCATCGACGACCTGCGAATCTGATAGACCGCGATAAGGCTTTTCGCAACGCTTGTTGAGGGAGCCTTGATAAACCAGTTGCGCAACGCCAGCCGCTGGTCTGCCGTACATCGCAGCGGCGGACCGGCTGCTTCGTGCCTCGAGCAGGCCTGGCGTTGCCCGGTTTCTGAAGGTCCCGAGGCACGGCTGCCATGGCAAAGCCGGTCAAAGCCCGCTGCGGTTGTGCATTGCAGAAGGGCAGACTTGCCTGTGGCTGCCAACGCACTTACTATACCGGTTGTTTTCATTTCATAAAGCCGGCTGCCCGCTCAGCCCGGGCTCCGACATCCATGGTCTCCCTCTCGAAATCCATCTTCAAAGCCTACGACATCCGCGGCATCATCGATAAAACGCTCGACGCGGGCGTTGCCCGCCAGATCGGCCATGCCTTTGGCGCGGCTGCGCTGGCCAAGGGTGAGCGTGCCGTCGTGATCGGCCGGGATGGACGCCTGTCCGGTCCGTCGCTGGCTGCCGCGCTGGCCGAAGGGCTGCAGGCGGCCGGCGTGGATGTCATCGACCTGGGTGTCGTGGCCACGCCGATGGTGTATTTCGGCACCAATGTACTGGACACTAAGTCCGGCATCATGGTCACCGGCAGCCACAATCCGCCCGACTACAACGGCTTCAAGATGGTACTGGCCGGCGAAGCGATCTACGGCGAGGCGATAACCGGCCTGCACGAGCGCATCGCTTCGGGCGAACTGCAGCCGGCCGCGCAGCCGGGCGGCTACCGCACGCACGACATCCGCGCCGCCTACCTGGAACGGATCATCGGCGACGTCAAGCTGTCACGGCCGATCAAGATCGCCGTGGACTGCGGCAACGGCGTGGCCGGCGCGTTCGCGGGCGACCTGTACCGCGGCATGGGTTGTGAAGTGATCGAACTGTTCTGCGAAGTGGACGGCAACTTCCCGAACCACCACCCGGACCCCGCGCACCCGGAAAACCTGCAGGACCTGATCCGCTGCCTGCAGGAGACCGATGCCGAGATCGGCCTGGCCTTCGATGGCGACGGCGACCGCCTCGGCATCGTCACCAAGGATGGCCAGATCATTTATCCGGACCGCCAGATGATGCTGTTCGCTGCCGACGTGCTGTCGCGCGTGCCGGGCGGGCAGATCCTGTACGACGTGAAGTGCACGCGCCACCTGGCGCCGTACATCGAGAAGGCTGGCGGCAAGCCGCTGATGTACAAGACCGGCCACTCGCTGGTCAAGGCCAAGCTGAAGGAAACCGGCGCCCCGCTGGGCGGCGAAATGAGCGGCCACATCTTCTTCAAGGAACGCTGGTATGGCTTCGACGACGGCCTGTATGCCGGCGCGCGCATGCTGGAAATCCTGACGAAGGAAGCGGATCCCTCCGCGCTGCTCAATTCCCTGCCGCAGTCGGACAGCACGCCCGAACTGCACCTGGAACTGAAGGAAGGCGAGAACTTCGCGCTGATGGACAAGCTGCGCGCGGATGCAGAATTCCCTGGCAACGAGCGCATCATCACGATTGATGGCCTGCGCGTCGAGTACCCGGACGGGTTCGGCCTGGCGCGTTCGTCGAACACCACGCCGGTGATCGTGCTGCGCTTCGAAGCCGAAACCCCGCAGGCGCTGGCGCGTATCCAGGGCCAGTTCCGCGACGTGATCCTCACCGCCAAGCCGGACGCGCAACTGCCGTTCTGAGCCGCTTCCCGATCAATGAACATCCTGCTGGTGCGCGTCTCCTCACTGGGAGACGTGCTGCACAATATGCCCATCGTGGCGGACATCCGCCGCCACTTTCCGGACGCGAATATCGACTGGGTGGTGGAAGAGGGCTATGTGAGCCTCGTCAGGCTGAACAGGGAAGTCCGCCACATCATCCCGTTCGCGCTGCGGCGCTGGCGCAAGAACCTGCGCGACAAGGCGGTGCGCGCCGAGATCGGGGCATTCTTTCGCCGCGTGCGCGAAGTCGAATATGACTATGTGTTCGACACCCAGGGCCTGCTGAAGACCGGCGTGATCATGGGCGCTGCCCGAGTCGTGAAAGGCGGGCAGAAGGTGGGCCTGGCGAACGGCAGCGAAGGTTCCGGCTACGAAGGCATTTCCCGCATCTTCCACACGAAAAGCATTCCGCTCGATCCGCGCACGCATGCGGTGGCGCGCGGCCGCCTGGTCGCCGGCGCGGCGCTGGGTTATGCCGTCGACACGCCGGCCGATTTCGGCCTGCCCGACGTGGCGGCCGACGAGCCCCGGCCGGACTGGATGCCCGCCGAACCGTATGCCGTCTATTTTCACGGCACCGCGCGCGACGCCAAGAAGTGGGCGCCCGCCAACTGGATCGCGCTGGGCCGCGAACTGGCGCCGATGACGATCCTGCTGCCGTGGGGCTCGCCCAAGGAAAAAGCCGAGGCCGAAGCGCTGGCCGCCGCGATCCCGAATGCACGCGTGCTGCCGAAGCTGTCGATGGCGGACGCGGTGATGCTGGCACGCCGCGCGGCCCTGGCCATCGGTGTCGACACCGGTCTGACGCATATCGCCGCCGCGTTCAGCCGGCCGGTGGTCGAGATCTACTGCGATTCGCCGCGCTGGAAGACCGAAGGCAACTGGTCGCCAAGGATCATCAACCTGGGCGACCGTGGCAACCCGCCTGCCGTGGCCGACGTCGCGGCCGCGGCCAAGAGCCTGCTGTGAAGGTGATGGCTTGATCCGGATGCTGTACTCCCTGGCCTGGCGGCTGGCCTTGCCGCTGGTACTCGCGCGCCTGTGGTGGCGCGGGCGGCGGGAACCAGGCTACCGGCAATTCTGGAACGAGCGCCTGGGCATCTACGGGCGGCGTGCCGCCAACGACGAGCCGCTGACGATCTGGGTCCACGCGGTGTCGGTCGGCGAAACACGCGCCGCGGAACCGCTGGTGGAAGCGCTGCTGAAGCGCTATCCGCGCGGCCGCATCGTCCTCACGCACATGACACCAACCGGCCGCGCCACCGGCAGGAGCCTGTTCGGCAAGCATGGTGCGCGTATCGTGCAGGCCTATCTGCCGTACGACCTTCCGGCGCTGGTGCAGCGCTTCATCGCGCATTTCGAGCCGCGCGTCTGCATCCTGATGGAAACCGAGGTGTGGCCGAACCTGATCCATGGCTGCAACCGGCGCAATGTGCCGGTGGTGCTGGCCAATGCACGGCTTTCCGAACGCTCGCTGCGCAAGGCGCGCAAGCTGGGCAGCCTGATGGCCGACGCCGCGCGCGGCATTTCGCTGGTGGCTGCGCAGACGGAAGACGATGCGAACAGGGTGCGGGCGCTGGGTGTGGCCAACGTGGCCGTCACCGGCAGCATCAAGTTCGACGTGGCGGTGCCGCCGGCCGCGCTGGCCACCGGCACCCAGCTGAAAAACCAGTTCGGCGCGAGCCGTCCGGTGCTGCTGTGCGCCAGCACGCGCGAGGGCGAGGAAGAGCAGATCCTCGATGCGTTCAAGGCTGCCGCGCTGCCGCAAGGAACACTGCTGCTGCTGGTGCCACGGCATCCGCAGCGCTTCGATGCCGTCGAGGCGATGGTACGCGAGCGCTCGCTTGCCGTGCAGCGGCGCTCCACGCTGGCGCAACCCGGTGCGCGCGTCGATGCGGCCACGCGCGTCGTGCTGGGCGATTCGATGGGTGAAATGTTCGCTTATTACGCCACCTGCGACATCGCCTTCATCGGCGGCAGCCTGGCACCGCTGGGCGGGCAGAATTTGATCGAGGCTGCGGCGCTGGGCAAGCCGGTGCTGATCGGCCAGCATACGTTCAATTTCGCGCAGGTGACGGAGGATGCGGTGGCCGCCGGCGGCGCACTGCGCGTCAACGACGCCGCCGACCTGATGGCGCAGGCTGCCCGCCTGCTTGCCGACGATGCCGCGCGCAATGCGATGGGCCATGCCGGCCTGGCGTTCGCCAACCGGCACCGCGGCGCCACTGCCCGCACCATCGAACTGCTGCCGCCGCTGGCGGAGTAAGTACTTACGGGAACAGCACCGGCAGCTCCTGCGAGCGGCGCCGCAGCAGCTGTTTGGCTTCCTCGTAGTGCGGATACACGCGGCCCACGTGCGCCCAGAAGCGCGGGCTGTGGTTCATCTCGTGGATATGCGCCAGTTCGTGCGCCACCACGTAGTCGATCAGCGGCAGCGAGAAGAACATCAGCTTCCAGTTCAGCCGGATCACGCGGCCCACCGTGCATGAACCCCAGCGCGCATCGGCCGACGAGACCGACATCGACGCGTATTGCACACCCACGCGGGGCGCATACAGGTCGAGCCGCTGGGCGAACAGGCCTTCGGCCTGCTGCTTGTACCAGTTCTTCACGCGTTCCTTCACCAGCAGCTCGGTGGCACCCTGCACGAGTCCCAGCGTCAGTTCTCTGGTTTCCGGGTCGAACACGGTACGGTTGCGCATGGCCAGCTGCAGGCGCAGCGTGATCTCGCCGCCCAGGTAAGGCAGTTTCGCGCCGTCCTTCCATTCGACCGGCGGCTTGTCCAGCCGCGCGGCGCGGCGCTGGCGGCGGTCGTCGAGCTTCGACAGGATCCAGTTCTGCTTGGCGCGGATCGCGTTCTCGATGTCGGCCAGCGTGCAGCGTTTCGGCGCCGTCACGCGCAGGCCGTCGTCGTCGACCATGAAGCCGATCGAGCGGCGCGTGGAACGGCGCAGCGCATATTCGAGGATGAAGCTGCCGACCAGCACCTGGCGGCGTTCCATGCCGTCGGCCGGCGGCAGGGTGGGCGATGGGTCAGGGCGGCGCAGCGGCACCGGAGGGCGCAGCAGGTTCACCGCGGCGGGAGCCGGCACGGGAAACGCGGAAACCGGAAGAGAAGGGAAGGGCGCCGGTGCTTCGGCTGAAGCGGCGCCGGCGGAAACAGGGGGTGTCTGAAGTTCGTCGAGCTGGAGCTCGGCCTGGGCGGCGCCTTCGCCGCCATTGCCGACTCTTTCGCTGGCCTGGGTACGGCTCTCTAGCCAGCGCTGTAGGCGTGGGGCGAAATGACGCGCATTTCTGATTCTATCCACTGTTCCACCTGTTCCATCATGCCGTCTGGGGTTTGTCCTTCGGACGGAATCGGCTTGCCCACCGAAACCGTGATCTTGCCCGGGTACTTGATAAACGAATTCTTTGGCCAGCACTCGCCGGAGTTGACCGCGATCGGTATCACCGGAACGCCGGTCTCGATCGCGAGGCGCGTGCCGCCGCTCTTGTACTTGCCCGCCTGGCCCACCGGGATGCGCGTGCCTTCCGGGAACATGATAATCCATTGGCCGTCTTTCAGGCGACGCTTTCCATGTGCCACCACCATCCGGAACGCGTTCTTGCCCTGCTTGCGGTCGATCGGGATCATGCGCAGCAGCGCGATGCCCCAGCCGAAGAACGGGATGTACAGGATCTCCTTCTTGAACACGAAGACCAGGGGGCGCGGCAGGTTCGCCAGCAGGAAGATGGTTTCCCATGCCGACTGGTGCTTCGACAGCACGATGGCCGGGCTGTCGGGGAAATTCTCGTGGCCCTTGAATTCATAGTGGATGCCGCAGACGACTTTCGCCAGCCAGATCACGAACACGTTCCAGCGCGAGGTGACGTAGTAGCGCTTGTTGTAAGGCAGCGGCGCCGCCAGCATGCAGACGAACGACCAGATTACCGTGGCGATGGCCATCACCACGGCGAAAACGAGGGAACGCAGGAACAGGACGGCTTTATGCAACGTGGTACTCCAATGTATTCAGGTCTGGTTCGGCATTACTGCGCGGGATGCTTCAGGATGTGCTGCACGGTGGCGGCCAGGTCGGGGAACGTCAGCGTGCCGGGTGGCAGGCCGCCGGTCGCCTCGGTTTTCTCGCCTTTGCCGGTACGCACCAGGTAAGGCACGCAGCCGCCGATGAAGCCGGACTGCAGGTCGCGCAGCGAATCGCCCACCGTCGGCACGCCCTTCAGGCTGACCTGGTAGCGCTTCGAGATCTCGGCGAACATGCCCGGTTTCGGCTTGCGGCAGTCGCAGTTGTCGGCCGCCGCGTGCGGGCAGAAGAACACGGCGTCGATATCGGCGCCCACCTGCAGGGCCAGCCGGTGCATCTTCGCGTGGATCGCGTTCAGCGTGGTGATGTCGAACAGCTGCCGCGCGATGCCGGACTGGTTCGAGGCGATCACCACGCGGTAGTTCGCCTGGTTCAGGCGGGCGATCGCTTCCAGCGAGCCGGGAATGGGGATCCACTCGTCGGGGGACTTGATGAAGTCCGGCGAATCGTGATTGATCACGCCATCCCGGTCCAGGATGATCAGTTTCGGCTGCGGCATCCGTGCTTCCTCAGGCGGCCAGCTTGGAGATGTCCGCCACGCGGTTCATCATGCCGTGCAGCGACGACAGCAGCGCCAGGCGGTTGTTGCGCAGCGCGATGTCGTCGGCCATTACCATCACGTCGTTGAAGAAGGCATCGACGTCGTCGCGCAACTGCGCCAGCGTTTTCAACGTGCCGGTGAAGTCGCCGGCCGCGAAGGCGGCGTCGACTTCCGGCTGCACGCGGGCGACGGCGGCGGCCAGGTTCTTCTCCGCCTCGTCCTGCAGCAGCGCCGGGTTCACCGTGCCGGCCTGCGCCAGTGCTTCCTCGTTCTTCTTGAGGATGTTGGTAATGCGCTTGTTGGCGGCGGCCAGCGAAGCTGCTTCCGGCAGCGCGGCAAAGGCCTGCACCGCTTCCAGGCGCTGGACGATGTCGTCCAGGCGGTCCGGATTCTGCGCCACCACGGCTTCGATCTCGTTCGGCGTGAAGCCGCGCTCGCGCAGGATGCCGCGCAGGCGGTCCATGAAGAACGCCGTCACCTCGAGCGTCGGATCCTTGAAGCCGGCTACCTGCGCGAACTGCGCCACCGCATCGGCCAGCACTTCGGAGATCGCCAGCGGCAGGCGCTTCTCGATCAGCATGCGCAGCACGCCCAGCGCATGGCGGCGCAGCGCGAACGGGTCCTTGTCGCCGGTCGGCTGCAGGCCGATGGCCCAGATGCCGACCAGGGTTTCCAGCTTGTCCGCCAGGGCGACGGCGGTACCGGTCTGCGTGGAAGGCAGCGCATCGCCGGCAAAGCGCGGCTGGTAGTGCTCGGATGCGGCCAGCGCCACTTCCTCGTTCTCGCCGTCATGCCGGGCGTAGTACGTGCCCATGATGCCTTGCAGCTCGGGGAACTCGCCGACCATGTCGGTCAGCAGGTCGGCCTTCGACAGGCGCGCGCCGCGTTCGGCCAGCGCAGGATCAGCTTTAATGCGGCGCGCAATGGCGGTGGCCAGCGCGGTGACGCGGTCGCTGCGCTCGGCCTGCGTGCCCAGCTTGTTGTGGTAGACCACGTTCTTCAGCAGCGGCAGGCGCGATTCCAGCGTCTTCTTCTTGTCCTGCTCGAAGAAGAATTTCGCATCCGACAGGCGCGGGCGCACCACGCGCTCGTTGCCTCCGACGATCGCCTGCGGCGTATCGGTGGCGATGTTCGAGACGATCAGGAAGCGCGAGCGCAGCTTGCCGTTGCTGTCGGTCAGCGCGAAGTATTTCTGGTTGGTCTGCATCGTCAGGATCAGGCATTCCTGCGGCACGGCCAGGAATTCATCCTCGAAGCGGCATTCGTAGACCACTGGCCATTCGACCAGCGATGCCACTTCGTCCAGCAGCGCCTCGGGCATCAGCACCTGGTCGTCGCCGGCCTTGGCCAGCAGCTCGGTACGGATCTGCTCTTTACGCGCTTCGAACGACGGGATCACCCTGGCCTTGTCGACCAGCGTGTCGGCGTACGCGTCGGCGTGCGGCACGGTCACGGCGCGCTGGCCCGGCGCCGTCAGGAAGCGGTGGCCCTGCGTGACGTTCGACGCGGTCAGGCCCAGCAGGGTCAATGGCAGCACGGTGTCGCCGAACAGCGCGATCACGCTGTGCGCCGGGCGCACGAACTGCACGGTGGCGCCGTCCGGGCGCTGGTAGCTCATCACCTTCGGGATCGGCAGCTTGGCCACCGAGTCTTCCAGCGCGGCCTGCAGGCCCGTGACCAGTTGCGAGCCCGGCGCGGTGTACGTGTAGAAGAACGATTCGGCCTTGCCGTCCTGGGCGCGTTCCAGGTCGCTGACCTGCAGGTCGGGGAAGCCCAGCGCGGCCAGCTTCTTGGCCAGCGGCGCGGTCGGCTTGCCTTCCTTGTCCAGTGCCACCGTCACCGGCAGCACCTTTTCGCGGATCGATTTATCGGGCGACACGTCGCGCACGCGGGTGATGGACACGGCCAGGCGGCGCGGCGTGGCGTACGAGGTGGCGACGCTGTCCTCTTCGAGGAAGTCGCGCGATTTCAGGCCATTGACGATGCCGGCGGCGAACGCGGCGCCCAGTTTCGACAGGGCCTTCGGCGGCAGTTCTTCGGTCAGCAGTTCGATCAGGAGAGTCTGGGTCATGGCAAATATTCTTATGCTTGGGCGGCCATCGGGAAGCCGAGGCGTTCGCGGGAATCGTAGTAGGCTTGGGCGACCAGGCGCGACAGGGTGCGCACGCGGCCGATGTAGGCGGCGCGCTCCGTCACCGAGATCGCGCCGCGCGCGTCCAGCATGTTGAAGCTGTGCGAGGCCTTCATGATCTGTTCATAGGCCGGCAAGGTCAGCTGCAGCTCGATCAGGCGCTTGGCTTCCGACTCGTGGTTGGCGAACTGGGCGAACAGCAGTTCGGTGTTGGCGTGCTCGAAGTTATAGGTCGACTGCTCCACTTCGTTCTGGTGGAACACGTCGCCGTATTTCAGCACCTTCTTCTGGCCACCTTCTTCCCACTCGGTCCACACCAGGTCATACACGTTTTCCACGCCCTGCAGGTACATCGCCAGGCGCTCGATGCCATAGGTGATCTCGCCCAGCACCGGCTTGCAATCGAGGCCGCCGACCTGCTGGAAATAGGTGAATTGCGTGACTTCCATGCCGTTCAGCCAGACTTCCCAGCCCAGGCCCCAGGCGCCCAGCGTCGGGCTTTCCCAGTCGTCTTCCACGAAGCGCACATCGTTCTGCTTCAGGTCCAGGCCCAGGGCTTCGAGCGAACCGAGGTACAGGTCGAGGATGTTCTCCGGCGCCGGTTTCAGCACCACCTGGTACTGGTAATAATGCTGCAGGCGGTTCGGGTTTTCGCCATAGCGGCCATCCTTCGGCCGGCGCGACGGCTGCACGTACGCGGCGCGCCACGGCTCGGGGCCGATCGCGCGCAGGAAGGTGCCGGTGTGGAAAGTACCCGCGCCCACTTCCATGTCGTACGGCTGGAGCAGGGCGCAGCCCTGCTTGTCCCAGTAGGTTTGCAGGGTCAGGATGATTTGTTGGAATGTCAGCATCGTATTCTTTTGTGGCGCGCGGGGCGCGCGCGCTGAATGATTAGCGGGTAAGCGGTATTGGCGGTTCGCTGAAACGGGTCATTTTAGCGGTTTTTGCAACGGACCAGTAGTGATCAGGCGTTTGCTTTCCTGCGGCGTGAAAGCAGCCAGGCCGCCGCGATGCTGGCCGCGGCCAGTGCGAGGATCAGGCGGTTCTGCAGCACGATATACGGCGTGTCGCCCGTCATGCCCTGCACGGTGGCCTTCAGCACGCCGGCCTGGTAGTACGGCAGGCTTGCCTGGATCACGCCGCGGCCGTCAATGACGACGGTGGCGCCATTGTTGGTGGCCGCCAGCATCGGGCGGCCCGTTTCCAGCGTGCGCATCTGCGAAATCTGCAGGTGCTGCGGGATCGCCACCGATTCGCCATACCATGCAAGTTCGGACACGTTCAGCAGGATCGTCGCGTGTGACCCGTTGTTGAGTTGCGCGGCGATTTCCTCGCCGAAGTTGTTCTCGTAGCAGATGTTCGGCAGCACGCGCTGGTCTTTCACGGCGAACGACGGCTGCAGCGTGTGGCCGCGCGTCTGGTCGCCCAGCGGGATGCTCATCATGTCCGTGAACCAGCGGAAGCCCAGTGGAATGAATTCGCCGAACGGCACCAGGTGGTGCTTGTCGTAGCGGTATGGCCTGGCCAGCGCCGGACCCAGGCCCATGACGCTGTTCGCATAGCGGGTGGGGCTGTCCGCGAACGGCATGCCCAGCACGATCGCGCTGCCGGTCTTGCGGGCGAACTGCCCATACACGTCCAGGTAGCCGGCCGGCAGCTGTTGCGGGAACAGGGGAATGCCCGTCTCGGGGATGGCGATCAAATCCGCTGGCTCGGCCAGCACGGCCTCCTGGTAGCGCTGCAGCGTGTTGCCGATATGGTTCGGGTCGAACTTGGTCTGCAGCGGGATGTTCGCCTGCACCAGCCGCACCGTGAGAGGCTGGCCGGCCGGCGCGGTCCAGTCGATCCACTGCAGCGTCCAGCCGCCCACCCACAGCGCGGCGATCAGCGCAAGCGCCGGCTTGCGCACCGGGTGCATCAGCAGGAGCAGGGCGCCGGCCGTGATGGCCACGATCCATCCGATGCCGAATACGCCAAGCACGGGGGCATACCCGGCAAGCGGGGTGGCATTGTGCGCATAGCCGCTCGACGCCCACGGAAAGCCGGTGAACAGCCAGCCGCGCGTCCACTCCGAAACGGCCCACAGCGCCGGCAGCACGAGCAGGTTCGCGGCCGGCAGCGACAGCGCCCAGCGCTTGCGCAGCCACGCGGCGCCGCCCATCGCCGCCGCGCAGTGCATGCCCATGTAGACGGCCAGCAGTGCGATGGCGACCCACGCGAGCGGCAGCGGCAGGCCGCCGAAGCGGGAAATCGCGATCGTCAGCCAGTGCACGCCGGCCAGGCACCAGCCGAAGCCGAATGCCCAGCCGATGAAGGCCGAGGCCTTTACCGAATCGGCGCGCAGTACCTGGTAGAACAGGATCGCCAGCGTGAGCAGCTGGATCGGCCACCAGCCGAACGGCGCGAACGACAGGACGCTCGCACCGCCGGCAATGGCGGCGATGATCATGCGGCTTCGGGTGCTGCGGGGAGGCGAAGGCAATGCGCCGGGGGCGGCGCGGCGAAAACGCATCAGTCCTGCTCGTCGACGGCGGGTGGCAGTTTCTCGACGGTCAGCACGTGGATCTGGCGGGCATCGGCGCGCAGCACTTCGAAGCGCAGGTTGCCGATGTCGAACACGTCGCCCTTGTGCGGCATGCGGGCCAGGTGCTTGGACACGAAGCCGCCGATGGTGTCGACGTCGTCGTCCGGGAGGTCGGCGTCCAGTTCCTCGTTGAACTGGGCGATCTCGGTGAGCGCCTTGACGCGCCAGCGCGGGCCCAGCTGGCCCTCGCGGATCGAGAGGATGTTGTCTTCCTCTTCGTCGAAGTCGTATTCATCCTCGATATCGCCGACGATCTGTTCCAGCACATCCTCGATCGTGATCAGGCCGGCCACGCCGGAATACTCGTCGACGACGATCGCCATGTGGTTGTGGTTGGCGCGGAAGTCGCGCAGCAGCACATTCAGGCGCTTCGATTCGGGAATGAAGATCGCCGGGCGCAGCATGTCGCGCACGTCGAACGATTCTTCAGCGTAGTAGCGCAGCAGGTCTTTCGCCAGCAGGATGCCGACCACCTTGTCGCGCTCGCCTTCGATGGCCGGGAAGCGCGAGTGCGCCGTTTCCAGCACGAGCGGCATCCATTCGTCGATGGGCTTGGTGATGTCGATGACGTCCATCTGCGAGCGCGGCACCATGATGTCGCGCGCGGACAGGTCGGAAACCTGGAACACGCCTTCGATCATCGACAGCGCATCGGCATCGATCAGGTTGCGTTCGTGGGCTTCGTGCAGGACTTCGAGGAGCTCCGACCGGTTTTCCGGCTCGGGCGAGATCAGCGCGGTCAGTCGCTCGAGCAGGGAGCGATGGGGTTTTGCTTCGCTCTTGCCGTTACGGAGGGTATTTGCGTCATTCCGGACGCTGCGGTTTGGGTTCGCGTCATTCCTGACGCTACTAGAGTGCTCTTGCATAGCAGGCATAAAGCCATTTGTTTCGAAGGGGTACAGGATACACCAAACCGAATGGATGAGCGCTTTTTATCAAAACGTCATCGGCCACTCATCGGCGACTATGCGCTGTCATATTCGTCTGGTAGGCTGGTGCCGGGAGGAATCATGCAGGCGCTGGAATACGGATCGGATCAGAATGGATTGGTGTGCGGTTACCTGTTCGGGCGCGGCCCCCAGGCGGTGCCGATCGAGGCGGCCGAGGCGGCGCAATGGCTGCGCTCGGACGCCGGGCAGCCGGGCGAATTCCTCTGGCTGCACTTCAACCTGGCCAACACGGCCAGCGAAAAATGGCTGCGCGAGCAGGTGCAGCTGTCCGAGGAATTCTACGATTGCCTGCACCAGGGCTCGCGCTCGACCCGCATCGAGCAGGCCGACGATACGCTGGTGGCCGTCGTCAACGACGTGCTGCGCGATTTTTCGTTCGAGCCATCCGACATCGCCAGCCTGTACCTGTCCGTGGAACGGCAACTGGTGATCAGCGCCCGCCGCAGCCCCCTGCAGGCGGTCGAGCGGCTGCGCCAGGCCGTGCGGCGCGGCGAGCCGATCGCCTCGTCCGTGGTGCTGCTGACCCACCTGCTGCGCGACCAGGCCGACGTGCTGACGCGTATCGTACGCGTGGCCACCGGCAAGGTCGACAACATCGAGGATAACCTGCTGTCCGGCCAGCTCAAGTACAAGCGCGCCGACCTGGGCGCGCTGCGGCGCGTGCTGGTGCGGCTGCAGCGGCTGCTGGCGCCGGAGCCGGCAGCCATGTTCCGCCTGCTGCAGCGCCCGCCGGTGTGGGTCACCGTGCAGGACCGCCAGGAATTGCGCGAAGCCAGCGAGGAATTCGCCGTCACGCTGAACGACATCGCCACGCTGCAGGAACGCATCAAGCTGCTTCAGGAAGAAATCGCCGCGCTCGTCAACGAAGGCAACAACCGCAGCCTGTACACGCTGACGATCGTCACCGTGCTGGCCCTGCCGATCAACATCATCGCCGGCCTGCTGGGCATGAACGTGGGCGGCGTGCCGCTGGCCGGCGACGCTTCCGGGTTCTGGATCATTGCCGGGATCGTGGCCGCGTTTACGTGCGTGGCGGGGTGGGTGGTGATGCGAAGGCGGCGGGAACTGGAGTGATTGAGCCAGGGCTTAATGTTTGGCGGGATGTGTTTGTTCGGCCCTCAGCGTTCCGGTGGCCGTGGTTGCATCGCTGAAAAATACTGTGAAATGGGAATTCATGTATTGCGGATGCGGTTTGGAAAGGATGACGCTGTAGCCCGTCTTTTTCCCACCGCGCGGGATGGCCGTGGCGTCGCCTGTCCTCCATTCGATGTCAAAGTACTGACTTTCTTCGTTGGTGATCAACATTACTTCCCAGCCCGGCGGAGAAGTCGCACTTGTAGCGGGAAGGCCTTCGTCGAAAGTCCAGCCAATCGGTAGCTCGGTGAGTTCCGATCTGTCGTGTTCTTCGTCGCGGCCAATATCGATCGCCACGATCTTGCGTTTATCGCGGTTAACGACCGTGTAGTGATAAACGACCTCTCCAGCGGACGATCGCTGTTGACGAACCAGGACTGAAACCCCGGAGTTGTTTTGCGCGATACATAGCGCCGGGAAAGCCAGGCTGCATATGAAAGCCGCCATGCAAACGATCTGGTGCCTGCACATGATGCCCTCCGTTGACGTCGACTCTGTATTTCAACGGAAGGGCGAACCTTCGGCAAGTGCCAGGGCTGCTGGATTCCTTGAGCGATCGCAAACGAAGGTGCAGGTGAGGACTGACTTTTGCGTTACTTCTCGGCCGCGTAAGGATCGGCGTACCCCATCTCCACCAGCAGCTCGGTCTCCAGGCTTTCCATCTCCTCGGCCTCGTCGTCCTCTTCATGGTCGTAGCCCTGCGCATGCAGCACGCCGTGGACGATCAGGTGGGCGGTGTGCTCTTCGACGGTTTTTTTCTGCTCGGCCGCTTCGCGTTCCAGCACGTCGGTGCACAGGATGATGTCGGCGCGGGTCGGTTCGTCGTCGGCGATCTCCTCGCCTTCGTTGTAGGCGAACGTCAGCACATTGGTGGCGTAGTCCTTGCCGCGGTATTCGCGGTTCAGTGCCTGGCCCTCGGCCGCGTCGACGAAGCGGATCGTCAGCTCGGCCGGGGCGAACAGCGCGGCTTTCACCCACTTGCGGATCAGCGGGCGGGTGATGGTTTCCTGCAGGCGGGTATCGGCGTATTGCACCGACAGGGTCAGCTTATTTTTTTCGGACATTCCGGGCGGTGCTCTTGACGGGTTTCAGCAGTGGTGCGATGTCGGCCGTGCTCTGGTGGGCGCTGTCGTAGGCGTCGACGATGCGGGCCACCAGCGGGTGGCGCACCACGTCTTCGCTGGAGAAGTGCGAGAAGGCGATGCCGCGCACGTCGCGCAATACCGCGATGGCGTCGACCAGGCCGCTCTTCTGGTGTTTCTGCAGGTCGACCTGCGTGACGTCGCCGGTGACCACGGCCTTGCTGCCGAAGCCGATCCGCGTCAGGAACATCTTCATCTGCTCGACGGTGGTGTTCTGCGCTTCGTCCAGGATCACGAACGCATGGTTCAGTGTGCGCCCGCGCATGTAGGCCAGCGGGGCGATCTCGATCACCTGTTTTTCAAACATCTTCTGCGTGCGGTCGAAGCCCAGCAGGTCGTACAGCGCGTCGTACAGCGGGCGCAGGTAAGGATCGACCTTCTGCGCCATGTCGCCGGGCAGGAAGCCTAGCCGCTCGCCCGCCTCGACGGCGGGGCGGCACAGGATGATGCGTTTCACCGCGTCGCGTTCCAGCGCGTCGACCGCGCAGGCCACCGCCAGGTAGGTCTTGCCGGTGCCGGCCGGGCCGACGCCGAAGCTGATGTCGTGTTCGAGGATATTGCGCAGGTAGCGGATCTGGTGCGGCGTGCGGCCGCGCAGGTCGCTGCGGCGCGTCTTCAGCACGGGACTGGCGATTTCCGGATCGTTGAACGGCGGTTCTTCCTCGTCGTCGCCATCCGGCACGGCCTGGCTGGTGCGCTGTTCGACCAGCCCCAGCTGCACTTCCTCGATCGGCACGGCCTTGTCGGCCACCGCGTAGAATTTTTCCAGGATCTGCACGGCGCGCTCGGCATTGGTGCCGCTGACGATGAATTTCTCGCCGCGCCGGAAGATCGTGACATCGAGCGCCGCCGAGATCTGGCGCAGGTTCTCGTCGAGCGGGCCGCACAGGTTGGCCAGACGCGTATTGTCCAGCGGTTCAGGAATGAAGTAGTGCGGCTGTACGGGGATCTTTGTTTTCAATGTGTGGTCAGGGCAGAAGGCGCGGCGGGATCAGATGCGCTCGCCGCGCAGGGAATAGGACAGGCTTTCCGTAATGATTACATCGACCATCTTGCCATGCAGTGCGGCAGGCGTGTCGCCACCATCGAACAGCACGGTGCGCGTGTTGCCGGCGCGGCCGGCCAGTTCGTTGCCGCCGTTCTTCGACGGGCCTTCGACCAGCACGCGCATCGTCTTGCCCACCATGGCCGCGCTGTGCCGTTTCGTGTTGGCATCGATCAGCGCCTGCAGGCGCTGCAGCCGCGCCAGCTTGACCTCGTGCGGGGTATCGTCGGCCAGGTTGGCGGCCGGGGTGCCGGGGCGCTTGCTGAAGATGAAACTGAACGAGTTGTCGAAGTCCACGTCGCCGATGAGCTTCATCATCGCTTCGAAATCCTCCTCCGTCTCGCCGGGGAAGCCGACGATGAAGTCCGACGCGATCGTGATGTCCGGCCGTACCGCCTTGACCTTGCGGATGATCGACTTGTACTCGAGCGCCGTGTAGCCGCGCTTCATGGCACCGAGGATCCTGTCCGAGCCGTGCTGGGCGGGCAGGTACAGGTGATCGGCCAGCTGCGGGATGCGCGCGTAGCAGTCGACCAGGCGCTGCGTGAACTCTTTCGGGTGACTGGTGACGAAGCGGATCCGCTCGATGCCGGGAATCTCCGCCACGTACTCGATCAGCAGCGCGAAGTCGGCCTGCTGTCCATCGGCCATCTGGCCGCGGAACGCGTTCACGTTCTGGCCCAGCAGCATCACTTCCTTGACGCCCTGCGCGGCCAGTCCGGCCACTTCGGTCAGCACGTCGTCGAAGCGGCGCGACACTTCCTCGCCGCGCGTGTAGGGCACCACGCAATAACTGCAGTACTTGCTGCAGCCTTCCATGATCGACACGTAGGCAAACGCGCCGTCGACGCGCGCCGGCGGGAGGTGGTCGAACTTTTCGATTTCGGGAAAGGTGATATCGACCTGCGGCTTGCCGCTGTGGCGGCGCAGTTCGATCATTTTCGGCAGCCGGTGCAGGGTCTGCGGGCCGAACACGATGTCCACCTGCGGCGCGCGCTTGACGATCGCTTCGCCTTCCTGCGACGCCACGCAGCCGCCCACGCCGATCACGAGATCGGGATTCTTTTCCTTCAGCTTGCGAAACACGCCCAGGTCGGAAAACACCTTTTCCTGCGCCTTTTCGCGCACCGAGCAGGTGTTGAGGAGAATGACGTCTGCTTCTTCCGGGGCGTCGGTGCGCACCAGGCCATCCGTGGCGCCAAGGAGATCCGCCATCTTGTCCGAGTCGTACTCGTTCATCTGGCAGCCGAAGGTCTTGATGAATACTTTTTTCTGCATGGCCGGCAGTTTACCGTAATTTGTGTTGATGAATTACGGAAAAACTTTGCATGCCAGCCGGCATGCGGTTTCCTGGCTCATCCATATCGAAATGCCAACTCTGCAAATGCCCGGTCGATGGATGAAACAATTTCCCACCGGTTCTATCGTGCGCTGCCTACTGTTTCCGTGTGGTGAAATAGCCATGTTGTCAAGTTTCTTAGCGAATGATTGATTTGAATTAATCTTCGCTTGGCATCGCTAGGCTGGAGCGTGCTTGTTTGGGCATAGAATTTTGCTGAAAGTGCAAGTTTCTACCCGATAGTCGCCGGCCCTTGCGTCAGGAATCCTGGCGTACTCGTTCCGGAGCTGATTTGGAACAATTTTGAAACCAAGGTAGAAAACTGCGGTCTTTCCATTATGTCCGGAGCAGCATCTTCAATCTACTATATCGACGAGGATCAATCATGGCACACCACGCACTGTCTTCCCAAGAAAGCTACAACCCGAATCACCTGCTCGATATTTTGCTGGGCAAGATGCAACTGAAAAACGATGCTGCCCTGTCGCGCCTGCTGGAAGTGGCGCCGCCCGTCATCAGCAAGATCCGCCACCATCGCCTGCCGGTCGGCGCTTCGCTGCTGATCCGCATGCATGAAGTGACCGGCATGAGCATTCGCGACCTGCGCGACCTGATGGGCGACCGCCGCACGAAGTATCGCCTGTCCGATGCGCAGGGCCGCCCGAAGCCAGAAGAAAAGGCAGCACAGCAGGCCGCCGCCGCCGCTGCGCAACAAGCTCAGCAAAAGCCGGAAGGCAATTACACGCACTGAGCGATGCCGGCCGGAGCACTGCGCTCCGGCCGAGTTCTTCCGTCATCCTCTGTCATTCCCCGCCCCGTTTCGCCTCACCCCCCCCGCGCTTTCCACATTTCCGGCATTCCGCCGCATCGTCCCGGCATCACGGCAAAAGCTCATGGCAACAGCACCGGCGCCATCTCGCCGAACTGCGTTTCGGTTTCCGCGAATATCCGCAGGCACGTTTCCTCATCCAGTCCCACGGCATGCCACGCCACGTCCGACACCGGTGGCACCAGTTCATCCGCCACGCCGGCCAGGTCCAGCGCATGCGCCATCGCGTCGGCTACATGGATGATCGTGGCCAGGAAGCCCGCGCCCGGCAGTTCCGGCGCATGGTGGTGGCCGATCGCGCAATGCATCGTGTCGGAGAAATTCCAGTGTGCGGCCAGCGCCAGGCCGGCGTCGACATGATCGATGCCGAGCACGGCGCGTTCGGCGTCGAGCCAGGGCGTGTCGTGGGCACCGCGCCATGCGATCACCCGGGCATAGTGATCGGGAAAGCAGCTCACCAGTACCAGCCGGCCCACGTCGTGCAGCAGGCCCGCCGTGAATGCATAGTCCTGGTTGAAGCGCAGGTGGCGCGCCAGCGCCCTGGCGCAAATGGCGGTGGCGATCGAGTGGCGCCAGAACGCCGCGTGCGAGAAGCCGGCGCAGCGGTGTTCGGGAAAACACCCGGTCAGCGCGGCCGCGGTGATCAGGTTGCGCGCGGTCTGGAAGCCGAGATAGGTGATCGCCTGCTGGATCGTGGTGATCCTGACCTGCAGGCCATATAGCGGGGAGTTGGCCAGGCGCAGCGTCTTGGCCGTCAACGCCTGGTCTTGCGCCACCTTCCGGGCCAGCACGGCGATGTCGACTTCTTCCGCATCGATGCTGTTCAACAGTTCCATCACGACGGCGGGCAGGGAAGGCAGGTCGTCCAGGTTCTGCACGACCGTGTCGTAGTCCAGGCGGCTCATCGGTCCGCTCCGGTGCGGTAGGCGTGCAGGAAGGTGCGCAGCGCGCCTCCGGCCGAGGCGTCCGCGCTGGCGGGGAAGCTGCGGAACAGGTAGTCGATGCGTTCGCCGTGCGGGTTCCGGACCGGCACCTGATCGATGCCGTGGTGCGCCAGCGAGGCCAGCATTGCCGGCGTCAGCACCGTTCCTTCCGGCAGCAGCACATCGCCGTGCGCATCGCGCAGCTCGCCCGACAGCATCATGCCGGCGCGCGCTTGCGCCAGCGGCAGGTCGCCGATCTCCATCGCATCCTCCTCGTTCAGCCGATCTTACCACCATGCCCGCCCGGTAAGGCCGGGGCCGCAAGCCGGGCGCCCGCTTCGCCGTGGCTGACGCATACTGCCGGCAAGGGAGGATTCATGAGCACACAGCGGCAGATCGCCTTGCTACGGGGCGTCAACGTCGGCCGGGCCAAGCGCATCGCGATGGCCGATCTGCGCACGGTCCTGGGCGACCTGGGGTTTTCGGGCGTGCGCACCTTGCTCAACAGTGGCAATGCCGTGTTCGACTGCCCGGCCGCCAATGCGGCGCGCTCCGCCATGCGCATCGAGGAAGCACTGGTGCTGAAGCTTGGCGTGCCGGCCCGCGTCACCGTGCTCGACGCGCAGCAGCTGGCCGACGTGGTCGCCGCAAACCCGTTGCTGGACCTGGCAAGCGATCCGGCGCGGCTGATGGTGGCGGTGCTCAGCAACCCGGCCGACCGGAGCAGGCTGGAAGCGCTGGCGCACCAGCAGTGGCAGCCCGAAGCATTCGCGCTGGGCCAGTGGGCCGCCTATCTCTGGTGCGCGGACGGCGTGCTGGCCAGCCGCGTCGCCGCCGCGATGGGCAACCTGCTGGGCGATGCCGTCACCACCCGTAACTGGAGTACCATGACCAAATTGCATTCTTTGGCAATGGAACCTTAACCCCAGGGAGAAGCGTGTGGCGAAAGTCAGCGGCGAGTTCAACGTGAAACTGGTGCCGGAAATTCTGGCCGAAGGCAGCGAGGGCACCGGCATCGAACGGATGACGCTCGACAAGCGCTACCACGGCGCGCTGGCGGCGACGGGCCGCGGCGAATTCCTGTCCTTCCGCAGCCCTGTGCCGACCTCGGCCGTCTATGTAGCGATCGAAAAGGTGGATGGCGCACTGGAAGGGCGCACCGGCAGCTTCATGCTGCAGCATGCCGGCGTGATGGGTGGTGCGCAGGCCGGCCTGCGCATCGTCATCGCGCCGGACTCCGGCACCGGCGAACTGGCCGGCATCGCCGGCACGCTGGCCATTCGCGTCGAGAACGGCAAGCACTACTACGATCTCGACTACACGCTGTAGTCACCGCCCTTATCGGCTACCTGCCGCGCCGGCGCCGGTTCGTCACGCTGTCGCGGTCGACGCCCCAGTTGTCCGTCGGCACCTCGTCGATGATGACGAAGGTGGTGGCCGGGTCCTTGTCCAGCACGCGCGAGAGCAGGTCGGTCGCGCCCTCGATCAGGGCAAGTTTCTGCTGCGGCGTCACGCCTTCGTCCGTCACGCGGATATTTACGTAGGGCATGGCGGGCTCCTTACCAGTTTCCTGCGGTGGCACCGCCGTCCACGGCCAGCACGGTGCCGGTCGTGAAGCGTGCCCCGGTCAGGTACAGCACGGCCTCGGCCACGTCGCGCGCGGTGCCCAGCGTGCCGGTCGGCGCCAGTCCCTTCAGGAAGGCCTGCGTTGCCGCGTCGTCCGGATGCAGCGGCGTGTCGATGATGCCCGGCGCCACCGCATTCACCTTGACGTTCGCGCCGGCCAGTTCCAGTGCCAGCGCCCGCGTCGCCTGGTTCAGGCCACCCTTGATCAGCACCGGGAGTACTGCCGGCAGCTTCGCCGTGGGTGCGCTGCCGATGCTGGCGGTGATCGTCACGATATGGCCGCCGCCATTGGCCGCCATGTGCCGCGCCGCTTCGCGGGCCGGATAAAAGAACCCTTTCAGGTTGGTGGCGATGATGGCGTCGAGATCGTCCTCCGTGTAGTCGCCGATCGGCTTGGCGATGAAGATGCCGGCGTTATTGACGAGGATGTCGGCCTTGCCGAAATGCTCGATCGCCTGGGCAAACAGCGCCCTGGCCGTGCCGGGCAGGGCGATGTCGCCCGGCACGGCAACGAAATTGCGCGGGTTGCCCAGCCTGGCGGCTGCGGCCTGCAGGCGCTCCGCCGTGCGTGCATTGCCGATGACGTTATAGCCGCGCTCCAGGTAAGCCTCGGCGATTGCAAAGCCCAGGCCGGATGAGGCGCCGGTGACGATCGCGGTTTTGGTGTCCATGATGGTTTCTTTTCATGAGTGGTTGGGGTGAATCCACTATACTTTTGCGCGAATAGCCGATAAACCGGCTGTCGGGTAATTGAATTGATACATCAGGTAATCAATCTGGAGGGCGGATGCAAAGGCAGAACGGCTTGGCCAGCGTCGAACTGTTCGTGCTGGCGGCGGAACACGAAGGGTTCACGCAGGCGGCGCAGGTGGCCGGCGTGACCCCGGCGGCGGTCAGCCGCTCCGTGGCGCGGCTGGAAGACCGGCTCGGCGTGCGGCTGTTCGTGCGCACCACTCGGCGCATCCGGCTCACCGACAGCGGCCGCGCGTATTACGAACAGTGCCGGCAGGCGCTGGCCCAACTGGTGGAGGCGGAACGCGAGATCACCGGCGAACAGGCGGCGCCGGCCGGCCGGCTGCGCATCAGCGCGCCCACCCCCTATGCGCATCACCGGCTGCTGCCGGTGCTGCCCGCTTTCCGCGCACGCTATCCCGGTGTCGACGTCGACGTCCACATCAGCAACCGCAACATCGATTTCGCGGAAGAGGGCTACGACCTGGCGATCCGCGGCCGCCAGCCGGCCGACTCGAACCTGGTCGCGCGCAAGCTGGAAGATGCGGAACTGGTCCTGGTGGCGTCGCCGGATTACCTGCGCGCTGCCGGCACGCCGCAGGCGCTGGGCGACCTGTCCCATCACGCCTGCATCCAGTTCGAACTGCCCAGCACGGGCAGGAAGATTCCGTGGCTGCTCCATGCCGGCGGCGTGGCGCGGGAAGTGGCCACGTCCGGCCCGTACACCTGCTCGGACGACGTGCTCGGCATCGTCAGCCTGGCGCGCAGCGGAGCGGGGCTCGCGCAGACTTACCGCTTCATCGTCGAGGACGACCTGGCACGCGGCGCGCTCGTCGAACTGCTGCCGGCGCACGGCGGCACGTCGCGGCCGTTCTACCTGCTGTATCCGCATGCGCGGCACCTGCCGCTGCGCGTGCGTACCTTCGTCGACTTCCTGGTGGCGCGGTTCCCGCCTGCCCGATCCCTGGCCGGGCCAGTACCGCGGCCCCGCTAGCGGGGGGCATTGCCGGCTGGCTGACGCTGTCTCCAGTTGGGGTAGACTGCGGACTTCGATAGCGAACCCGACGTCTCATGAAACATCTTCCACTCGTTGCCGTGCTGGCCGGCGTGCTGCTGGCCGGTTGCGGCGCCATCAAGAAAGACAGCGCGGCCGGCCGCATCACCGGCATGCAGGAAGCGGCCAATCCCCAGGTGCTGCTGCTGGGCGAAGTGCACGATAATCCGCAGGGCCACAGGCTGCGCTTCGAGGACTTGAAAAAGCGCGTCGATGCCGGCTGGCACCCCGTCATCGCCATGGAGCAGTTCGACCACGAAGACCAGGCGCTGCTGGACGATGCGCAAAAAGGCTGCGTCGATGCCGGCTGCGTGATCCGCGTGATGAACAAGAAGGGCTGGGACTGGCAGCAGTACTACCCGGTGATCCAGCTGGCGCTCGACAAGCACCTGCCGATCGTCGCCGTCAACCTGTCGCGCGCCAACGCATCGAAGGTGGTGCGCGATGGGGTGGCATCGAGCTTCGACGCGAAGACGGTGGCCGAATACCGGCTGAACGAGCCGATTTCGGCCGACTGGCGCAAGGCGCAGGAAAACGAGATCCGCACCGGCCATTGCAATATGCTACCGGGCATGATGGTGCCGGGAATGGTCGACGCCCAGATGGCGCGCGATATCTGGATGGCCAAGCTGATCCGCGACCAGCAGCCGCGCGACGTGGTGCTCATCGCCGGCAACGGCCACGTGCGCAAGGACATCGGCGTGCCGCGCTGGCTGAACACGGTCGGTGCCAGGCTGACGGTGAAGGCGGTTGGCTACGTGGAAGGCGGCGGCCAGAAGGAGCAGTTCGACGAGGTTCGCGCGATTCCGGCGCAGAAGCGCGCCGATCCCTGCGCGAAATTCAAGAAGTAAAAACAGGGACGGACCGGGACGCCGGACCGCCTGTTTTCAAGGAAATTTCCTCAAAAACAGGGTCCGTCCCTATTTGTTTGTCCCTATTTGTTTTATTGCGGGGCGGTCAGTCCTTGTACATCGGACCGTCGAAGATGAACTTGCCGCCGTGGTAGTTGAACGTGGCGTCGTCGGCCGGCGGGTATTCGCCGGTTTCCGGCACGTCGGCGCGGAACTGTTCCGAGGAGTCCTTCGGCTGGAAGCCCAGGTGGGCGGCCTTGCGGTTGTCCCACCACTGGCGCTTGTTGTTCGAGGCGCCGAACAGGATCGTGTGGCCCACGCGCGGGGTCAGCAGCGAGACGCGCAGCGCTTCCACCAGGTCGTCGTAGGACAGCCAGGTACACATCATGCGCGGGTTGTTTACCGAGGGGAACGACGAACCGATGCGCAGGCACACGGTCTCGATGCCGGCGCGGTCGAAGTAGTAGCGCGACAGCTGTTCGCCGAACACCTTCGAGATGCCGTACATGCTGTCCGGGCGCGGCGGGTCGTCCGCGTCGATCACCTGGGTCTGCGGGTAGAAGCCGATCGCGTGGTTCGACGAAGCGAACACGATGCGCTTCACGCCGAGCCGGTGGGCCGCTTCGTAGATGTTGTAGGTGCCCTGGATATTGGCGAACATGATGTTCTCGAACGTGTTCTCGGTCGAGATGCCGCCGAAATGCAGCACGGCGTCCACGCCTTCCATCATCTTGAATACGGCAGCCTTGTCGGCCAGGTCGCACTGGAAGATTTCTTCGCCTTCGCCGGCTTCGCCCATGTCGCCGATGTCGGACAGGCGGACCACGTCCGCCCATGGCTTGATCCGCTCGCGCAGCACTTTACCGAGGCCGCCGGCCGCGCCGGTCAGCAACAGGCGCTTGAAAGGTTTTTTCGTCGTCATTGTCGTCTCTTAAGTCTCGTACGAAGGTTCGGGAAGAAGCATCCTAACCGAATCCGCCGGGGCAGGCGGATCGATCGGGAAGATGCGCGGCAGGTTGATCGGCTGACCGCGCCGCGGGGCCAGTGTCAGCACGCGGCCAGTGTCAGGTCACCGGCGCCGGGTTGAACAGGACCAGCGCATTGTGCAGCTTCCAGTGCTCGGCCCAGGTCTTCTTGCCGCTCGCGGTATCCAGCAGCAGCTGGAACAGTTCCCAGCCCACGCTCTCGATGGTCGCCTCGCCGGTGGCGATGCGGCCAGCGTTCACGTCCATCAGGTCGTGCCAGCGGCGTGCCAGGTCGTCGCGCGTGGCCACCTTGATCACCGGGCATTCGGCCAGGCCGTACGGCGTGCCGCGGCCGGTGGTGAACACGTGCAGGTTCATGCCGGCAGCCAGCTGCAGCGTGCCGCAGATGAAGTCCGATGCCGGCGTTGCGGTGTAGATCAAGCCCTTGACGCCCTTCGTGGTGGCTTTCTCGCCCGGCGACAGCACGCCCGAAATCGGCACGCTGCCCGACTTGACGATCGAGCCCATCGCCTTTTCAACGATGTTCGACAGGCCGCCCTTCTTGTTTCCAGGCGTGGTGTTGGCGCTGCGATCGACGCCGCCGCGGGTCAGGTAGGCGTCGTACCACGCCATCTCGCGGATCATCTCCTCGGCCACCTCGGCGTTCACGGCGCGCGAGGTCAGCTGGTCGATCCCGTCGCGTACTTCCGTCACTTCCGAGAACATCACGGTGGCGCCGGCACGCACCAGCAGGTCGGTGGCGAAGCCGACGGCCGGGTTGGCGGTCACGCCGGAGAACGCATCGCTGCCGCCGCACTGCACGCCGACCACCAGGTCGGAAGCCGGGCAGGTCACGCGCTGGCGCTTGTTCAGCACTTCCAGCTGCGCCTCGGCCGTCTGCATGATCGAGTCGACCATCGACATGAAGCCGACGTTGCCGGCGTCCTGCAGGCACACAACCGGCGGTTCGGTCGCCACGGTGTCGTCCTTGCGGCGGATCTGGATCGAATTGGCCGGGAACAGGCGGGTCGGCTGCAGTTTTTCGCAGCCGAGCGAAACAACCATCGCCTGGCCGCCGAAGTTCGGGTTCTTGCTGATGTTGTGGATCGTGCGGATCGGGATGTGGGCACCCGGTGCCTCGATCGCCACGCCGCAGCCATACGTGTGTTCGAGGCCGACCACGTCGTCCACGTTCGGGTACTTCGGCAGCAGCTCGGCCTTGATGCGCTTCACCGCGAATTCGACGACGCCGGAGACGCACTGCACGGTCGTGGTGATGCCGAGGATATTGCGGGTACCCACCGTGCCGTCTTCATTGCGGTAGCCCTGGAAGGTATAGCCTTCCAGCGGTTCCAGGGGCGGCACTTTCACGGTGGCGATCGGCAGGTTGTCGAGCTCGCGCGCCGGCGGCATTTCCAGCAATTGCTCGGAAACCCAGCTGCCTTTCGGAATGTCGCGCACGGCGCGGCCGATCGATACGTTGTAGCGCAGCACGCTCTGGCCTTGCGCGATGTCGGCCAGCGCCACCTTGTGGCCTTGCGGCACACCTTCGACCAGCGTAAGGCCATCGTCGAAAACGGTGCCCGCCGCCAGGCCGCCATCGTTGACGACGATCGCCACGTTGTCGTTGGCATGCATGAGGATACGGCGCGGAATGCTCGCTGTCATGATTCTGTCCTGAGGGGGCCGGTGCCGCGTGATCGGCGCTGTTGTAGTTGCGCAACGAGCAGACGTGCCGGCGAGTTGTCTGATGACTTCAGTATGACAGATGCCCAAATTTTTGGCTAGTCCACATTGCTCATTTGGTCTGACCGGTTTAGAATGGCCTGACCAAATGCAATAATGAAAAGCAAGATGCTGAAACGTCCGCCACCGCTGAACGACCACCATGAGCCGCGACTGTACCGCGTGGTCGCGGACCGTATCGCGCAGTTGATCCGCGACGAAGGCATCGCGCCGGGCGCACGCCTGCCGTCTGAACGGGATCTGGCCACCAAGCTGTCGGTCAGCCGGGCCTCGCTGCGTGAGGCGCTGATTGCCCTCGAGCTGGGTGGCGTGATCGAAGTGCGCGGCGGTTCGGGCGTTTATGTGTGCGAGGCGGAGCAGGAAGCAAGCCTGCCGGAAGCTGGGCCGGGACCGTTCGAAGTGTTGTCGGCGCGCCGCATGATCGAGGCCGAAGTGGCCGCGATCGCCGCCCGCGTAGCCACCGACAATGCGATCGACGCGATCCTCAAGGCGGTCGAGGAAATGGAAGCGCATCACGCCAACAAGACGACCAACGAGCTGGCCGACCGCAATTTCCATCTCGCGATCGCCCGCGCCACCGGCAACGGTGCGCTGGTAGGCACCATGGATTACCTGTGGAACCAGCGCGGCCGGCTGTGGCACAAGCTGAAGGAGCACTTCCAGACGGAAGAGCTGCGGCAGGAAACGCTGAAGGACCACCGCCGCATCTTCGAAGCGATCGCGGCGCATGACGCGGCCGCGGCGCGGCGGGCGATGCGCGCGCACCTCGAACGCGTGACGCGGACGTTCTCGCGCGGCTGAGGGCAGTAGCGGCAGCAAAAAAAGGCAGCAAAAAACAGGCAGCAAAAAAACAGGCAGCAAAAAAGGCAGTAAAAACCAGGCAGTACCGGAACAGGCATTACAAGAACAAAGCAGTACCGGAACGGCAACACAAGAAAATGGCAGCAGCGGTGCCGCATCGCATGGCGCCGCGACAGGAGACAGGATGTATTCGGTATCACAAGCGGAACTACCCGCCACCCTTGCCGGCATTGCGCGCAGCGCAGCCGCGCCCCTGATCTCACTATAAAAAAGAGTTTATCCACCGCCTGCGACCCTGGCCCCCGGCCTTCGTCGCAGCGGCACGGAGCACGCGAGGTGCTCCACCACCGCCGCCCGCCGCGATACGCGGGGCGGCGCGAACACCATCGGAAAACCCAGGAGACAAGCATGAACAAGCGCGCAAGCAAGCAAACCCGCTTCCAGCCACGGCTGGTACTGACCTCGATCGCACTGGCCGCCATCGCCGTGGCCAACGGGGCAGCCGCACAGGAGGCAGCGATGCAGCGCATCGAAGTGACGGGTTCCTCGATCAAGCGGCTGGCCAACGAAGAAGCGCTGCCGGTCACCAGCATCAAGGCCGAAGAATTCACCCAGCGCGGCATGACCACGCTGGCCGACGTGATGATGGCGCTGCCGCAATCGGCTTCGCTGGCACCGTCGAACGCCGGTTCCGGCACCAACATCAACCTGCGTGGCCTGGGCGTGAACCGCACGCTGGTGCTGCTGAACGGCCGCCGTTTGGCGAACGAGGCGATTTCCGCCGGCTATGCCAACCTGGACGTGATTCCGTTCTCCGCGCTGCAGCGTGTCGAGATCCTGCGCGATGGCGCTTCCTCGCTGTACGGTTCGGACGCGATCGGCGGCGTCGTCAACTTCATCACGAAGAAGGAATTCGAAGGCGTGCAGGTCACCGGCCAGTACGTGACGCCGGAACGCAGCGGCGGCGGCGACGAGCGCCGCGCCACGCTGACCTTCGGCAAGGGCAACCTGAACCGCGACGGCTGGTCGGCCTACGCCACCGTCGACTTCCACGACCGTTCGCGCCTGGCCGCGAAAGACCGCGAACAGTTCAGCTCCGACGAGCTGCTGGCATCGCTGGGCCGTCCGCGCACGCTGGGCAGCGGCGGCTACGCCATGCCGGCCAACTTCACCACGGCCACCAACAAGACCGCGCAGAACCCGTACGCGGCCACCTGCGCCGAGCCGTATTCGACGATCGGCGCCAAGAACACCTGCACGCTGAACAGCAACGAGTACGGCACCGCGCTGTACGAGAACCAGCAGATCAGCTTCTACGCCCGTGCGGCCAAGCAGATCAGCGAAGACCATACCTTCACGGTCGAATACACGCGTGGCCAGTCGTACATCATCTCCGCCCGCAACCCGACCCAGTCGGTGGCGGTGGGCGGCGTGGCGGCACTGCTGCCGTCGACCTCGAAGTGGTACCCGGGCAACAGCGGCGGCGTGCCCGCGATGGCCGGCATCACCGGTCAGCCGCTGACGGTGACCTGGTCGGTGGCCGACTATGGCCTGGCCGCGCAGAAGGACAAGCAGGTCAACCAGCGCCTGGCCTTCGTCGACGAAGGCGTGCTGGCCGGCTGGGACTACCGCGCCGGCCTGGTGATCGGCCTGTCCGACCGCGAGAACTTCTACCAGAACGGCTTCTTCAGGGGCCAGGGCATCCTCGACGGCCTGAAGAGCGGCGCGCTGAACCCGTTCGGCCTGCAGGACCAGGCCGGCCGCGACTACCTGGCGTCGATCTCGGTCGACGGCATCAAGAACCGCGATTCGCAAACCACGTACAAGGGCATCGACTTCTCGGCCAGCCGTACGCTGTTTGCGATGGCCGGCGGCGACGCGGCGATCGCGGTCGGTGCCGACATGAGCCACCAGACCACGCGCGACGACAAGCTGGCGATCCAGAACGAAGTGCAGTACCTGAACAGCACCGCCTCGCACGGCGAAGGCCAGCGCAACGTGTATGCGCTGTACGCCGAGCTGGACCTGCCGGTCACGAGCGCGCTGAATGTCAACCTGGCCGTGCGCGACGACTACTTCAGCGACTTCGGCAACACCATCAACCCGAAGGCCAGCTTCCGCTGGGAAGCCACCAAGAACGTGATGTTCCGCGGCTCGGCCAACACCGGCTTCCGCGCGCCGACGCTGTTCGACGCCTACGGCTACCGCCTGCCGGGCGCCACCGGCAAGACCTCGGCACGCTGGGATGACCCGCTGTTGTGCCCGGGCGGCACGCCGGGCGTGACCGGCACCGGTACCGCGCTGCCGGGCTATGTGTCGTCCGAAGTCTGCAACGTGCAGCTGAACAAGCAAGTGGGCTCGAATGCCGGCCTGAAGCCGGAAAAATCGCGCGGCTACACGCTGGGCGTGGTGCTGGAACCGACCAAGTCGCTGACCATGTCGTTCGACTACTGGAACGTGCGCATGAAGGACATGCTGGCCAACCTGCCGGAGCAGGTGTACTTCATGGACCCGGCCAAGTACGCATCGCTGTTCGTGCGTAACGCCGACGGCACGCTGGCCTACATCACCAACACCACGATGAACCTGGGCGGCCAGAAGGCGGCCGGTATCGACGTCTCGGCAACCTATCGCTTCCCGCGCAGCACCTACGGCGACTTCAAGGTGGAACTGGACGGCACGTACCTGACGCAGTTCGACAACCAGCTGTTCCCGGGCGAGGAATGGGTCGACAACGTGGGCCGCTTCGGCGCAGCGTCGAACGGCACCACGTCGAGCTTCCCGATCATCACGTACCGCTGGAAGCACGTGCTGAAGATGTCGTGGGCGCAGGGCGACTGGACCGCACAGGCGACCCAGAACTTCAACTCGAAGTACGAAGACCAGAACCTGGTGGCGCAGACCTACTGGCGCGACATCAACTCGTACAAGCCGTGGAACCTGACGGTGGGCTACAAGGGCTTCAAGAACACGCAGCTGACGTTCGGCGTCACCAACGTGTTCGACTCGGCCCCGCCGGTGACGAACCACAGCGGCTACTCGTTCGGCTACCTGTCGAGCGCGGCCAGCCCGATCGGCCGTTCGTACAACCTGCGCGCGACCTACACGTTCTAAGCGAAGTCCGGTTGCCTGCCGCATGCAACCCGCGGGTTGCACGGCCGGCGGCCGTTTTCATCTAGAAAGCATTACACGGAACGGAGGTCACTCATGAAACAACGTTTCCTGTCCGGTGCGGTTGCCGCCATGCTCTCCCTCGGCGCCGCACATGCAGCCGACAAGCCGGTGCGCTTCATCCTCGTCGGCGATTCGACGATGGCGTCGAACAGCGGCTACGGCGACGCGTTCTGCGCGCGCGTGAACCGCGCCCATACCTGCATCAACCTGGCCAAGGGCGGGCGCAGCTCGTCGAGCTTCCGCGCCGAAGGGCGCTGGGACGAAGTGCAGGGCCTGCTGAAGGGCGGCGCCGCCTACCGCGCCACCTATGTACTGATCCAGTTCGGCCATAACGACCAGCCGGGCAAGCCTGGCCGTTCGACCGACCTGAAGACCGAATTCCCCGTCAACATGGCACGCTATGTCGACGAAGTCAAAGCCCTGGACGGCATGCCGGTGCTGGTTACGCCGCTGACACGCCGCAGTTTCAGGGAAGGCGTGCTGGAAAACACGCTGGTGCCGTGGGCGGACGCGATCCGCGCCGCCGCGAAGGAAAAGCAGGTGCCGTTGCTGGACCTGAATGCCGACAGCTACGCGGCCGTGCAGGCCATGGGCGAGGCGGAAGCCGATACGTTCGCGGTGGCGCCGAAGCCTGCCGCGGCGCCCGTCGCCAAGGGAGCCGGCGTCGAGCCGCAGGGCGCCGCGAAGAGCGCGTTCGACTACACGCACCTCGGCGCCAAGGGGGCGAAATACTTCGCCGCGATGGTCGAACGCGAGCTGAAGGCGGCCATCCCGGCCATCGCGGCCGAGTTCAGGCCGGAGGGCGAATGATGCGCGCGGTACTGCTGCTTGCTGCCGTGCTCGTCGCGGCCGGGGGCCACGCCCAGGCCCAGGATACCGGCGCCGCCGGTCGCCCGCAGCTGAGCGAGGCGCAGGCGAAACGCTACACGATCGCCGAGGTGCTGAAGACCACCGGCCGCGCTGGTGCCGAGAAGACCGATCCATGGAACCCGCTGGCCGATCCGCTGGCGCAAGGCGCCGCGTTCACGGCCGACTATATCGTCGATGCCGCCGGCCGGGCCGATGGCGTGACCACGTTCATCAGCGTGCAGCAGGCGGTCAACCGCGCCATCGTCGACGCCGCCGCGAAGCCGGCAGGCGGGCGGCAATACATCCTCGTCAAGCCGGGCACCTACCGCGAGCTGGTCTACGTGCCTGCCTCGGCGCGGCCGATCACGCTGTACGGCGAAGGAAAGGCCGCAGCCGACACCGTGATCTCGGCCGGGCTGGATGCCGCCATTCCGGTGGCCGACTACCTGAAGCAGTACGGGCCGCAGTTCGCCCGGCTCGATCCGGCCATCGTGGCCATGCATGCACAGATCGCCGCACGCGCGCCCACCATCTCGACCAGCGGTTCGATGACGGTGTGGACCCGCAACCACGGCTTCCAGGCTCGCAACCTGACGATCGAGAATTCGTACAACAAGGCCACCGGCAATGCGCGCGACGAATGCGGCGAGCGCGTGTGCGGCACGCCCGACAAGCCGCAGGCGCGCGTCAGCCACCAGGCCGTGGCACTGCTGGTCGAGGGCGCCGACAAGGCGCAGTTCGAGAACGTGCGGCTGATCGGCTTCCAGGACACGCTGTACCTGAAGTCGGCCGAAACCCGCGTCACCGCGCGCAGCTTCTTCCACAAGTCGTACATCGAGGGCGATGTCGATTTCATCTTCGGCGACACCACGGCGTACTTCTATCGCAGCGAAGTGAAGTCGCTGGGCGACCGCACGATGTCGTACGTGGGCGCGCCGAACACCAACTGGCGCACGAAGTACGGCTTCGTATTCAATGAAGTGAAGTTCACCAGCGACGGCTCGCCGAATGCGCTGGCCGGCAAGTACTACCTGGCGCGCCAGTGGTTTCACAATTCGCGCTGCAGTCCGTACGCGCCCGTGGCCGTCGAAGGTTACGCCTGCACGCTGGGCAGCGCGAGCGTCTACCGGGAACCGAAGGGCACGATCACCCCGACCGTGCTGGAAACGGTGGGCAAGATGGTGGTGATCCATTCGCGCGTCGGCGCGCACATCGACCGCAGCAAGCCCTGGTCGGACTGGAATGCGCCCGGCACGCTGGCTTACCGCCCGGCGCAGTTTTCATCCGACGATTTTTACAAGAACCTGAAGAACGCGGGCTTCGACCCCGTCAACCAACTGGGCTACGGGAAGCAGCCCTCTTCGCCGGACGTGTACCTGGCGGAATTCAACAACTTCCACGAGTAGGAGACAGCATGAACCATTTGAACGACCAGCGTGTCAATGAAAAACGCCGCGCGATGATGAAAGCCGTGTCGGCATCCAGCCTGGCGCTGGCCGGCGGCGCTGCCACCCTCGGTGCCGGAACGGCCAGTGCGGCGATCGGCGACGACCCGTGGGGCCGCGCCAGGGAAATCGTCACCCGTTTGAACAAGCCCCGGCGCTTCCGCGACCAGGACTTCCCGATCACCGAGTTCGGTGCCGCGCAGTGCAAGCTGGTGAAGATCAAGGCATGGATATCGCACGACGACCAGGCCACCGTCGAAACGCAGGCGCCCGGCTCGCACGATTGCTACCCGGCGATCAAGGCGGCCATCGAGGCCTGCCACAAGGCCGGTGGCGGCCGCGTGGTGATCCCGGCCGGTAACTGGTTCGTGGCCGGGCCGATCGTGCTGCTGTCGAACGTGCACGTCCACCTGAAGAAGGGCGCCAACGTGCTGTTCTCCACGCAGCCGACCGATTACGCGAAGTACGGCGAATTCGATTGCGGCAAGCATGGCAAGCTGGTGATCACGCGCTGGCAGGGCAACGACTGCCTGAACTTCGCGTCGCCGATCTATGCGTACGGCGCCGACAATATCGCGCTGACCGGCGAAGACTGGACCAGCATCCTGAACGGCCAGGGCGGCGTGCCGTTCAACGGCAAGGATGGCGACTGCTGGTGGACGTGGAAGGGCAAGAACCGCACGATCAACCCGGCATCGCAGGCGAACACGCCGGGCTACGTGGAAGGCAAGCTGACGCAGCGCCTGCCGAATCCGATCAATCCGAAGTCGCTGAAGGACGTGGCGCCGCACCTGACGGAATCGGAGCGCCTGCATATCCAGGGCGAAGGCGAGCGCTGGCGCGCCGACGAGCAGTACCTGCCGGCGCTGTCCGAAGCCGGCGTGCCGCTGGCGCAGCGCGTGTTCGGCCTGGGCCACTTCCTGCGCCCGACGATGATCCACCTGATCGGCTGCACCAACGTGCTGCTGGAAGGCTACGAGGTGAAGGACACGCCGTTCTGGCAGCACCACCCGGTCCATTGCCGCGATATCGTGATCCGCAACGTGCACTGCAACAGCAAGGGCCCGAACAGCGACGGCTTCGATCCGGAATCGTGCGACATGGTACTGATCGAGGGCTGCACGTTCGACACCGGCGACGACTGCATCGCCATCAAGGCCGGCAAGGACCTGGACGTGCAGTACGGCCCGTCGCAGAACATCGTGGTGCAGAAGTGCATCATGCAGAGCGGCCACGGCGCCGTCACGCTGGGCAGCGAGATGGCCGGCGGCATCCAGAACGTCTACGCGCAGGACCTGGTGTTCGAGAACATCCACTGGGCGACCGATCCGCTGAACACGGCGATCCGGCTGAAGACCAACATGAACCGCGGCGGCTACCTGAAGAACTTCTACGTGCGCAACGTGAAGATCCCGAACGGCGTGCAGACCAGCCCGTCGTTCTACGCATCGCTGCCCAACTCGCCGATCGAATCGAAGACCGTGGCGGTGGCCGCCGGCGCCGTCGTCACGTTCGACTGCGACTACACGCCAACGGCCGACACCGTGCGCACCCGGCCTCCGGTGGTGGACAACGTGCAGATCTCCAATGTCACGGTCGGCAACGTGGAAGTGAAGAAGGGGCCGAAGAAAGGCCAGAAGGCGGCGTGCTACCAGGCCGTCGTCATCCTCGGCCCGGTCTCCAACAACTACAATGGACCGCAGCCGATGCCCGTCGTGCCGCCGGTCACCAATGTGACGATCAGCGACTGCGACTTCGGCACCACCGTCAGCACCGAACAGCCTTATTTCCTGTACAACGTGCGGGGACTGAAGCTGAACCGGGTGAAGATCGGCGGCAAGGAGTACAACACCACGCTGTCGGCATAACCGCGCTGCAAGCCTGCTGAAAAACCGGTGACAGGCACCAGTTATTTTGCAACGAATGTTCCAAAATAACAGGTGCCTGTCACCGGTTTTCCGTTTTCAGTAATGCTTGCAGCTCCGCCACCTTGCGCTTCAGCGCCGGCAGGAAGCGCCGTGCCACGCCGTCGTCGCATTCGTTGCGGTCGTGGCCGGTGAACCAGTGGTCGGGGCGGACGATGTGCGGCGTGCGGTCGGCTGCGCCGATGTCCTGCTTGACCTGCCTGAAGTAGTCGTGGTGCTGGGTCACGTAGTGGTTGATGCGGAAGTGCTCGTACGATGGCGCCAGTGCCGGGTCCTGCAGCATTGGCGCCGTCAGCGGCCGCAGTTGCTCGTCCACCGTGCCGTGCGGCGTGGCGAACAGGTGCGAACCCGTGCAGCGCACCGGCTGCCCGGAGCGGACGATCGACTTGATGTGCCGGTTCGGACCGAAGCCGGGCTCGCTGTGGCGCGGATAATCCTCCAGCAGCAGGCCGCCCGGGTCGCCCACATGCCCGTTGCTGCCGTAGCAGATCCAGTACACCCCCAGCGCGGACAGCGGCTTGTCGCGGTACGGCGCCAGCGCCTCGGCCATCGTGGCGGCGCGGGTGGGAAACAGGAACTCGTCGCCGTCGATGAAAGCCATCCAGTCCACCTCCTGCTGGTGGTTGTCCCATGCGTGCTGGTAGGCGGCCAGTTGCGGCCTGTCGCGGTCGCCGATCCTGTACACCGTGATGGGGTAATGCCGGGCCAGGATGGCCAGGGTGTCGTCCATCCCGTCGTCGCATTTGTGGCAGTACAGGTAGAAGCGGTCGAAGCCGGCCAGCATGTGGAAGGCCAGCCATTCGACTATCCACGGCTGGCGGTTGCGCTGAATGGAGGTAATGCCGAGTCGCATCGTGATCGCGGGTATTGAGCAGCCGCGATTCTAGCATCGGCGGCCACCGGTGCATGCGCCTGCGGCCGCGCGGCCGTGATAAGGTGCGGCCTTCATCGTTGCGGAGTACATCATGGAACGTACCTACCAGGAAGCGGCGCCCACCCGCGCCGAGATCGATGCCCTCACTGGCCCGGCGCTGCTGGAATTCGGCACCAACTGGTGCGGCTACTGCCGCGCCGCGCAGGCGCCGCTGGCCGAGGCCTACGCGGAGTATCCTGACATCCGCCACTTCAAGGTCGAGGACGGGCCGGGCCGCTTGCTGGGCCGTTCCTTCCGTGTCAAACTCTGGCCCACCATGATCTTCCTGCAAGACGGGAAGGAAGTGGCGCGCGTGGTGCGCCCGGAGAACGCCGGCGAGATCCGCGACGCGTTCGCCCAGATCGCCCCACCCGGCTGACGGCACCCTTATCGGTTTTTCCCTCATCCCGGAGTACGCATGTCCCAGCCTCACCCGGCCGGCCGAGTCAACTCGCCCGGCACCGTGCTGTTTGCCAGCCTGATCGGCACCACGATCGAATTCTTCGACTTCTACATCTACGCGACGGCCGCGGTCCTCGTGTTTCCCCACCTGTTCTTCCCGGCCGGCGACCCCACTGCCGCCACGCTGCAGTCGCTGGCCACGTTCGCCATCGCCTTCTTCGCGCGCCCGGTGGGCTCGGCCGTATTCGGCCACTTCGGCGACCGCATCGGCCGCAAGGCCACGCTGGTGGCGGCCCTGCTGACGATGGGCATCTCCACCGTGGTGATCGGCATGCTGCCGACCTATGCGCAGATCGGCGCCTGGGCGCCGGCGCTGCTGGCGCTGTGCCGCTTCGGCCAGGGCCTGGGCCTGGGTGGCGAATGGGGCGGCGCGGTGCTGCTGGCCACCGAGAACGCGCCGCCGGGCAAGCGTGCCTGGTATGGCATGTTCCCGCAACTGGGCGCGCCGATCGGCTTCTTCCTGTCCGGGGGGATTTTCCTGCTGCTGTCCGAAGTACAGACCGACGAGCAGTTCTTCAGCTGGGGCTGGCGCATTCCGTTCCTGGCCAGCGCGCTGCTGGTGCTGGTGGGCCTGTACGTGCGGCTGAAGATCACCGAAACGCCGGATTTCCAGAAGGTGCTCGACAAGGGCGAGCGCGTCGAAGTGCCCGTCAAGGCGGTACTCGTGCAGCATACCCGCGCGCTGGTGCTGGGCACGATGATGGCGATGGCCACCTTCGTGCTGTTCTACCTGATGACGGTGTTCGCGCTGAACTGGGGCGTGGCGGGTCTTGGCTTCTCGCGCCAGCAGATGCTGGTCCTGCAGCTGATCGCCGTGGTGTTCTTCGGCCTGACGATTCCCGTGGCGGCGCTGCTGGCCGACCGCCACGGCCGGCGCGGCACGCTGATCTGGGTATCGGCGGCGATCGCGCTGTTCGGCCTCGTGTTCGGCCCGCTGTTCGATTCGCACAGCGCGGTCCAGGTCACGCTGTTCCTGTGCCTGGGCCTGGGACTGATGGGCATGACCTACGGCCCGCTGGGCACCATCCTGTCCGAGCTGTTCCCCGCCGAAGTGCGCTACACCGGCGCGTCGCTGACATTCAACCTGGCCGGCATCATCGGCGCCTCGCTGGCGCCGTACATCGCCACCAAACTGGCCACCACTTATGGCCTGCAGTACGTGGGCTACTACCTGTCGATCGCCGCGGTGCTCAGCCTGATCGCGCTGGTGCTCGCCAGGAAGCAGTAAAGACGGTACCGGCTACCTCTTTCGGCATAGGAATGCCGTGCCCCGTCTAGGGATGACGGCGCACGGCAGGTGCGTATGATGGGGTACACCCATCGCCTACCAAGAAAAGACCATGCTGATACTGACCAACGGCCGTTTCCATACGGCCGACAAAGCCAATCCCGTCGCCACGGCGGTTGCCATCGCCGACGGCAAATTCCTCGCCGTGGGCAGCACCGAAGAGGTGATGCGCCATGCCGTGGCGGACACCCGGGTAATCGACCTGAACGGCCGCACCGTGATCCCCGGCCTGAACGACTCGCACCTGCACCTGATCCGCGGCGGCCTGAATTACAACCTCGAACTGCGCTGGGAAGGCGTGCCGTCGCTGGCCGACGCGCTGCGCATGCTGAAGGAACAGGCCTTGCGCACGCCGACCCCGCAGTGGGTGAGGGTGGTGGGCGGCTGGAACGAATTCCAGTTCGCCGAGAAACGCATGCCGACGCTGGACGAGATCAACGCCGCCGCGCCCGATACCCCGGTCTTCGTGCTGCACCTGTACGACCGCGCGCTGCTGAACCGTGCCGCGCTGCGCGCCGTGGGGTACGACAAGAATACGCCTGCGCCGCCGGGCGGCGAGATCGCCCGCGATGCCCAGGGCAACCCGACCGGCATGCTGATCGCGCGCCCGAACGCGATGATCCTGTACGCCACGCTGGCCAAGGGCCCGGCGCTGCCGCTGGAGCACCAGGTCAATTCGACCCGGCAGTTCATGCGCGAACTGAACCGCCTCGGGCTGACCAGCGCGATCGATGCGGGCGGCGGCTTCCAGAATTATCCGCAAGACTACCAGGTGGTGCAGCAGCTGGCCGAGCAGGACCAGCTGACGATCCGCATCGCCTACAACCTGTTCACGCAGAACAAGGGTGCCGAGCTGCAGGACTTCAAGAAGTGGACGGAGATGGTCAAGCCGGGCGACGGCAGCGACTGGTACCGCCACAACGGCGCCGGCGAGATGCTGGTGTTTTCCGCGGCCGACTTCGAGGATTTCCTGGAGCCGCGCCCCGACCTGCCGCCGGAGATGGAAGGCCAGCTGGAGCAGGTGGTACGCCACCTGGTCGAGCAGCGCTGGCCGTTCCGCCTGCACGCCACCTACGACGAATCGATCTCGCGCATGCTGGACGTGTTCGAGAAGGTCAACCGCGACATCCCGTTCGATGGCCTGCACTGGCTGTTCGACCACGCCGAGACGATCACGCCCCGCAACATCGAGCGCGTCAAGGCACTGGGCGGCGGTATCGCGATCCAGCACCGCATGGCGTTCCAGGGCGAGTACTTCGTCGACCGCTACGGTGCCGAGGCGGCCGGGCACACGCCGCCGATCAAGCGCATGCTGGAAAACGGCGTGCCGGTCGGCGCCGGCACCGACGCCACGCGCGTGGCCAGCTATAACCCGTGGACGGCACTGTACTGGCTGGTGTCCGGCCGCACCGTCGGCGGCCTGCGGCTGTACGACGCCGGCGCAAGGCTCGACCGCGAGACGGCGATCGAACTGTGGACCGCCGGCAGTGCATGGTTCTCGAACGAGCAGGGCAAGAAAGGCCGCATCCAGGAAGGCATGCTGGCCGACCTGGCGGTGCTGTCGGCGGACTTCTTCCGCGTCGACGAAGAAGCGATCAAGTCGATCGAATCGGTGCTGACCGTCGTCGGCGGCAAGATCGTTTTCGCGCAGGCCGAGTTCGACAAGCTGGGCCCGCCGCAACTGCCGGTCTTGCCGGACTGGTCGCCGGTCAACAAGGTGCCGGGCCACTACCGGGCCGCGGCGCCGGCGGCGCAGAAGAGTTTGCTTCCACACCAGTGCGCCGGCGCCTGCGCGGTCCACAGGCATTCGCACGACGTGGCGCGCAAGTCCACTGTGCCGGTCTCGGATTACGCCGGCTTCTGGGGCGCGTTCGGCTGCAGCTGCTTTGCGTTCTGACGGAGGAGCGATGAATTACGTGAAGATCCTGGCCGGGCTGGTGCTGTCGTTTGCCGTCGGCCTGGCATGCCGCAAGTTCGGCATCCCGGCCGCCTCGCCGCCGGTGCTGTCCGGCGCGCTGCTGGTGTTCATGATGAGCAGCGGCTACTGGCTGGTGGACCGCTACGTGGCACGCCGCGCCGCCGAGAACAAGCGCCATTGCGGCGGCCATGCGCTTGAAACGCCGCCGCAGCAGGCAGGGGGCTCGCGATGAGCGCACTGCTTGCCGGCGCCGTGCTGGGCCTGTTGATCGGCGCAGTCTGCCGTGCCTGCGACATTCCGTCGCCGGCGCCGCCCACGCCGATCGGCGCATTGCTGGTGGTGGCGATGACGGGTGGTTATGTGGTGGGTGGGCTCGTGTAGTCCGCACACTGCCGGGGTCGTTGCAAGGAAGCCCGCGGGAAGCTCCCCGCGGGCTTTTTTTAGGTTCTTCGCGGGGAATGGGGGAAGACGGGATTGACGATCTGAGCAGGAAGTGGTGGCGGGGGTCTGAAGTTGGTAGATTGATAGTCGCCAAACAAGTCAATCTTTCAAACCACCGCCATGCTCAATGCTATGTCGTCTCTCCCGTTTTGGGAAGGCCATATTCTCGACTCCGTCCAAGAACAGAAAGACGGTTCCCTGCTGATCGTTCTCGAACCCTGTCCGACAAGTGATGCTTTGTGTGGGTCGTGCCGCCAGCCTTGCGCCTTGGTGCATGAGCGCCGAAGACGCAAGGTGCGCGACCGCGATATTCTGGACAAACGCGTCTGGCTTGATGTGCCAGTGCGGCGACTGGACTGCCATCACTGTAATGCACGGGTTGCCGAGCACATTGTCTGGCTTGACCGGCGTTCACGCATTACGCATCGTGTGCGCCTGTGGGTCGAGGCGCTGGCGCAACTGCTTCCGATAGCACATGTGGCCCGGCTGACCGGCCTACACTGGCATACCGTCAAAGAGATCGATCATCGGCGCTTGAAGCACTTGCATGCTGACTTCTCAGCAGAGGGTGTACGGCGCCTGGTGATGGACGAATTCGCCCTGCACAAGGGACACCGCTATGCCACTGTCGCGCTCGATGCTGAACGGATGCGCGTATTGTGGGTTGGAGAAGGCAATAGCCGGGAAGCGATCCGGCCATTTTTCGAGATGCTGGGACCGGAAGGCTGCCAGCGGATTGAAGCCGTGGCGATGGACATGAACACGGCTATGGATCTCGAAGTGCGCCAGCAATGCCCCAATGCCGAGGTGGTCTACGACCTATTTCATGTCGTGGCCCGTTTTGGCCGCGAAGTCGTTGACCGGGTACGGGTCGATCAAGCCAATGCACTACGTGCAGAGCCAAAAGCCCGTCAGGTCATCAAGCGCAGCCGATGGCTTTTGCTGCGTAATCGCGACAATCTCAAAACCGACCAGGCGATCAAACTTGACGAACTGCTCGCCGCCAACCAGCCCTTGGCAACGGTCTACCTGCTCAAGACCGAACTGAAAGAGATCTGGTATGCGCCATCGGCCTGGGAAGGTGCTCGTCGATGGAAAACCTGGCTCAAGCTCGCCCTGGAAAGCCAGATCGCACCGCTGATCCAGTTCGCTAAACGCTTGGCCAAATACCGGCGCGGTATCTTGGCTTCGGCCATCTATCCGATGAACTCATCCATCCTGGAAGGCGTCAACAATCGCATCAAAGTGATCAAACGCATGGCTTACGGATTCCGGGACGCATCCTACTTCTTCTTGAAAATCAAGAATGCGTTCCCCGGCAAAGTGCGATGAACC